>JAZNNY010000118.1:0-7930 GCA_045580505.1 Lentihominibacter sp.
CCATCTTCAATGAGCATGGCGACATTTCCCTCGTCATCACCACATCACAGGACATCGAAGCGGTCAATGACCTGCTGGACACCCTGCAGAAGCAGCAGCAGGAGATCCAGCAGCTTAAGCAGGAGTTATCAAAGAACATCCAGTTCGAGACAGTCGATCCCGCCAGCATCAAGGTACGGGCTACGCTGGAGCGCGTTTCCTCCATGGACATCCCCGTTCTGATCTATGGGGAATCCGGCACGGGAAAACACGTTGCAGCGCGCTATGTTCACTACACCGGAAACCGCAGGGATAAGCCCTTTATCGTCGTCAACTGTACCAGCGCGGACGCAGAGTTCCTCGAAAGGGAGATCTTCGGTGCAGAAACCGAATCCTCGGACGGGCTATCCAAGACCATCCGCCAGGGCAAACTGGACCTGGCCGGTGACGGCACCCTCGCCCTCAACAACATCAGTTATATGCCGCCGAAGGTGCAGGCTAAGTTATTCGAATACATCGACACCGGCCGCTTCAAACGGGCCGGCGGAGCCCATGAGGTCCGTGGCAGCGCCCGCATCCTTGCCATGACCGGCATGGATCTGCTCTCTCTCAGCGAGACGGGCATGTTCATGAAGCCCCTCTATTACAGGCTGGCGACTGTTCCGGTCAACATTCCTCCGCTCAGAAACCGCGTCAAAGACATTCCGCACCTGGCCAATTCCTACATTACAAGATGCAACGACAAATACAAAATGAAGAAGATCCTGAGCCGCGATGCGCTTGGCAAGCTCACCTCCCACTCCTGGCCGGGCAACCTGATCGAGCTGAACCAGACCATTGAGAGCGCCTATATCATGACCGACGGACCGGTGATCCACGGTGAAACGGTCTTCGAGGTGATTCACGGATCCCGCGATGAGAGCGAAAACCGCGGCAGCGTCTACTGTGAGGACATCATCCCCCTGAAAGAAGCGAAACACCAGCTGGAAGAACAGCTGGTGAAACGTGCATATGAAGTTTACAAGACGACCCACAAAACGGCGGAAGCCTTGGGGGTGAACCAGTCCACCGTCTCCCGGATCCTCAATAAGTATCAGAAGTGATCAGGCTCTCCAGCGTCTCAAATAAGATGTCCGGCTCTACCGGTTTGCTGAGATGGGCGTTGAGCCCTGCCTGCATGCTTCTTTGTACATCCTCGTCAAAGGCATTGGCGGTCAGGGCGATGATCGGAATGGTCGCGGCATCCCGCCGGCTAAGGCCGCGGATGCGCTGCGTTGCCTCCAGACCGTCCATCTCCGGCATACGCATGTCCATCAAAATGGCGTCGTAGTAGCCTTCCGGACTTGCTGTGAACTTTTCCAGCGCGATTCTTCCGTTCTCGGCCACATCCACATCCATTTCCCGCATGCTGAGCACCATGACCATGATCTCCGCATTGACGACCATGTCTTCTGCGAGCAGGATCTTCCTGCCTTTCAGGTCCGCTGTATCTCGCAGGAGCTGCCGATTCTTCTTCTCGAACGCCTCTCTGAATTCGTCGATCACGGCTCCTGCGAACAGGGGCTTCGGCACAAAACTGTCGACGCCGGCCTTTCTCGCCTCCTCTTCGATGTCATCCCAATTGTAGGATGTGAGGATGATGATCGGCGTGCTCTGGTCTACGACCTCACGAATTCGGCGCGTCGTTTCAAGGCCGTCCATATCCGGCATCTTCTAGTCGACCAGAATCAGGTCATACGGCGTACGCCTTGCCGCGCGCACCTTGACCATCTCAATGCCTTCCTCCCCGGATCCCGCAGTTTCGCAGGCTATCCCTGCCTGACCCAGCACGATCTGAGCGTGTTCGCAGGCGATGGGATCATCGTCGATGACGAGAACGCTCATCTCGCTCGGATGCAGATGATCGCCCGTCTCATCCCGGTCGTCTTCCGTCCGGTCTGATCTCTGCAGGGTCAGCGTTACGGTGAAGGTGGTTCCCTTCCCCTTCTCGCTGCTGACCTCGATATGTCCGTTCATCATTTCAACGATGCTCTTCGTGATCGGCATACCGAGTCCCGTGCTCCCGTACTGGTTGGTCGCTGAGGAGTCTTCCTGGGTAAATGCCTCGAAGAGGTGCGGCAGGTACTCCCTGCTGATCCCGATGCCCGTATCTTTCACGATCAGGCGCAGCGTGGCCTTGTCCTCGAGCCTTGCGGTCTCCTCGATGATAAAGGTGACGCTACCGCCTTCCGGCGTGAATTTGACCGCGTTGCCCAGAATGTTGATCATGATCTGCCGCAGCTTCATGTCATCGCCGATGTAGAAGTCATCGATCGTACCGCAGATCCGGCATTCGTACTGCAGGCCCTTGTCCCTGCACTGACCGCTGATGATGGTATTCACCTGTTCCAGCGCCTTGGAGAAGGAAAATTCTTCATTCTTTATGACCATGCGTCCGGATTCGATCCTGGACATATCCAGAATGTCGTTGATGATGTTCAGCAGATGATTGGCCGATGTCCCGATCTTCTCGAGATACTCCCTGGTCTGATCGGGAACTTCCATGTCATTTAAGGCGATGTTGTTGAGACCGATAATGGCGTTCATCGGGGTCCGGATCTCGTGGCTCATATTTGATAGGAAGGCTGTCTTGGCCAGATTGGCCTGCTCTGCAGCCTTGAGCGCATCCTTCAGCGCCTCCCCCTGCTGCAGATTCCGTCTGGTTTCCGCATCCACATCGACAAAGCCTGCGCTGACGGCATGAACGATATGATCATCTCTGTCCTCCGGATGGCGCACGCCGGCAAAGCGAACCATCTCATAGGTCTCCCTGCCGTGGCGGCGCACCATATACCTGTGTGAGATCACCCGGTTCTCCTTCAGCCCCTCCCGGATGGCATCCGGCTGGATGAAGGCGAGAAACTCCTCCAGGTAAGGTTCCGTGATGTATCGCTGCGCATAGGCTGTGACTGCCTCCAGATAGGGGAACTCCTCCCCTACCTTGAACCCGTTGTCAATGTCCGCATGCGATTGATAGCAGACGCCCCAGTTGCAGTCCAGTTCCAGATAGTATACGCTCCAGAAATCAGAAGAGAGCGCCGTGATCATCTTTAACTGCTGCTCCGACTCGGCGGTCTTGCTCCGCATGGTCTGCGTGACATCAACACAAAGGCCAAGCGTGCAGAGTCTGCCATCCTCATCGATGAAGCTCTGCTTTGTGGTCTGGAAATGCCGGGGATTTCCGGCCGCATCAGGTACATCCTCAAAGAAGATGTACGGTTCATCCATTTCGATGCAGATTCGGTCATCCTCCACGAAGTGCGCGGCCGTCACCGGATCAAAAATATCAAAATCCGTCAGTCCGACAACTCCCTCCGGGTTCTCCTTATGCGCATATTCCGCAAACGACTGGCTGCAGGCCAGGTACTTTCCGGTATTCGCGTCCTTCGAAAAGTACAGGGCCGGCAGGTTATTCAGCAGAGTGACATCCGCCTGTGACTTTTTCTGATCCGCCATGGCTCGTTTCTCCTTATTTCTTTATTATATCCACGTCGCGAAGGAATCTGCGGAGTCCTTCCGGCTGCTGCTCCGCTTCATCAAGTTCCGTCTCACCGATCTGTACCAGCTTGTTAGCGCCATGGTAGTCACTTCCCGCGGTGACATATAGCCCGTACTGGTCCGCAAATCCCAATATCTGATCGCGAATCCTCTTCGTAAAGCCGGAATAGAACCCTTCTACCCCCTGCAGCCCATAAGCGATCAGCCGCTGCAGCCGCAGGTCCATCTCCTCCCCAAGGATCAGCTCATCGCCGCTCCCATAGGTTGGATGGGCGAGTACCGGGATGCCTCCGCTACGCAGAATCGCGCTGATGGCATCCTGCGGGTCGAGAAACAGGTCCGGAAACTTCTTCCCATTGATGTATTTATCGATGGCCTCCCCGATGGTGGTCGCGTATCCGTGCCGGATCATCATCTTCGCGATGTGCGGTTTCCCCGGGTTGTCGAGTGAGATCAGCTCCTCGACCTCTTCCTCCGGAAAACGCATATCGTAGGTATCCTGCAGGAACCGGATTCTGGCTTCCGTCTTGGCCATTCTGATGGCGTGCCCCTGATCGACAAGGTCCAGGATCGCCTTCTTCTCCGGATCGTATCCGTAGCCGAGGATATGGTACTTACCGTGCGCGTCTCTGCAGGAGAATTCCGCGCCCCGAATGAAAGCCGCATCGCCCTCCTCCAGCAGTTCCGGCATGATCAGGCTGGCCTTGACCGCATCGTGATCCGAAATGGAAAACAGGTCAATGCCAGCGGCCCGGATGTGTTCCAGAAGTTCCTCCGGCGAATCCGTTCCGTCTGATGTCGTCGTATGCAAATGCAGGTCTATGTAGTTATATTCAGTCATTGTGTTCACACCGGTTAATGCTTTCTCCTGTCAATGATTTTCACTTTATTATACCCGAGTATTCGGATGCCGGTCAATATCACTCCCTGCCGGCTTCTCTTTCTTTTCTCCATGCGAAAACGACTGCCGCGCCGATCAGATCCAGCAGCGCGATGCCGGCCATAACCAGGTAGGCGGTATGTCTGCTGCCGGAGCTTCCCTTCGCCCCCTTGACTGCCGTTTCATCCGGCACCTGCGCATAGGCCGAAGGATCCAGGCTGATCTGCATGGGCTCGATCTGCCGCTTCTCTTTCAGGACTTCATGCGTCTCGGGGTTGACCCCCATCTGCATGGAGTTGCTTTCCTCCGAAAGTTTCCACAGCAGGTCGTTCAGGATCTGCTTGGCGTCGGCGAAGGCCCTCTCCTGCATGTCGTTGCAGTAGGAGGTCAGGTATGCAGCTGCGGCTTCTTTATCCCTCAGCTGACCTGCCTTTGCGAGAACCTGCGGCATCCCAGCGAACATCCCCTGCTCCGCGGACTTCCAGTAATCCCGGATGGGATCGCCGTAGAGCTTATAGTGGTCCGGATCCGAGGTCAGGGTGGTCAGGCTCTTGAAGGCGTAGAAGGGGTAGTTTTCGGTGTCCATATTGCCCCACTCCTCAGCCGGCTGATTCCTGCGGTAGGACTTGGAGACCGAAGTGGACATGTTGGAGACCGGTACGAAGACGCCGCAGACCGCGGGCCCGCTGCAAACCCAGCTGACGCAGGCCATATCCGCCGGAAGATCGGGATAGACCTGGAGCATATGGACACTGGAGGATGTCTCCGAGCCGATGACCCGGATGTCCGGCCGGCCCGTTTCGTCCGGGGAATATTTCGTTCCCTGGTAGCGGTTGCGGAAGATGTTGCTGACATCCTCGATGCTCACCTTCTTATCAGGAGTGAAGCAGAGCGGATACATTTTCTTGATGTCATAGTCTTCGCTGAAGCGGGACGGGGCCAGGAGCTGATGTCCGATCCAGGTCCGCAGGCGGGAATAATCGTAGGTCCGGTCTTCTCCGGTGTAGGTATCGTACAGATTCAGTTCATCGTTTTTGCCGTAGACCGCAAAGCCCTTTTCCTTGGGCAGGCTTTCCAAATCCTTCGATGTGATGCACTCCTCGTAATCCGACAGGTACTCCAGTCCGAACTCGTTGCCGAATACACTCACCTTATCCGCGGGAAGTTTGACCGCCGCGTACTGATGACCGGTGTACATGGCCACATACCAGGCCTCCTTCTGGTCCGCGATGAGGGCGATGTTGGTCTCGGAGCTGCCGTACTGATCGATCAGCGAGGTCAGAAGTTCTACCGCCTCCCGGGCAGTCTTACTCTGGCAGATCACCAGATCATCCGCAGTGAACTCGGTAAGCCCGTGCTCCTCCCAGGGGTCCGCCTCCATGGCGGCCTGACCGGAAAAAGCGGTGATCGACATGGTCATGGCCACACCATACTCATTGGTGCAGGCAGCCGCGTCGTGGTTTACCCCCGCCGCCTTCCGGAAGCTGTCCGCGAAGGGCGTCTCCGTGTACTGGAATGTGGTCTCCGGAATCTCGATCTGAACCGTGCCCTCGTTATCTATGGGCATGGTCCTGCCGGCCTTGCCCTCTACCCGCGGGACCACATTGACGTAATGGGTCAGCAGGCCCCGTGAGTCGTTGGATCTGGCCAGGATGACCGACCCGTCCTCACTGGCCTCCGGTCCGACGTAGACGCCGGAACAGGCGCTGCATACCTGGGCGCCCGCGAGCAGAACCGCCGCGAGCAGAACCGCGGTCAAAATTCTTACCGTAAAGTGTTTCATTTGTTCTTCCCCATACACAAACAGCCGGAAAGATGCGGCAGATACTCTGTTACATCTTTCCGGCTGAAATCACATCTGCTTTGTTACAGGTAGTTTACCACGATAACGCAGAAATAGCATCATTTAACCCTGACTTTAAATGTTACATTTATGACTGCTGATGCCTGATAATTGGCATTCCCTGACGCCCTGACTTTGACCTTTACCTTGTAGGTGCCCTTCTTCATCTTCTTGTTCTTCTTGATGGTCACCTTGCCGGTGGTCTTATTGATCTTGAAATACTTCTTGAAGGACTTACTGCCTTTCTTTGCAGAAACAAGCGTATAGTTCTTCTTATCCTTCAGCTTCTTCGTGAACTTGATCACTTTGGTGACGGTCAGGGTCTGTGCTTTTTTCTTCAGTTTCTTGTAATTGACCTTCGCGGTCTTCCCCTTGATCTTCAGAGGATTTGAAGCCTTGTTGATTTTGAATGTCAGATTCTTCGTGCCGTTGTAGAAATCACCCCTGAGTGCGACCTTCACGGTTGCAGTTCCCGCTTTCGTGTTATTTGAGTATGTCACACTGTAGTTTGAAGCGGCGATCTTACCGCCTTCTGAGTCTGTCAAAAAGACTGATGGTTTCTTCTGTTTCCCGTTGTAGGTATATGATGATGCAGAGAGTTTGGATCCCGTTATCTTCGGAATCGTTACGATCTTCTCCTGTATTCCAAACGCCTCTTCCTCGAACTGGGCATCGCAGCGGATCATACCATCTGCCTTAAAAGTGCCCTGACTGAGGATCGTTCTCGCGGCCTCTGTTGCCTCTGATTCGCTCTCGCTGCATTCATCACGCTGGCAAACGTGAGTCGCCGTAACGGCTGAATCGTCTTCCGCCCATTGATAAGTTACTTCGCCCCACTTATGACCCAGAGGCTCCGTGCTGATCCTTTTCGTTTTTATCACCTCGTCGCAGAGAGAACAGATCTCATACTGTGTCTGGCGGCCTCCCTCCGTACAGGTGGCAGAATTCGTACTTTCGTCTTCCTCAGTGAATACAATATGAGCATCCGGATCAGCAGGAATCTCTTCTGTCTTCGTCTCTCCACAGCGTTTACAGGTCAATACGCGTACACCCGCGGCAGAACATGTCGGCTCAAGAACAACTTTGCCCTCTTCGTCCTCTCCCCACTCATGCCCGAGCGCAGGATACTCTTCTCGAGTTTCATAATTGAATGCTTTGTTTTTAAAATCAACACTTACATGCTGATATCCGCCTTCAGTGCATGTAGGGGCATGATAGTCGACCTCCGCATACGCCATTTCTGTTTCTCTATGAGAAGGATCTATTTTACATTCTCTGACAGCTGTCACGACCAGCATATTCCCGTACCAGACTTCTGTATAACGCGGCACATCAAAGTCATGCGCTCCGGCTGTCGTATACGTTTCCTCAAGCGTAATAACATTTTTGTTGGCAGCATCGGAGAAATAACTGTAACATGGATCTTCACCCTGGTCGCATACCCAGTATTCAATGTGTCCTGTTTCTCGGCAGTCTTCTGCGTCTTTGGCCGGAACATGGGTGCATTTGTGAATGTGTGTTACTACAGGAATAGCAGCGCTATCCTGCTCACCACACCCATCCCGCTTACATATACGGGTCATCTCTCCTTTTTCGCTGCTTGTAGCTTCTTTTGCAACTTCCCAATCTCCCCAATCATGTCCCAGGGCGGGGATATACAGATCCTCATCAGAGGCCTCGACTTGAACCGA
>JAZNNY010000119.1:0-4475 GCA_045580505.1 Lentihominibacter sp.
GCCGGAGATAACATACTCAACAACCTCAGTCAGAGCGTCAACGCCTACCAGATAGATGTCTGTGCCAACCTTGCGGCCTGCGGACTGGATGGACTGCAGAGCGCCAAGTGCCATAGCGTCGTTGTTGCAGAATACAACTTCAATGTCGTTGCCATACTGGGACAGGGAGTTAGCTACGAGCTCAGCGCCCTTAACCTGATCCCACATACCAACCTGCTCGTCAAGCTTGTTTACTTCGAAGCCTGCGTCTGTCAGAGCCTTGACAGAGAACTCTGTACGATACTGAGCGTCAACGTTCTCGGGATCGCCCTTGATCATGATGTAGTCGATCTTGCCGTTCTTGTTGAAGTCAACAGCGTCAAGGCCGAGGTCGCCGATGATCTCGCCCTGGTATGTGCCGGACTGACGAGCATCGCATCCTACGTAGCAGACGTTCCAATTGTTGTCTGCCCATCTCTTCTGCTCATCTGCATTGGGCTCACGGTTGATGTAAACCAGCGGGATGTTCGCTGCAACTACCTTATCGGTAATTGTATCTGCGGAAGAGGAGTTAACAGGGTTGATGATCAGGACATCAACGCCGTCAGCGATGAAGCTGTCGATCTGGCCGGACTGTGTAGCCTGGTCATTAGCACCATCAACGATTGTGATGTTCTCTTTTGCGAAGCCCTTCTCAATGAGGTATTTCTCGAGCTCTGCTCTGAACAGGGTCATGAAGTTATCAGAGAACTGATAGATGCAAACGCCGACTTTCTTGGTTGCAAGGTCGCCGTCTGTAGCTGCTGCTGCGTCAGCTGCCTCTGCTGCGGGCTCTGCTGCCTCAGCGGGAGCTGCTTCCTCTGTCTTCTGCTCTGCGGGTGCAGAAGAGCTTGCCTGTGCTTCCGCCACAGCCAACCAGAATGGAAGCTGCCAGAACGGATGCTGTCATGATAGCAATAACTTTCTTAAACATATTCATCCTCCTAGAATATTGCTTAAAGGTTTTCGCGCGGGCCTCCCGCGCTTGTTACATTTAGCATTATAGGTGTTTTTATTGTTCCAAAACATTGAAATTCCTTTGGTCTTATTTGAAAATACTTCTCCTTTTTCCAGATACTGTACACAATATTCTATATATGCTGTCCGCCCGGCAATGTTTTGCATCAAAAAAGAGCCGCCGCAGAGCGGCAGCCCTTATCCTGTTCTTTATTTGAGGAATCCGTTGACGATCTGCTCTTCCGCTTCCTTCTCGGTAAGGCCCAGGGTCATGAGCTTGATCAGCTGGTCGCCGGCGATCTTGCCGATGGCCGCCTCGTGGATCAGCGCGGAATCCGTGCAGTTGGCCTCAAGCTGCGGGACAGCGAGGATGCGGCCCTCGTCCATGATGATGGAGCCGCACTCGGTGTGGCCGCTGCAGGCGGCGTTGCCGTTGATGCGAAGATCAAGTTTCTGGTAGGACTTGTCGCGCGCGACGGAGCGGGAGACGATATCCGCGCTGGAGCCGTCGCCGTCGAGGTCCACTGTATAGGCGCTGGCGGCGTACTGCTCGCCATGAGTCATCAGACGCTCCTTGACGACAAGGCTCGCGCCGGCTGCAACCTTCGCGACTGTGCTTCTGTCAGTGGAGTCGACACCCTTGATCTGGACCATCTCCATCTCGACATTGCTGCCTTCCTCCATGTAGACTTCGGTGACCGGATTGAGGATCCTCTTGCCGGTGCCGTCGCCTTCGCCGTAATGCTTCTCCACATAGCGGACCTTGGAGTTCTTGCCGACGTAGAAGCGGTGAATGCCGTCATGCTCGGAATCCATGCCGCCGCAGTTGCTGATGCCGCAGCCGGCAACGATGATGACGTCACAGTCCTCGCCGACGTAGAAATCGTTGTAGACCACGTCGTGGAGGCCGCTCTTGCTCATGATGACGGGAATGTGCACGCTTTCATTCTTCGTGCCGTCCTTGATGTGGATGTCAATGCCCGAGCCGTCTTCCTTGGAGACGATCTCGATATTGGCGGAACTTGCGCGGCCGGCAAGCTGGCCGTCGCTTCTGATATTGAAAGCTCCCTCCGGAACCGAGTGGAGGTCAGCCACTTCCATGAGGATCCTCTTCTGGATCTCATCCATTTTCTTGAATTCCATCAGGCTTCTCCTCCTTTCTTCATGCTTCCTTCAGCAGGAATGGACGGTACAGGCATCGGCTTGCCTCCCAGAGGGGCGCAGGTGCCCACTGCCGACGTTGTGCCGATCAGGGAAGGAAGGATCTCATCGCGAGGGCCCATGCGGTCGATCTTTCCGTCAGCGACGACGATGATCTCGTCCGCGATCTCCAGGATCCTCTCCTGATGGGAGATGATCAGGATCGAGCTGTCCTTGATGGAATCTCTCATCTGCTCGAATACCTGGATCAGGTTCTGGAAGCTCCAGAGGTCGATGCCGGCCTCGGGTTCGTCAAAGACGGAGAGCTTGGTTCCGCGGGCCAGAACGGTCGCGATCTCGATCCTCTTGAGTTCGCCGCCGGAGAGGCTTGCGTTGACTTCGCGCTTGATATAATCCTTGGCGCACAGACCGACTCTGGACAGATACTGGCACGCGTCTGCCACCGACACTCTTTTGCCGACCGCGAGGCGGAGCAGGTCAAGGACCTGGATGCCCTTGAAGCGGACGGGCTGCTGCATCGCATAGGAAATACCCATGCGGGCGCGGTCCGTGATGGATTTCTCTGTGATGTCCTCGCCGTCGAGCAGGATGGTGCCGCCTGAGGGCTTCTCAATACCGGCGATCAGCCTTGCCAGGGTGGATTTGCCGCCGCCGTTGGGACCGGTGATGACAACAAACTTGTTGTCCGGAATAGTGAAACTGACGTCGCGGATGATCTCGATCTCCTTCGTGCCCTCCTGAACGTCAAATCGGATATTCTTCAGTTCCAGCATTATGTTCTCCTTCACTGTATGTAGATGTTGCAAAATCTGGTTCGCGTCTTACGGATACGGGTCAAAACACAGTTGCCCGCCATGTTCCGTGTATCTGTCAGATGCCGTATATTCAAGTATATTCAACTATACGCCAATTTGCAAACCCAACTATAGCAATTGGCGGTTATTTGTCCCTTCTGTCAGTTCCAGAATAAAGATCGCAGCCGCAAGAAGGTCCGCGCAGCCTCCTGCGCTGATGCCGCGCCGGGAGTAGTCCGCATCCAGTTCCTCCAGAAGTCTTATTGCATCTTTGCGGTAAGCCCCGCCGCAGCGCAGGAGTTCTACCATTTCTTTCTGTACGGCTTCCAGCACTGCCGGATTCTGACGTGAAAGGATGTTGGAATCCTCTGTATAGGCCATGAGAGTCAGGAGCGCCTGCAGCTTGACCCGGTTCCAGTCCCGACCGCTTAAAAGCCCCGCACGCAGTACCGGCAGCGCGATTCCGAACACGCCCGGGTAGCCTTCTATGGCTTCCCCGCGGCAGCCCGCTGTCCCGTATCTGTGGAGGTTGCGCTCGCCGTGGGTTGCCTGACCGGCTGCGCTGATCTTACCTCTGAGTTTTTCCAGTTCCGCTGTCAGCACCCGCACCGTCATCTCCTGTTCCATTTCAAGAAGTCCCAGTGCTGTGAGCTCCCGCTGCTCTTTAAGGCATCGGCCCGCTGCCGCGCAGAAGATCCCGAAGGTGAAGATCGCTCCCTTGTGCGTGTTCACTCCATCGGTCGCGGCGTACATCGCCTGCTCCGCGTCCATGCCCACGCTTCGAAGGCCCATGAAAAGTTCCTCCGCGGATCCGTCAAAAGAGAGGCCTTCCCCCGCCATTTTCACAAAAAAAGGGCGCAGTGCTTCCGCGCTGCGTCTGAAAGTTTCTGCGTCCATATCTGTATGTGCGCCGTTGGAATACAGATCCACAAGCCCGGGCTTGGGAGTTGTATTCACCTCTTCGATGAGTGCGTTATAGGCGCATTTTCCGATCCATTCCGCCGTTCCGGTCAATTTATCTTTCCTTTCTGTTCCCATTACCAGTGGCGGCGCAGCAATACAGGTTCAAAGCCTTCTCTATCTTCTTACTATCGGCAAAACGCCGTAGAAGATCACGCCCAGCATCGCTGAACTCATGATGACCATCGGCACCGACCACTTTCTCTTAATAAGAAGATACAGCATAAGCGCCGCTATGCCAATGGAAAAGGGCTGAACAGCTCCCTCTACAAAATAAGTCGTCGAACTCAGTGTCACGATGACGCTGAGGATCATGGCAATGCAGATCGGTTTTACGACAAACATGATGCGCCGCATGACGCTGCTGTCCTTGAATTTCTCAAAGAATATGGCGATGACCAAAGTCAGTGTAAAAGCAGGCGTCAGAACGCCCAGCACCGCTATAAGTCCGCCCAGAAAACCGGCGGTCTGTGTTCCCGTGAAGGTCGCGCAGTTGATCCCCAGAGGTCCCGGAGTCATTTCCGCGATGGCTACCAGATTCGACAGATCCTCGGCAGTCATCCAGCCGTGAGAAGTCATCTCCTC
>JAZNNY010000120.1:0-48895 GCA_045580505.1 Lentihominibacter sp.
CCTCTTATTTATTTCGACTGAATCCATTATACCACGGTCTCACTTCAGGAACAAGTGTTCTTTTTATGCTGTGCACTTTTTATGCAATTCATCCCGCCACTTGAAGAAGATGGGGGATTTCTTGTTCACTATATGTTAAAAAAGATGCGGTATTTCTGGATCTGGGATGCCTCATAGGATGTTAGTACTCCAAAAGAGGCAACATAACCAAGGAAAATCTGCATATATTTGCTGGTTGTGACAAACTGGCGGCACAGGATGCAACGAAAAAGAGGGAAAATGCCGAAATGTCGAACCATGGGTCCAGATTTTATCCGATTATCAACAATCTTCGTTCCAGGCACTCGGACCCCCAACCAGTCAATCGGAAAACAAAGATTCAATAATCCAGCCCGGGCAGCAGAATTCGGCGGAACAGTTTCCGTATCCGGGTCTCCCCCCAAAGATCGCTCTCAAACGACCAGGTAAACTCACTATAAGTCACCGGGCGCCCAGGCAGTTCGATCACTTCGAAATTATGATAATCATTCAGGCGCATCAGCGCATTGTTCCCGTATCGATCCATCTGGAAAGCACCAAGATGCTCGTGAACAGTGATGCCTCCACAAAGATTCGGATATTTGAAGTCGGAATAGACAGAGTCCCGGCTCGGCCGGTCCCCAAGCGGATCATACAATATTCGGGTGAAATCATCATAGCGAAAAGGCAGGCCATATCCTTCACTGATACTCCCGATTTTCGCCTCCGATTTAGAACGGGTGAGCAGACCGGCAGAGGTAGGATGCTTCAGATCCTCGGGGTAATAGGGATTAGGGTTATAGGGCGTATTAATCCATTCAACCTGCTCCGGAGTAAAAAGAATCCGGGTAAGATCAAGGCCGGCATCATCAAGGAGAGAGAGCTCCTGTTTCATGGATTGAAGCAGGGCATCATCGTGAGAGACCGCATCCTGAAGAAGTTCAGTTGACATTCGAAGTAAGGCAACCTTTGTAGGTAAGATTCCGCGGACTACATGATCTGCGGCGCTTCTTGCAGAAACAGGCGGAGTGAACCGGGAGCGAGCTTTCGAGACGCCCCGGGAATTGCTCGCTGGAACATTTTGAATCATAGAATCAGTCTCCTTGAAAGTTTCTCATAATTTGGTAATACCAATTATATCCAGTAAAAATATAGCAGTCAAGAAAAATTATACTACAAATCATCATCCGCACGATATATAATTAACCATGTATAAGCAAACAAACAGGAAGGGAAGACCATGAATAAAAAACGCAAACACCTGATACTACTGATATGTGCAATTTTCACATTAACAGCGGCGCCGCTGGGGGCATCTGCCGCTGTCCTGTACATGCCGGATGTAACGGCGGAGATGAGCAGCGCCTCTTACTGGTCCGATAAGGCATCGGAACCGGACAAGGTGCTGACAAGCGTGGAGCAGATCAAGGAACTCAACCAGCAGATCTATGCGAAGTCGTCCGGTACACGCGATCTGTCCAAGTGGTCAAAGACCACCTTCAACGGACTGGAACAGAATGAGCTGACCAGATCCGACCTGACATCAAGCGGCAGAAGTTATGCGAACGCAGACATCGGCTGGTGGTGGGACGAAGTCAACAACAAATGGAGTTCGAGAGACGCGATGGGGCATATTTACAAACCCATCATCGAGAACGGCATCGATCCGGACGCTGCAGAGGTAATGCAATATAAATACGCGATCTGTACGACCAGAACCTGTATGAGAGGGTTCCCGACGGACTATCCCATGTGGGATGATCCGACCGACCCGGACTTCGATTATCTTTACCACACCATGATCCGCGTCAACGAGCCGCTGCTCCTGCTGACCAGATCGGCAGACAAGAAGTATTACCTTGCTCTCTCACAGGGAATCAGCGGCTGGATTCCTGCTGCCGATGTGGCAATCTGCAAAGACAGGGAAGAGTGGCTCGACGCCTGGCATACGGATGACGTGCTCGTCGTATATGATGATAAGATCTATACGGAGGATTCCAACATTGCACCGCAGACTGCCAATCGTAAATTGCCGATGGGAACGAGACTGCCCCTTGCGGACGAGTCCGATATCAAAGGAAAGATCAACAACAGAACAGCTTACAACAATCACGTCGTGTGGATGCCGGTAAGAAATGAGGACGGCACCTTTAAGAAAGAACTGGCCCTCATCGGAGAAAACCGCAAGGTGAGTGAAGGCTACCTGCCGCTCACGACGGAAAACATCATGAAAGTAGCCATGAATCAGCTCGGAGATGCTTACGGCTGGGGCGGCATGCTGGGCTCTGAGGACTGCTCCGGATACATGCGGGACATCTACGCATGCTTCGGTCTCGACCTTCCGAGAAGCGCAGACCGGACCAAGGGCGTACTGAAAAACTGGTCGCTTTCAGGCATGAGCGACGAGCAGAAGGCAGCCTTCATCCGTCAGCTTCCGCCGGGGACGATCCTGACGTTCTCGGGACATGAAATGATGTACCTGGGTCAGGAGGGGGACAACCTCTACGTCATCAGTTCCATCAGCAACATCCGGCTTCCGGGAGATAAATCCAACACCAGAGTGCGGGGAGCTGTCATCAACACCCTGGGCCTTTGGCGCGGGGACGGTAAGACCTGGCTGCATCATTTGAATTATGCCGAGATCCCCTACTACGCCCCGGCGCAGGGTATGGTGATCACGGATAACACGGCTCCGAACGGCACGCTGAGCGCGGACAGCACCTTCCCGAAGGCGGGAGAGACGGTGACGGTCAGCGCGGCTGCGGACCGGGGCTATACGATAAAAAAATGGACTGTCACGGCCGGTGGTTCTGAGCTGTCCTATGAAAAGGCAGGAGAGGGCCGGATCCAGTTCACCATGCCTGCAGAGGACGTGCAAATCAGCGCTCAGTTCGGACCGATGCATGAAGCGTCGAGCTGGGCAGACCTGCAGGCGAAGATCAATGCAGCCGCAGAGGGTGATGCGATTCAGCTGACCGAGGACATCAGCCCGGCGGAAGGGGACAGCGCGCTGATCGTTGGAAAAGACAGCGATGTAGTGATCGACCTGAACGGTCATGAGATCGACCGTAAACTGTTTGGCTCCGAAGGCGCCAGCCCGCAGGAAAACGGAAACGTGTTCACCGTGCAGGGCGCGCTGACCATCAAGGACAGCAGCGCGAAAAAAACCGGAACGATCACCGGAGGATATAACACTGAGAAAGGCGGCGGCGTCATCATCGAAGCCGGCGGTATTCTGAAAATGGAAGGCGGCAGCATCGAAGGAAACGGTGTGCAGACCGCAGAAGGTGCAGAAGCCGCGGCGGCCGGCGGAGTCTGGCTCGACCCTAAAGGAACGCTGCAGATGAGCGGAGCGCCGAGGATCGAAAAGAACCAGCGGACCGGCGGAGAAGCGGCCGGCGAGTCCAACCTTTACCTGCAGGAAGGACAAACCATCGCAATCGACGGAAAGCTGGATGCAGCTGCCGTGATCGCAGTCACAACACAGCAGGCTCCGGCCGGAATGAATTCGGTCGTTCTCACAAAGGGCCTTGTAGGAAACGATGGCGGAGCCAGTTTCCTCAGCGATAACGAAAATTATCTGACCGGCAGGAACGAACAGGGAGAGGCGATCCTGGGCGTGCCCGTCACGGTCACCTTTGACCTGAACGGCGGCGCGGGAGAGATCGATCCGATTCAGGTACCGGCTAAAGGAATGGTAGAACTTCCGGAGTGCCCGTTTGAGGGACCGGACGGAATGATCTTCAAGGCATGGCAGGTCGAAGGTTTTACGGAACCGTTTGCCCCGCCGTTCAGCTTTGCCCCATGGGAAAATAAAACAGTGACCGCCGTCTGGCAGGATCCGTGGGAGGCTCTGCAGGAGGAGATCAATGCTGCAAAATCAGGCCCGGCCACGGTCACGCTGAGCCGTGATATCGTCGGCACGGACTTCGTCGCCCTCGTCGTTGACGGAGGAAGGGACATCACCCTCGATCTGAACGGACACACGATCGACCATGGACTGTCCGCCCCGGAAGTGAACGGGTACAGCCTTGTTGTGAATGATGGGAGCAGACTGACCATCGTCGACAGCAGCGCGGAAAGAACCGGAACGATCACCGGCGGATATAATCAGGCCGGCGGCGGAATCTACGTATATTCCGGCTGCAGCCTGGCTTTGGACGGAGGCACCATCGCCGGAAACCGGGCTGAGAAGGGCAGCGGCATCTATGTCGAGAAGGGCGGCAGCCTCAGCATCTCCGGCGCCGGCTTCGGCAAAGATGACGCCATCTATCTGGAGGATGGTGTGCAAATCCAGGTGACCGGTGCGCTGGGAGGAGACGTCCGCATCCCGGTCGAAACAGCAGCCAAACCATCCAAAGCGGCGCCGGTCTGCCTGACCGCGGGTCTTTCTCTGAGGGGAACCGCCGCAAACTTCGTCAGCGTCGATCAGAACTACAGGGTCATCGCCGGCAAAGATGGAGAAGCGTTCCTGGCAGTCAAAGAGCAGAAGGTCGTGAAGAAGGCCAACACGCTTACGGCCAAGGGGAAAACGGTTAAACTGAAGGCGAAGAAACTCAAGAAAAAGAAACAGACCATCACCCGAAAGAAGGCCATCACCATTAAAAACGCCAAGGGCAAGGTGACCTACACCAAGGTGAAGGTGAACAAGAAGAAGTACGCGAAGAAGTTTACGATCAACAAGAAGACCGGTAAGATCACGGTCAAAAAGGGCGTGAAGAAAGGCCTCTATAAGATGACGGTCAGGGTGAAGGCTGCCGGAAACGGAAGTTACCTGCCCGCCTCCAAGAAGGTCGTCGTGAAAATCAGAGTGAAGTAAGGAGATCGTATGGCCGAGAGGAAACTGTTTGACGAATATCCGGTGCTGCAGGATGACCGTGTCATCCTGCGGAAGATGATAGACATAGATGCAGATGCCTTAAAGGCCCTGACGGAGAACAGGAAGGTCTACGCAAGCGCTCCGACCTTCCTCTACGAGCTGCTGGATGAGGATAAGCACCGGACCATCGCCGAAATGGACGCACGGTGCATGCAGACCGAGGAGTCCGTGCTCCTCGGGGTATACCTTGCGGAAGCGCCGGAGCGTCTGGTCGGTGTCGCAGAAATCTATAATTACGAAGAAAACAAGCAAAAGGCGTCCATAGGCTACCGGCTGAGCGACGCCGTCTGGGGGCGGGGGATCGCCTCCAGGGTCTGCACGCTCCTGAAGGATTACCTGCTCCGCCAGCTCGGCCTGCGGACGATCACGGGGCACGTGCTCAGGACCAACCAGGCGTCCGCGCGCACAGCCGTCAAAAACGGCTTTGTTTGCAAGTACCCGGGGCTTTTGGAAGACTGGGGATTCGAGGACCTGATGCTGACGGATAAATACGTATTTAAGAGGGAATGGCTTGAGCACACGGGCCGGATTCCGCCGGTCCGCGTGGAGCAGTTCGTCATGGCCTACGGGATCGAGCAGGACCGGATCCGCGCAATGCTCCCGGAAGGCTATGAATCGCTGCGGCCCGTGCTCCGCATCAATGCCGAGATCCGCGATGACAGCATCGTCTACATTGAATTCAATACCCCGGCGACAGACGGCAGGCGCAGGGGCTGGCTCAACATCGCAAACTGGAAGAGCACGAACGATCCCGGGCTCTCATTTAAGAGAGAGGGAGCATCAGTGACATTTGAGATGCCCGGCCTGCACATTCAGTTCACAAAGACAGGTCTGGAAGGCGGATGCCCCGCAGAGCCGGATAATGAGGGCTGTTTCTTCATCGGAGGGGATACGGAGTTCAGGCCGGCCGAGAAGATCGAAGAGAACAAAGAGTTCTGCGACTGCGCTTTTGCCTGGCGTTTTCATGAGGGAGATGCCGCAGGCGAAAGTGAAGGGAAGACGATTCCTGCTTATGCGGTGCCGCAGAAGGTGCAATATGAACGGCAGAAGCTGAGCGCTGAGAACGCGGCAAGGATCCCCTGCCGACAGGTGCTGGGCGCCTATGTCGTTGAGTTTATCAGACAAAGCATCACGCCAGGCCAAGCTCTGCCAAGATAGCAGCGAGGCCGTTTTCGTGGATCGAGCCCGCGCAGCGGAATCTGCGCCGCAGATGTTCCGGAGCCTCAGCCATGACAATGCCGCACCCGACCGCTTCGAGCATGGGAAGGTCATTGCCGCTGTCCCCGAATCCGTAGGAATCACCGCGTGAAAAACCCAGCTCGTCCAAAACAAGGTCGACGCCGGTTCCCTTCGTGTACCCTTTCAGAACCAGTTCGATGTAGCGGTATTCCGCGTGTTCGATGCACTCGAACCAGGGCGAGAGCTCGGACGCGATCCGCGGAATGAGCGAGCGGTCCTCCGGGTAGGCGGTGAGTTTGGAGATCCGGCCATCGAGTTCCTGCAGCGGCCGCAGCCGGCCGTGATAATTCAGATACATGCGCCGGGTGATCTCTTCAAAGCCGGCCGGGGGATAGGCTGGATCGTAATAAATGTAATCGGAATTGTTGACGAAGAAAGGGCATCTGTTTCGATACAGAATCTCCTTCACGTCCTGGCAGGCAGAGCCCAGCACAGCGGCATCCGTCAGAACGCGTCCGCCGGCATACACATAGGTTCCGCAGCCGAAGACGCCGCCGTCAAAAGGCAGGTCTGACACTTCGTCCGGAATCGAGGAAGCCCCGCGCCCGGTGCACAGCATCAGATGGTGTCCGTTCTCCGCACACCTCCTGATGGCCGCGGCAGCGCTTTCGTAAATGCCGTAGCCTTCTCTGTAAATCGTCCCGTCGATATCAAAAAAGAGCAGTTTCTTCGTATTCATGTCACGCATTATATCATATATCGATGGCATCGTGGATCTCAACCTTCATATCGGGGAACATTTCCCCCAGACGCTCTTCGAGCGCCTTCAGAGAGGCAGGCCAGCTTTTGCATGCGTAGTCGGGGACCACATAGAAGGAAATGACCTTGTCTTCGAAGTCGACCGTGAACAACTGGGCCTGCTGCAGGTCCCGGTATTCACGGATCGTGTAGAGGATCCTGTCCCAGATCTCTGCCGCGCGGGGGTTCCCCAGGTTGCTTCCGGTGATGCCGACGGAGGTCAGAGTCAGTCCCAGCCCGGCAGCCTTTCGAATCAGTCGGCGGGACAGCCGTGTCACATCGGCAGCCTTCATGTCTCCCTCCACTTCAATGTCCACCGAGCCGATCTGCACGTTTTCCCCGTAGGAATGAATGACCAGATTGGTGACGTTCAGTACGCCGGGCTCCATGATCAGGGCGCGCTTGATCGTTTTCTCAAACTCGCTGTCCGGCCGGGAACCGACGATCTCATCCAGGCATTCTCTCAGCATGCCGACACCCGTATAGAGGATCAGCAGGGAAATCAGGATGCAGAGGTAAGGCTCGATGTTGATCGAGAAAAAGCGGAGCGTAGCCATTGCGCCCAGGATTCCCATGGACACAACCGCATCCCCCAGGCCTTCCGTTCCGGTCATGATCATGGCTGCCGAGTGCAGCCGTTTGCCCTGGATGCGCAAAAGCAGGCCATAGCAGATCTTGGCAACCACAGACGCGATCATGATGATGACGGCCGCGCGATTGTAATCGGGCGATGCCCCCGGGTGAATGATATCCCCGACGGAACTGATGATGGAGCGCACTCCCATGTACATGATGATCATGGTGATCAGAAGAGAGCTGACATATTCCAGACGGCCGAGGCCGAGCGGATGCGCCTTGCTCGCCTTGTGCTTTGATGCCCAGGCTGCCAGGATGGTGATCACCGCCGAAAGCATATCGGAGAATCCGTTGACGCTGTCCAGGATCACGGCCCTGGAATGGATCGAAACACCGATGGTCATTTTCAGCAGTGACAGGACCAGGTTGATCCCGATCCCGATGAGATTGTATTTAATGATCTGATTGCTGCGGTCAGGTCCGTTTGAATTCATTGAAGTAATCCTCCCGGATGAAGTATAACACATCTAACTGCTTGACGTGTATACTCCTGTAGGAGTATAATCGATGCATGAAAATATACCACGGATCACAGAAAATCATAGAGAGTCCTGCCTTTGGGAAGGGAAAGCTGTATAATGATTACGGCAGAGGATTCTATTGCACGGAATCCCCCGAAATGGCGAAGGAATGGGCTGTGACAGCGAAGCGAAGCGGCTTCGCGAATTGCTATGAGCTGGACGATGCGGAGCTTGAGACGCTCGATCTGGGCGCGCCTGAATATAACGGACTGCATTGGCTGACCGTTCTGCTGAAGCACCGAACGTTCGATCTGGACTCGCCCCTGGCGGCAGAGGCGAAGGAATATCTGAAGGCGAAGTTCAGCATTCACGAGGAACGCTACGATGTGATCCGGGGGTACCGGGCGGATGACAGCTATTTCTCCTTTGCGCAGGATTTTCTGAACGGGACGATTTCCCACCGGCAGCTGACGAACGCGATGCAGCTCGGCAAGCTGGGGGAGCAGATCGTGCTCATGAGTGAGGCCGCGTTCGGACGGATCTCTTTTGCGGGTTATGAAATCGCGGACAGAGACCGATACTATCAGCAGAAGATGCAGAGGGACCGGCAGGCCCGCCAGAGATATTTTGATATTGAACGAAATCGCAGGAGGGCGGATGATTTTTACATCATCCATCTGCTGAGCGGGGAGGTGACACCGGATGATCCACGCTTATGATGAGCTGTACCTGAGCTGCGCGCGAAGGACTATGGCGCAGATGTTGGATCTGGCTGTCAGGCAGTACGGACTGAATCTGAAGCAGTTTTTCCGGTTGTTTTTGATCACTTCGATTGCATCTCGGTTTCAGAGCGGAGACTGTTCGATCGTTGCGGGAAGGTCCGGAGCGGAGCTGATCGAGATGGTTCTGGAAGAAGCCGGACTGTCTCGCCCTTGCGATAATGTGAACTCCGGACAGAGCGGTACGGAGGGAAGAAGCCGGCAGTTCTGGACCGGCTGGGCACTGGCGTACTATCAATGGTACAGCGGCCTCGATTTCGAGAAAATCGAACAGGCAGTGCCCATCGAAGAAATAGAGGATATGTACGATCCGTATCATGAGATGGATATCCTGCAGTTTTGCGATGAAATGAACCGGCGTATATCGGAGGGCCGGCGTGAGACAAGGCTCGGATACTACCGCAGAATGCTCGGCATGAGTCAGCGGGAACTGGCGGAGGGGACAGGGATCCCGGTCCGCACAATTCAGCAGTATGAGCAGCGTCAGAAGAACATCAACAGGGCGAGAGCAGAATACATGACCCGCCTGGCGGCAGCACTGCACTGCCGGGAACGGGATCTGATGGAGGTGGAACTATAAAATGCGAAAAATATTACCGGTACTGATCATGGCTTTGGCAATGCTTTGTTTCACATCCTGCGGAGCCTCGGACGAGACTGCGCAGACGGGCGGAAGCCCGGATGCGCCGAAGATCGTCGTGACCATTTTCCCGGAATACGACTGGGTCATGAATATCCTGGGAGATAATCCGGCAGGGGCTGAGGTCACCATGCTGCTGGATTCAGGCGTGGATCTGCACAGTTTCCAGCCGAAGACCGAAGACATGCTGAAGGTTTCAGAGAGCGATGTGTTCATCTATGTCGGAGGGAGCTCGGATGCCTGGGTGGAAGACGCGATCAAGAATGCGACGAACCCCAACCAAGTCGTGATCAACCTGATGGAGGTCATCGGTGACGAGGCGAAAGAAGAGGAAGTCGTAGAGGGCATGCAGGCTGAGGGAGAAGAGGCCGATGAAGCGGAAGGGAGCGAGCCGGAACTCGACGAGCATGTGTGGCTCTCCCTGGAGAATGCGAAGCTGCTCTGCTCGGCGATCGAGGAAGGCCTTGCGAAGGCAGATCCGGAAAATGCCGAAATCTATGCGGCGAACCTCGGGGCGTATCTTGGAAGGATTGACGCACTGGATACACAGTACAGGGAAGTGGCAGAAGGCGCAACGGTGAAAACGCTTCTGTTCGGGGACCGGTTCCCGTTCCGCTATCTGACAGACGAGTACGGGCTGGAGTATTACGCGGCTTTTGTCGGATGTTCTGCGGAGACGGAGGCCAGCTTTGAGACAGTGAAATTCCTGGCGGAGAAGTTGGATGAGCTGGACCTTCCCTGCGTCATGACCATTGACGGGTCAGACCAGAAACTCGCGGAGACCATCGTGCAGAGCACGAAGGGAAAGGATCAGAAGATCCTGACTATGAATTCCATGCAGGCGGTGACGGCTGAAGATGTCGCGAAGGGAGCTTCCTACATCGGAATCATGGAGGAGAACCTCGAATCGATCAGGCAGGCACTGCAATAAGGCGCTGCAATAGGAGAGCGAGAAATGAAGACAGGAAAGGGAGAGATTAAGAGAACGGGACACATCAACCATCTGCTCATCGCGCTGCTTTGCCTTCTGGTCATGCCTGCCTTTGCAGGATGCGGCAGTGGGGAGGCTGGCGCAGAGGGGGGAGCCGCGGCCGGAGAAGACGCGGCGGTACGGATTTTCGCCGCAGAACACCTGCGTGCGCCCCTGGAGGAACTGGAGAAATCCTTTGAAGCGGCGCATCCGGAGGTGGATGTGATCTGCACGTTTGACGATGCGGAGAAGCTGCAGGAGAGAATCGAAGCAGGAGAGGACTGCGACGTGTTCTTCAGCGACGCTCAGGCACCGATGGACGCCTTGCAGAGTCAGGATCTTCTGGTGCAGGATTCCAGAAAAAATGTGATCAATGACCAGCTGGTCCTCGTGGTGAAGAAGGGCAGCGGGGAAGAGAACTTGCAGCTTGCCAGCCTTTCGTCCGCAGGCAGCCTCGCCCTGATCCAGCCGGCCGTGTCCGCAGGAGAGAAGACCTGCCTGGCGCTCGCGCGCAGCGGCTATCTGGACCGGTCGGAGGACATGAAGGCGGTTTCGGCGGAGACAATTGCACAGGGAACCGGCGTGGACAGCGTGAGCGTGAAGGAGACGCCGGGAGACGTGCTTTCCGCAGTGGAGGACGGCAGCTGCGAAGCGGGAATCGTGCAGCTTTCGGACATCTACGGACACGAGGATGCCATCAAGATCGTGGAGGCGATTTCCTATGACCTGACCGGAAGCATGTTCGATTGTCTTGCGGCAACCAGCGCGGCTGGAGATCCCGGCGCGGCGGAAGATGACGGCTCGCAGGTAAAAGAATCCGTGCAGCAGGTCCTGGACTACCTGTCCGGACAGGAAGCAGCTTCCGTCTACGACAGTTACTTTCTGAGCACCGACCTGTCGGCCGGCGCCAGACCCTGGCAGAGGAAGGCGTGCCCGTGCTGTAACGGCGTGCTGCCGCAGGGAGAAGGATCCTGATGCATTCGGTATTTAGCGTTTGACCGCTGAGTAATCCTATGGTACATTTTATTTCGGGGATACCATGGCAGAGAAAGGAACAAAAAAACTGAACAACCACACAGCGAAGTTTACCGCTGTTATCCTGAGCGTCCTGATGCTCTCTGTTATGATGTTCTCTGCTTTCTACGTCACCGCGGAGGCAAATCACGACTGCTGCGGAGAGGACTGCCCCATCTGCGTTCACATTGAGCAGTGTGAGTCCATGCTGCGGGGCGCAGGTGAAGGAACATTCCTGCTCGGTCTGGCGGTCTTTCTGGCAGTACTGTCCAGTGAGGTTTTCGCTCCGACCGGCAGCGATTCCAGTCTGTTCAACCCCATCACCAGTAAGGTAAGAATGAACAATTAGACCGCATAGCGCATTCATCAAAGGAACAACTGAGAAATGAGCTATGGAGGTTTTATAATGAGAAAAATCATCTGTATTTTTTGCATGATATTCATCGCAGCTTTCTTCACCGCCTGCGGATCGGGTGAGGCTCCAAAGGAAGAAAGCAGCGCGCCGCAGATCGTCACGACCATTTTCCCGGAGTATGACTGGGTGAACAACATCCTGGGAGACAACCCCGCGGGAGCTGAGGTTACCATGCTCCTGGATTCGGGCGTGGACCTGCACAGTTTCCAGCCGACCTCGGAGGATATGATGAAGATCGCGAACTGTGATATGTTCATCTACGTCGGCGGAGAGTCGGACGAGTGGGTAGAGGATGCCCTGAAGGAAGCGACGAATGAGGATATGATCGTGATCAATCTGCTGGAATCGCTTGGCGACCAGGCCCGGGAAGAAGAAATCAAGGAGGGCATGGAGGCTGAAGACGAGCACGCCGAAGGCGAGGAAGCCGAGGAGGAAGAAGGACCCGAATACGACGAGCATGTCTGGCTGTCGCTGAAGAACGCCGAGACCCTTTGCGGGGTGATCGAAGAGGCGATCGCGTCCATGGATCCGGATAACGCGGCGACCTATGAAGCAAATCTGGCCGCTTACACCGAGCAGATCAAGGCACTCGATGCGGAGTACAGCAAGGCCGTGAAGGATGCTCCGATGAAGACCCTGCTGTTCGGAGACCGGTTCCCCTTCCGCTATCTGACGGATGAGTACGGCCTCGACTACTATGCCGCCTTTGTCGGCTGCTCCGCTGAGACAGAAGCCAGCTTTGAAACCATCACCTTCCTGTCCGGCAAGGTGGACGAACTGGGGCTGAACAGTGTATGCACGATCGAGGGCTCGGATCAGAAGATCGCCGAGACCATCGTGCAGAACACCAAAGACAAGGATCAGAAGATCCTGACCATGAACTCCATGCAGTCGGTGACCGCCGCGGATGTAGAGGAAGGCGCGTCCTGGCTCGCCATCATGGAATCCAATCTGGAAGTGTTAAAGGAAGCGCTTCAGTAAGACAATAGATCGGGAGGATCAATGCTATGAAAAAACTATTCAAGTCTCTGGCAACCGGTATGCTGCTTTTGATGATTGCTGCGGCCTGCGCTGGCTGCGGCGGCGGGGGCAGCGCGAGCGCCCCTTCAAAGGTCGACGTTGATTTGACGACGCTCTCCAGCACGATGGTGTACTCGGAGGTCTACAATATGGTCAACACGCCGGATGATTACGTCGGGAAGGTCGTTAAGATGAAGGGGGCAGCGGCCTCATTCTACGATGAGAACGAGAAGCAGACCTACTATGCCTGCATCATTAAGGACGCGACTGCCTGCTGTTCCCAGGGGCTTGAATATGTCCTCGATGATGCGGACAGCTATCCGAAGGACAATGAAGAGATTACCGTCGTAGGAGAATTCCAGACCTACCAGACGGCGGACGGCACTTCCTACTGCACATTGGAGAATGCGCAGAGGGTAGAGTAACAGAGCCATACGGGAGGATAACATGAACAGAATCAGGATCGCCTTGATCGGCTATGGCAGCGTGGGACAGGCTTTTGCTAGAATGCTGCTGCGCCGGCAGGATTACATCAGGAAGACCTTTGATACGGAAGCGGTGATCACGGCGGTGTGCACAGGCAGCCGCGGCGGGATCCTGCAACCGGACGGGATCGATACAGAACACATCACGGACGAGATGTTCGATCGGTCTCTGGATGCCATGGGCATCATCCGGTCCGATGCGTACGATGTGATGGCGGAGCTCACGCCGATCAATATCATGACCGGGCAGCCGGCAACGGACCATATCAGGACCGCCCTGCTTCTCGGAAGGCACGTGATCACGGCCAACAAGGGACCGGTCGCCTGGGCCTACCGGGAGCTGAGAGATCTGGCAAAGGAGCACGGCGTACAGTTTTGCTGCGAGGCGACGGTCATGGACGGCGTGCCGGTCTACAATCTGGCGCAGAAGACGCTCATGGGCTGTCAGATCACGGAGATCAGCGGCATCCTCAACGCCACAACGAATTTCATCCTGACCGAAATGGAGAAGGGACAGAGTTTTGAAGCGGCAGTCGCCGAAGGACGGCGGCAGGGTTTTGTCGAAGCGGACGCGAGCATGGACATCGATGGCTGGGACGCCGCGGCGAAACTGACCGCCCTGATGAACGTCCTGATGGATGTGCGTATCACGCCGCTCGATATCGACCGGACCGGGATCGGGGCAATTACGAAAGAGGACATTGAAGAAGCGGCGGCGCATGGGAAGAAGATCAAACTGCTCTGCCGCGGAAGGCTGGAGGATGGCGTGCCGGTCGGCACGGTGAAGCCGGCGTGGGTGGATGAAAACACCCTTCCGGCCATCATGGACGCGACCTCTTCCTATGTAACCATCACAACGGACCTCATGGGCGGCGTGACCGTCATCGAGGAGCCGTTCGAGCCGGAGATCGACCATACGGCCTACGGGGTGCTCAGCGATCTTCTGAGAATTCTGAGCGAAAGATAGGCCATCGGGGACCGCAGGGGCCCTTCGCAGGTGCATCGTCTATTTAAGATGCCAGAAGGCGCAGGGGGATCCGGTGACGCATTTGCCGCAGACCTCGCTGCCGACGCTGTTTGCGCCGGTCCCGTCCTCGTTTATGTAGGAAGAGCCGAACTCCGTATAGACCCGGGCGTTCTCCCGGCACAGCGCATAGCATTTGAAGCGGTCGTAGCCTGCAGTCGTCAGTGCTCCGGTGGGACAGCGCTCAGCGCAGATCCCGCAGGAGCCATTTTTCTTATAAAGGCAGTACTCGCCTTCGTAAGGAGCATCCGGCGCCAGGTCCAGGTTGGTGACGACGGTGCTGAAGCGGCCGCAGCAGCCGTGCTTTGTCAGGAGCATGTTGTTCAGGCCGAAGGTTCCGAGGCCCGCAGCGTAGGCGATGTGGCGGTGGGACCAGTCGCTGATCAGTTTCTGCTGGTCAAAGGTGGTCGCCTTGGGGGTGATGCCGGCGAGACCTGCCTTTGCATGAATGAAGCCGATGAGCGCCTCGTTCAGCTCGCCGAAGAGCGCATTGGTCTCTTCGTAGGCGCGCGCCCACTGCGGAGAGGCCAGAAGACCTTCCTGATTGGAGCGGGCGAGTTCTTCCGTGAATGGAATGAAATAGGCGATGATGATCATGGCGTCCGGCAGGATATTCTGCGGGAGTTCGTGGGTCGGAGCGATGAGATCCGGCAGGCTCTGAATGTAGGGATGATGCGCATCCGCGAACCCGACCAAGGGCAGGCCGTACCGGGTCGCGATGTCCTCCCGGCCTTGATACTCCTGCACAAACCGCTCTATAAAAAGACGGATTTCCTGTTTCATCTCATTTCAGTTCCTTTCGAAGAAAGGATACCACAAAAGATGGTATCCTACCAAGGGAACCTGTGCTAAAATACCTTTAATGCCGGGGGTGCCCTCCGGTAAGAGCAGAAGGGAAAGGATAAAGTCAGATCCTATGGTAAAGATCATCGCCAACCTGTTCGGCGTGCTCTCCACGCTGTGTTTCATCATCTCGTTTCAGATCAAGTCAAACCGCGCGCTGTACCTCACCCAGTCCATTGCCAATGTATTCTACGGACTGCAGTTCTACCTGCTCGGCGCGACCGGCGGCCTCTTTAATATGGCGCTGCAGATCATCCGGAATATGCTGCTTCTGAAGATCGAAGACTGGAAGTGGCTCCAGTGGAAGGGCTGGGCGCCCCTGTTCTGCATTCCGAGTTTCATCTACATGATCGTAAACTGGAACGGGCCCATCGATATCCTGCCCTTTATCGCTTTCGCGGTCGGCACCATCGCCTACTGGACCAACAGCGCCAAGATGTTCCGCCTGTCCGAGATCGTCTGTGTCTCGCCGGCCTGGCTTCTCTATGACTTTCTCGAGGGAGCCTACGGCGGCATGCTGACGGAGCTGGTCATTCTGGGGTCCGTCTTTATCTCCATCTACCGGTTCGGCTGGAAGGGGCTGGACGATCCGGATTTCAAAGGATGAGTGCAGCAGACGGCTGACCGCAAAGCATGACGCAGGGTCATGCTTTCTTCTGTTTTTTGCAGCAAAAGTCGGTTTCTGCAGGAGATTCATCGATGAAACCGCCTGTTTTTTTCAGGAAAATCGAGCCTTTTTTTGCTTTTAGGATATTGACCGTGACGCAGGGTAGACCCTTATACTCATGTCAGTTAAAGATTGCGCAATCGTTCAAATTTCAATACGTACAGGAGGTATCACGATGGGATATGTCTTTCTTGGACTGGCCATCATCGCGTGTGTGGCAGGCTCCTCCGCATTGACTGCGAGCGATGGCATGGTAATTAAAAAATACGGAGTACTGGGCGTACTGATTTTCGCGATCAGCTATGTCCTGCTCTCCAGGTCAATTCTTACGATCAACATCAGCATCGCCTACGCGGTCTTCTGCGGGGTGGGGATCGTTCTTTCAAGCATCATTTCTATGGTCGTATTCAAACAGCGGATGACCGTCATCGGCATCGCCTGCATGATTCTGATCATCGCGGCGTGCATCATCATCCATCTGTTCGGTTCTATGTAGGGGAGGTGTCGGAAGTGAAAAAGGCAAAAGCGAAAATCATGTTTCTGATCGCGGTTCTTCTGGAACTCGTGGGAAACTTTATCATCAGCTATACGGATGGTTTTACCAATCCGGGTCCGTCTGTCATCTGCTTTCTGATCTACTCGGCGAGCGCGGTCTTCTTCGGCTTCAGTCTGAAGGAACTGAACCTGGGAATCGCCTACGCGGTCTGGTCCGGGGTGGGAATCATCTTTCTGGCAATCGTGTCAGTGGTCTGGTTCCACCTTCCGCTGACGCCGGCGGACATCATCGGCCTGATCATGATTACGATCGGCGTTGTGGGCATGGATCTGTTTGGTGAAAAGGCAGATGACACGCCTGCAGTCGCAGATGGCGCAAGCGCCGATTGAATCCTGCCTTTGCATGAGGTAAGATAAGAATGTAAAAAGGAGAGGGAAAATGGAAGAGAAAGTACTTTATTCTTCCGGACAGGCTTCGGAGATCTGCAATGTTTCGCGAAGGGCCCTGCGGCTCTACGAAGCGAAGGGGTTGATCGTTCCGGATGAGATATCAAAGGGCGGTTACCGGTATTTCACCATGGAGACGCTCAGGAGAGTGCAGGTGATCCGGTACTTCCTGGAAGAGGGATTCTCGCTGGAGACGGCCGGCCGCCTGCTGTCGACCAATGAACTCGATGATTACGAGGAGATCTTCCGCAACCAGATCGAGGAGACCAAAGAGCAGATGGAATACTACCAGAACCGGCTGGACTCGCTCAAAGGCTGGTACGGCCTGTTATGCGAGGGCAGGCGCGTGCGCATGATCGGGAAGGACAACGTCTCTCTGAAGCATGTTCCGACCAGAAATTATATGTGCATGGAGGGCACCCTCGATCCGGACGACCCCTACGGGGAGGCCAAGCTGGAGACCCTGCACTATACCATGGCCAAGTCTGACGGGCATTCCCTGATCGATGTGGGCGGGGCCTACACCCTGTTCAGTGAGGACCTGAACGACCGGATGGCCGGAGTACCGTCGGAGGTGACCCTGATCCAGGAGTGCTATCCGAGCACAAAGAGCAGCGAGAACCTGCGTACGATCGAAGGGTTTCTGGCCGTGTCAGCCTATCACCTTGGCAGGCTGAGCGAGATCCGGGAAACCTATGAACGCGCGATCAGGTGGGCAAAGGAGCATGGGCTCAGTCTCGTGGGAAGTTCCTACGAGCGCTATGTGATCGATATCTACACGTCCGATAATCAGGACGAATACATCACGGAGGTCCTCCTGCCGGTGGAGTGCGACAATGACGAGTTCAATTACCTCGGGGTATAAATCAACACTTAGGAGAGCAGCATGACAAACGTTACATCAGATTATTCCGTTCCGAGAAGGCTCGACGCCCTGCGGGAGTATATGCGCGCAGAGGCGATCAGCGCGTGCATCGTCCCGACCGGCGATCCGCACATGTCGGAGTACACGAGCGATCATTATAAGGCAAGAGAGTTCATCACAGGCTTCACGGGGTCCGCGGGCACAGCGGTCATCACCATGGATGACGCAGGCCTCTGGACGGACAGCCGGTACTTCCTGCAGGCGGCAGACCAGCTTGCGGGAAGCGGGATCACCCTGTACAAACAGGGCCTGCCGGATACCATGCAAATCCAGGAGTATCTGATGCAAAAGCTGCCGCAGGGCAGCGCCATCTGCGTCGACGGCCGGCTGGTCAGCAGCGCCTGGGCGGACAAACTGCGAAAGAGTACCGCTGCGGGCGGATTCGCTCTGCGCACGGATCTGGACCCGGTCGGCGAGGTTTGGGCGGACCGTCCTGCTGCGACATTCAACCCGGTCAGCGAATATCCCCTGCAGTACGCCGGGGTGTCCCGCGCGGAGAAGATCGCGCTGATTCGGGAGGATATGACGAAGGCAGGGGCAGATGCCCTGATTTTATCCCAGCTCAGTGACATCGCCTGGTTGACCAACCTGCGCGGCAGCGACGTTAAGTGCAATCCGGTCTTTTTCTCTTTTGTGATTCTTACAGGAAACAGCGTGAATCTCTATGCGGAAGCGGATGCCTTCGCGCCGGAACTGGTGGAAGTTCTGAGCGCCGATGGAGTCAAGCTGTTCCCGTACGTTTCTTTTTATGGGGATCTGAAGGAGATCGGAGGCCCGGTCCTTCTGGACAGGGAAACCTGCAGCGAGCTGATTCTCCGGTCGCTGCCGGAAGGCGTCAAAGTGAAGAATGACTACAGCCCCGTCATGAAGAGAAAGGCTGTGAAAAATCCGGTTGAAATGGAGGGAGTTCATGCCGCGCATTTGAAGGACGGCGTGGCCATGTGCAAGTTCCTCTACTGGCTGAAGACAAACGCCGCAAAGGCAGGCGAGACGCAGTCTGCGATGGGCATCACCGAACTCTCTGCGGCCGAGAAGCTTCACGACTTCCGCGCGCAGCAGGACCTGTTCATGGGAGACAGCTTTGAGGCGATCGTCGGATATGGGCCCCATGCCGCCATCGTGCACTACAGCGCGACGCCGGAAAGTGACGTGGCCCTGGAGCCTCACGGCATGGTGCTGATCGATTCCGGCGGGCAGTATCTGGACGGTACGACAGACATCACGCGCACCATCGTGCTGGGACCGCTGTCAGATGACGAGAGGACTCTCTTCACCGCCGTTCTGCGCGGACACATCAACCTGGCGCGGGCGAGATTCCCGGAAGGCTTGAACGGTGCTAACCTGGACTATCTGGCGCACGAGCCGCTCTGGCAGATGGGACTGGATTACCGCCACGGCACCGGTCACGGCGTCGGACACTATCTCAACGTTCACGAGGATCCGAATGAAATCTACTGGAATGCACGTCGCGTGATCCCGCCGATGCCGCCGTTTGAAGCCGGCATGCTGACCTCGGATGAACCCGGCTACTATGAAGACGGGGCGTTCGGGATCCGGCATGAGAGCCTGCTTCTGACGGTCGCCGCGGACGAAACGGATTACGGCAGATTTCTGGAATTCGAAGAAGTGACGCTCGTGCCATTCGATCTGGAAGGCATTGACGCTGCGCGGATGCAGCCGGATGAGATCGAATATCTGAACCAGTATCACGAGATGGTATATCAGAAGATCTCTCCGCACCTGGATGAGAGGGAACGCGAATGGCTGCGCCGGGCTACCGCCGGCATATAAAAGAGTTTCTCTATAAAAGGGAAGGGAATTGAAGTGAAAGACTATATCATCAACCCAATGGTCAAAGGATACGTGCAGGTCTACACAGGTGATGGAAAGGGCAAGACCACGGCGGCCCTGGGCCTGCTTTTGCGAGCGGCAGGGGCGGGCCTCAAGGTCTACATGGGCGAGTTCATCAAGGAGATGGAGTACAGCGAGGTCGGTATACTGCGCAGCCGCTTTCCTGAGGTCACGGTCGAACTCTACGGAATCGAGGCAGGCTGCATCATCGGCCGCGAGCCGTCCCGGGAGGACATCGATGCGGCAAAGGCAGGTTTCGCCCGGGCAGAGCAGGCCGTGATGAGCGGCGAGTTTCAGATCGTGATTCTCGATGAACTTGCGATCCCTGTTTCCATGGGCCTTTTGCCCGAGGAGGACGTCCTGAATCTGATGCGAAACAAACCCGACCAGGTGGAACTCGTGATCACGGGAAGGGGAGCAACGGACCGGATGATCGAGGCCGCCGACCTGGTGACGGAAATGAAAGAGATCAAACATTACTACCGGGAGGGAGTCCTCTCAAGGAAGGGAATCGAGTGCTAAGCAGCGGATCCTGCCGAGATTGTCCAGCCACCAGGGAGCAGCACAAAATTTTGCGATTTGTATGATGATGTGATATGATGCAAGTATCAAAAAAGGAGGGACACTTATTATGAAAAAATTATTGGCGTTCGTCATGACACTTGCACTTGTGTCCAGCTTAGCTTTGACCTTCGGCGTGGAAAAGACATCTGCCGCAAGCAAGTCATATAAGCTGCCGAAAAAAATCACAAAGTATGAATACAAGAAAGGCAAATGGAAGAAAACTGACACTTATGAATATAAGTATGACAGTAAAGGAAACATTACTTACTGGGACGGATCCAAACTTAAACTGACTTATAAGAAGGGCAAACTGAAAAAGGTCGTAGTGACCGGCAAAAGAGAAGGCGGTGATAAATTCATCACCATCAAGAGATACAATTCTAAGGGAAGAATAATCTCCTGGGAAAGTTCCGACCTTTCCCGCGAAACATACTACGGAACAGAGTTCTTTACATATAACAAAAAGGGATATGTGAAGAAAATACAGCCAGAGACATATCCAAGAAACTACGCATATAGGTATTACAAGAATGGGCTCCCTAAGCAGATCACGAAAACCAATCTGGATGACTTCGAGGATTTCAAGGTCAAAGTCGTAGAAAAATACAACAAACAGGGGATAGAGACGTCCGGCAAAACATACGAAAAGGGTAAGCTGAAGAGTTCCTGGAAGAAAAAGATTACCAAGAAGAACGGCAAGATCACTAAGATCGTAACGACTACCAATACCGGTAAAAAGTACAAATGTGTCTATACCTATGGCAGCGCCAAAACCAAGAACAAGAAGACATACGCATCAATCATGGGTATGACGCAGGGTTCACTGATATTTGAGGTGATAGGTGACAACAGCGCAGTAGGTTGGTGCTATTAGTCGGTCAAAGATCAGATGATTCGGAAGAGATAGCGGGGTTCGATCCCCCTATGTACGTTAGCAAGATAGCAAAAAAGGACGGGTCACGCCCGTCCTTTTGCAATATGGTGGAGCATAAGGGGATCGAAGTTGGTTGCGACCTCTGAATCGTTGAAAAATCAAAGGAGGTCAGACATGCCGTCCAAAAGTATTCAACAAAGTATTCAAATCCCCCGGGCTGTCGGAATAATAATATCTATTCCGAACAACTGAAATCTGATAGAATTTGTTGGAGAAAGGATTATCGCCATTGATTCTGACCTAGCGTCAGACTTGCAGCATGATATCTAACTTAGTTTGATTCAGCATTTGGAGAGAGTATGATGAGCGAAAAGAAAACGATCGAGCCAATCCTGTTCCCGATCGGAGAGACCTGCAATATGTGCAATGTGACGCCAAGAACATTGCATTACTATGAGAAAATCGGACTGATCAAGCCGGATCAGGTCAGAGAGGGAAGCGGTTATCGCTATTATTCCCTTAAGACGATGGAACGGATCCAGGTCATTCGATGGTATCATGAGGAGGGTTTTTCTCTGGAACGAATCGCTGAAATGCTGCAGGACAGCAATTATACCAGTTATATGAAAGCATACCGACAGCAGATCGAGGAGACAGAAGCGGAAATCGAAAAGATCCAAAGAAAGCTGTATCATCTCAAAAGTTCTCAGGCTATTCTCCTGGAGGCAGATGAGGTGATCTCTCATAGATATGGGGATGTTCACGTCAGGTATATCCAGCCGACCAGCTGCCTGCAGTACACGTTCACTGAAGAAGAGGGCAAGGACCCTATCCGGCTGCATAATGACGGATATCTCAAATTTCTTGATGAGGGGCTGGGCGCTCTGTCAATGGTGGATCTGTCCGGTGGCTATACGATCCTCTTTCCGTCAATGGAAAGCAGAATCAAAGGCAGGCCGCAAAAGATCACACTGCTGCAGCCGGTCCAGCCTTTGCAGATATCATCGGGAGCATGCGCGAAAACCAAGACCTTCGGAGGCTTTAATGCAGTATGTGCCTACCATCTGGGATCCTGGGACGGGCTGACTGAGACCTATGAGAAGCTGATCGAGTGGAGTGAAGCGCATGGATACGAACCCGAAGGGAATGCGCTGGAAAGACCTCTGTGGTGGGATTTTTTGCCGAAAGAGGATGAAATCATCATGGAGATCGCACTGCCGATAAAAGGAGACTGCGAGCAGACGATCCTTTTGCGTAAACTGCGTGAAGAAACGGGGAGCCTGTAAATACCGGAGGAAAACAAAACTGAAAAAGAAATGTGACAGGAAGATTCGCCCGAATCTGGTGAGAAATCCCATATAATGGGCGAATTTTTTTATTTTTTGGGCTTGAGTCTGACGTACGGTCAGAAATTAGAATACGAATCAATGAGTTATTATTCGCTTGAGAAGAAAGGTGAAATCACATGCAAAACATTACAAACGCTCCCGCAGGGCTATTGGCCGAGAAAGAAGCGCGGGACAAATCATTCAGGAAAAAAGGAATCTTGACGGCGCTGTTCTCAGGATTCCTGTACGGCGGCTACACCGCCTTCATGACCCATGGTATGGAGAGCGGAGTATGGACAGATCTCTACGGTGGCACAGGGATAGCAGCGGGAATCACAGCTTTTGCACTGGTGTACACGCTGAGCGCGCTCGGCGCGGCAGTCAATGACATCTGCTCCGGCGTGTGGTCGCTGATTTACGGCGGCGCCATCGGCAGAATCGGAGATGTCGGAAGGACCTTGAAGACAAAGACCGGAAAGATCCTGATCCTGGCAGCCATCATCGGCGGTCCGATCGCATCCACCTGTTATGTTATCGGTCTTCAGATGGCAGGATCCATCATCGTTCCGATCGCGGCGCTGAATGCGGCTATCGGCGCGCTGTACGGAAGGATCCGCTACAAGCAGAAGCTGTCCGGCGGCATGATCCTCGGTATCGTGATCTGCTTTGCAGCGGCAGTCCTGATCGGAAGTTCTTCCATGACCGGTCTCTCCTTCAGCGGCAAGGCAGCTCTGGGAATGTTCGCCGCATTCTGCGCGGCTCTTGGCTGGGGTATCGAGGGCGCAGTCGGCGGCTATGCCTGCTGCATTGCGGACTATGAAGTTGCGATCATCATTCGTCAGGTCACAGCAGGTTTCGTCAACGGCGTCATTCTGGTTTCCCTGCTGTCCATGATCGGTGGAGACGGAATCGGCTCCGGTTTCGCATGGCTCGGCGCAGCGCTGACGGATGGACCTTCCATCTGGATGTTCTTCATCGCTGGCATGTTCGCGTCCTTCTCCTTCAAGTTCTGGTACAAGGGCGCATCCATGTGCGGCGCGGCGCTCGGCATGGGCTGTAACGGAACCTACGCATTCTGGGGACCGATGTTCTGCTTCGTCGTCATCGGACTTATCTTCGGTGTCGATGGTTATGCGATCCCCTGGCAGGGATGGACCGGCGCAGCAGTTATGGTTGTCGGAATCATCATACTCGCTGTTTCTCAGGATAAGGCGACAAGGGAGGCGTAAATTATGTTACCACTGAACATGGCAATACTGGAACAATTCACGGACGGCAAGGAAGCCAGCCGGAAAGAAGTTAAGGAGGCATTGGCTGCGGATTACAAGAACTTCCGGGCATTTACGGACAAAGGCCTCGACGCTGCCCTTCAGACAGCTTGCTCCAACGGTCTGATCGCTGAGACCGGCAGACTGGAAGAGGATGAGCATGGTCTTCTGGTATATTACAAGTCGGACCAGGAGGCGATCGACGGCATTCTGAACTATATCGGGTAGTTGATTACTTAGTATGAAGATCCTCTTATAGGATATTCAGACAATAATAACTCAGTAAAGCGGGCGGGAGAAATCCTGCCCGTTTTGCGATGATAAACAGGTTTTTCTCCCGGCGCTAACATCTACAGCTTCCTTGACACAGTATCATGCAGAGTGGTATTTTGTGTATAAACATATTGACTTGGTAGGTGAATAAAAACCCAAGGTTTCAGGATGGGAGCACATCACATATGAAGATTGAAAGACTGAAACAGATCACCGCTGCTTCTGAACGAGGAGAAACGTCTTATCTGGAGCTGGCTGCGGGCAATGATTCTTACTGCAGGAAATTCGTACCGCGGGAGCGACTGATCGTTCTGGGAGGAGGACATATCTCCCAGCCGGTCTGCCGTATCGCGTCCATGCTGGATTTTGCAGTTACCGTGGTTGATGACAGGCCAACGTTCGCCAATTATGAAAGATTCCCGGATGCAGAAAACGTCATCTGCGAGGCGTTCCGGAAGGCGATACAGGAACTTCACATCCGTGAAAACGACTATGTCTGCGTCATTACCCGGGGTCATCAGTGGGACGGGGAGTGCCTGCGAGAGATCCTTACCGGGCAGATGCCGTCATATCTGGGGATGATCGGATCCCGCAGAAGGGTCAAAGGTCTGTATGATGTGCTGCAGAAGGAAGGCTTCAGCAGAACGCTGCTGGAGAGCATCCACTCTCCGATCGGTCTGTCGATCCAGGCAGTTACGCCAGCGGAGATCGGTGTCTCGATCTGCGCGGAGCTCATCGCTCATCGAAGATCTGCAGTCGCAAAGGCAGCTGAGATCCCGGTTCTGGAACAGACCGATGTGAACCGGAAGATGCTGGATTTCGCGATACATGGAGATACTCCGAAAGCAATCATGACAGTGATCGGAACGAAAGGTTCCACACCGGCACCTTCCGGCGCCATGATGGTGATCGACGTTCTGGGGGAGAACAGGGGCACAATCGGCGGCGGCTGCAGCGAGGCAGAGGTCATCGGTCTGGCGCGCAGGATTGCTGCAGAGGGTGGCTGTGAGATCGCTCACATCGATATGACCAACGAAGCGGCAGCGCAGGAAGGAATGGCCTGCGGAGGGATCATGGAAGTGCTGGTCGAGGCCATAGAGAGATAAGAAAGGAATACGCAATATGATAGATATAATATATGCGGACAATGCGGCGACAACAAAACTGAGCCGGACAGCGCTGGACGTGATGATGCCCTATCTGGAACATGCGTACGGCAATCCTTCCAGTCTGCATAGGCCGGGACAGATCGCCCGCAGAGCTCTGGATGATGCAAGAAACGATATTGCGGATATTCTGAACTGCGCGCCACAGGAGATCACGTTTACTTCCGGGGGAACGGAAGCCAATAACCAGGCGATCCTCACCGCGGTATCCGATCAGAGAAACTATGGAAAGCACCATGTCGTATCGACTGCGTTCGAACACCACTCAGTTCTGCACATGCTGAAAAAGCTCGAGCGAAGCGGGTTCGAGGTGACGTTTCTGGACATCCCGGAGGACGGGATCATACATCCGCAGCAGGTTGCTGCGGCGGTCCGGGACGATACATGCCTGGTCAGTGTGATGCACGCCAACAATGAGATCGGCAGTATCCAGCCCATCGATGAGATCGGACAGCTCTGCCGGGAGAAAGGCATTCTCTTTCACACGGATGCGGTGCAGTCAGCCGGGCATCTGCCGATCGATCTCAAAAAGCAGCCCATAGATCTGCTGTCGCTCTCCGCCCATAAATTCCACGGCCCGAAAGGGACCGGTATTCTCTATGCGAAACGCGGCATCCATCCGGCGAACCTGCTGGAAGGCGGCGAGCAGGAACGCGGGTACCGGAGCGGGACCGAAAATGTCGCAGCCATCGCGGGAATGGCCGCGGCCCTCAAAGAAGCGGACAGAAATATGGAAGCGAACACTGCGCGCGCAGTGCTCCTCAGGGACCGTCTCATCGCAGGACTGGAGACGATCCCTCACAGCATCCTGAACGGCAGCAAAGAAGACCGGCTGCCCGGAAATGTCAATTTCTGCTTCGAGGGGATCGAAGGCGAGACTTTACTGCTTTTGCTTGATCAGAAAGGGATCTGCGCATCCTCCGGAAGCGCCTGCAGCGCGGGATCTCTGGACGCGAGTCACGTACTCCTGGCGCTCGGTCGGCCGAGAGAACTGGCATTTGGGTCGCTGCGTCTCACTATCAATGAGGAGAACACAGAGGAGGACATCGACCAGATCATCAACGCAGTGACAGAAGGGGTGGCCAGACTGCGGGAAAGTTCGCCGATCTGGCGTGACAGACTTTCAGGACGAAGGGAGTTTTACTTATGAGGGTGCTGATCGCTATGAGCGGAGGTGTGGATTCCAGCGTTGCGGCCGGTTTGATGAAGGAGGCCGGATACGACTGCATCGGCTGTACGATGCGGCTGTTCGGCAGCGAGGACGCCGGTGTGTGCAGCAGCAGGACATGCTGTTCTGTCAGGGATGTGGAAGATGCCAGAAACGCGGCAGCTCGTCTGGGCATGCCATACTATGTGTTCAATTTCACAGAGGATTTCAGGCGTCTGGTGATCGACCATTTCGTGAATGAATATCTCAGCGGCAGAACGCCAAACCCCTGTATCGACTGCAATATCCATTTGAAGTTCGACCGGCTGCTTCAGCGGGCCGGGAAGCTGGAGTGTGATCATATCGTGACCGGCCATTACGCAAAGATACGATTTGACGAGAGGCAGGGAAAATACCAGCTGTTAAAAGGCATGGACAGATCGAAGGATCAGAGCTATGTGCTGTACGGTATGACCCAGGAGCAGCTGGCACATACGCTCCTGCCTTTGGGCGAAATGACAAAGACGCAGGTCCGCGCAAAGGCCGAAGCCTGGGGCCTGCGAAACGCCGCAAAACCCGACAGTCAGGATATCTGTTTCGTGCCGGACGGCGATTATGCAGGTATGATCCGCAAATATGCCGGAAACGTTCCCGGCCCGGGTGATTTTCTGGACCTCGATGGCAACGTGATCGGAACGCACAAGGGGATCATCCATTACACCATCGGGCAGCATAAACGGCTGGGGCAGGCCTTCGGCGAGACGCGGTATGTCTGTGCCATAGACGCTGACGCCAATACAGTCACCCTTGGAGGCGCGGATGATGTCTACGCGTCTCATGCAAAGGCGATCCGTTTCAACTGGATCTCCGGCGAGGTCCCGGAAGGTGAGATCCGCTGCAAGGTCAGGCTGCGCTACAAACAGCAGGAACAGTGGGCGACGGTCAGACCGGTCAGGGAGAAAACGGTATCAGGATCAGACAATGGTGTCGAGATCTTCTTCGATGAACCCCAGCGTGCTGTCACACCGGGACAGGCGGCCGTTCTGTATGACGGGGATATCGTGCTGGGCGGAGGGACGATCATCATCTGAAGAAAGGAACAAAAATGGAACCAAAAGAAAAAGAACGTTGAAATTTCAACGTCCCGTACATGGTGGAGCATAGGGGGATCGAACATCAACATTGAGTCCGACCAATTTCAAAAACGTGCATTTTTCAATGGTTACAGCGTTTGCAAGTCCTGTGTCAAGCAAATTAGTGTTACCAACTGTTACCTGTTGGCTAACAAAACCAAGCCCGGTCATCAATATGAAATGAGACCGGGTTTTGTGTTCGATATTTACTTAGAATTCGAGTGCCCCATCATTCCGCCCTTGTTTTCTCAAAGGCAAGTCTCGGATAGTTGTCCTCCACGACGTAGATGGTACCGCACTGAATAAATCCAAGCTTAGTCAGAAGATTCTGCATGACTACATTGTCTCCGTGGGTATCGATCCGCATGTGGCCGCATTGCTCAAACGCCCAGTTTATGCAAAACGCGCCGATACCTTTTTCTGATCCGTCTGCCGCGACCCTGTGAACGACTCCGTAGGCGCTGTCATCGAGCCACACGCCATCAGTGATGTCGCGGTAAGTCGGTTCGATGTCCTCGCCCTGAATAAAATAAAAGGTTCCGATGACTTTCCCTTCATCGTTTTCACAGACATAGCTGTTCCCTTCCCGGATATCGCTGTGGATCAGTTCTTCCGGCGGCCAGTTCGTCGGTCCCCACTGGTTGGGATTACCGGTTTTGGCCATATAGTCCCGCGCATAGGCGTAGATTTCCATCATGCGATCGAAATCCTGTTCTGTTGATTTTCTGATGTGCATTGTTTCACCTCTCAGATCAATTCAAGCAGCGCCTTCACTTCCTCTTCTGTCGTTCCCCAGGACGTGACGAGACGGATGCACTGATGTGTGTCTGTCACTACCGGCCAGGTCTCATACATGACCTTCTTGGAGAGTTCCCGTTCCAAATCTTTCGGGATCATTGGGAAAATCAGGTTAGTCTGCGGCGGAATCTCAAACTCATATCCTTTCGCTCTGATTCCATCTGCCAGCATCTTCGCCATACGGTTGGCATGGGCGCCCAGCTCAAGATACAGATCGTCCTTCAGCAGTGCGTCAAACTGCACGCCCAGAAGCCGGCCTTTTGCCAGCAGACCGCCACGCTGTTTGATCAGAAACCTCATGTCCGGTTTCAGCATATCGTTAACGATGACCAAGGCCTCTCCAAACAGGGCTCCGTTCTTCGTTCCGCCGATGTAGAAGGCATCCGCGATCTGAGGGAAATCCGTGTAGGACAGATCGCTGCCCTCGCAGGTGATGGCCATGGCCATTCTGGCTCCGTCGATGTAGAGCAGAAGGTCGTGCTTATCGCAGCACTCCCGCAAAGCCAGAAGTTCCGACTTCGTGTAGATCAGTCCTGTCTCTGTCGAGTCCGAAATATATACCAGCTTCGGAAGAACATAATGCTCGTCTTCATGGTAGATGAGAACTTCTTCGATCATCTCCGGCGTCAGCTTACCGTCCGGTGTGGACACGTGATTGATCTTATGCCCGGTCGCTTCAATGGCGCCTGTCTCGTGTACGCAGATATGACCGGTACTCGCAGCAATCACGCTCCAGTGCGGCCGGAGCAGAAACGCGGCAAGCGCCGTCTGATTGGTCTGTGTTCCGCCGGTCAGAAAATGCACATCGGCATCCGGACAGCCGAAGAGCTGCTTGATGGTTTCCGCAGTCCCCTTGCAGTAAGGGTCCTCTCCGTATCCATCCGCCAGTTCACCATTCGTCGCAACCAGCGCGTCCATCACCTTCGGATGCGCTCCCAGACTGTAATCGTTCTTCAGGAAAATCATAGTTACCTCCGGTATTCTTTCGTTTTATTCCCATTCTCCGCTGGCGACGATGTAGCAGCTGCCGCCGACCTCGATGGTCCACTTATCGTCCTCTTTCGCTGCATGCACATGCAGCACGGACTTCCTGCCCATATCTTCGCCTTGGATCACGGTATAGGACACGTCCTGCGAGCCGAAGTAATCATGCTCGAGCAGGTATCCCGCAAGGTCGCCATTGGCGCTTCCCGTCGCCGGATCTTCCACAAAGTCCTCCATCATGCAGCGGGCTGCCAGAGTCTGCTCACCCATATCCACGAAGAACAGGTGGTTGCAGTAATTCTTCGGATGACGCTCTATGTATCTTTCAAAGGCATCCCGTCCCATTTTGATCTCCGCCAGAGTCTCACGGTGTTTCAACGGAATGATCACAGCTTCCAGGCCGGTGCTTGCCCACTGCACCGGATATTCATCTGAGATGTCGTCAGCGCTGATGCCGAAGACTTCCGCAATCTCCTGTCTGTCAATGATCTCACCGAATTCCGGCGGGTTCTGGGACATGGTCATCCCGTCTTCCGTTACTGCCACAGGAATCTGCCCTACCTTCAGGTTCAGTTTCACAGTCTCATCGCTGCCGCCTTCGTAGCAGTGGCGGATCACATGGGCGGTTCCCAGTGTCGGGTGACCGGCAAACGGCATCTCACCTACATTCGGCGTCCAGATGCGGACATCATATCCGCCATTTTCCTGCTTGTCTGATAGAATGAATGTTGTCTCCGAAAAGTTGATCTCACGAGCGATCTTTTGCTGCTCCTCATCGGATACTTCCCTGTCAGCTTTGAGAACGAGCAGTTCATTGCCCTGATATTTCTCCTCTGCGAAACAATCTACGATGTAAAATTTCATTTGTGCTTCTCCCTTCTTGCTATTATTGTACTATGTTTTCAATCTTTGCTCTATAAATAAATTCCCAGCAGGACGTACCCCGCTGTGGAAATCACGGTCAGAATCATCGCATATGGCAGCGTCGTGCGGATCACAGACACATTCCCCACTCCCGTACCGGCTGCTGTCATGAAGATCGTATCCCCATAAAAGCAGGTGCTGTAGCCGAGACCAATTCCGCTCATCAGCGCAGCTAATGTCAGGACTGCATCCACATTCATCGCGGCAGCCAGCGGTATGAAGATCGGAACAGCCAGCAGCATGATCATCCAGCAGGAGCCGGTAGCAAATACCAGGGCGCCTGCAATCAGAAAAGTCACCGCTGGAAGAAGACTGGGCGGGATCGAAGCTCCGCACACGCGGATGACCAGATCATATAGCCCCAGCTCCTGATTTGCTTCATTAAGTACGAATCCGAAGAAGATAATCATCAGCAGTGGCAGCATGGAGGATGCGCCGTCGAAGAAATGACGGAAAAAATCCGCCGGGCTGACCTGCTTTTGCGGCAGATACATCAGAAACTGGCATATAAGACCAAGCAAAAGCCCCGCCAGCATGTTTCGCCCGAACCACACAGATCCTGCTATGATGACCGCCATAGGAATCAGCAGATTCAGGCAGGATGACACATTGTTTTCATCTGGCTCTCCGAAATCAACCAGAGAAGTCCCCTTCGTCTCCTCGAGGAGAAGCGGCCCTCCCTGATCTACCCGCAGGTATGCCTGTTTCAACATTCCCAGTTTCGGCACCACCCCTGCTGCCAGCAGCAGGCACAGAATGCTCATTAGGACCGGGTACAGCATCATTGGAATCGCGTGAACGTAATCGATGAAGTCCAGCCCGTTCTTTCGAATCAGACTGAGAATAAACGCTGTCCAGCTGGTCATCGGTACCGCCAGACAAAGGCTGCATGCCATTGCATTCACATGGAGCGCCAGATGCTCCCGCGGGATCCGGTATCTGTCGGTTATGACCCGCATGGAGAATCCGACAGTAAGCGAATTCAGATATTCATCCATGAACAGCACGATATCCATGAGCCAGCAGAAAACCATCGCCGTTCGCGGGCCCCTGACAAAACGCTGTACTGCTTTTGCAAATCCCTGCAGCCCGCCGGACTCCTGAAACAGTTTCATCACTGCACCGAAGATCAGCAGAAATATGATGCAGAACTGATAGGAGGAATCCGACAGTACATTATAAAATGTATCAATGGCTCCGTTGACTACATTTCCGCGGTACAGCAGTAACATCGCCAGCGCAGCCGCTGCCATCAGAGATTCTCCCATTTTCTTTGTACTGATCGCCAGTGTGATCAGTAATATGAGTGGTAAAACTGCCAAAATATCCGCCATAACAACTTGCTCCCTGTAAATGAGTATAGTATAATCCGAACAGAAAGAAAAACTTGTATTATTTTAAATTACTAAAAGTATTTTTTCCATTTAGAAAACTTGAAAGGATCCCATATGCTGCTGATTTCTGAACAAGATATCCGAAAAGCGGTTACGATGAAAGAGATGATCGAGGCTGTCAAATCTGCCTTCATCATGATGACCAGAGGAGAATGTGATGTTCCTTTGCGTACAGTGATTGCCCATGAAGATGGCGAGAGCTCTTTTCTGTTTATGCCGGCCTATGCGCCGGGCATGAACGCTGCTTCCCTGAAGGTCGTCAACATCTTTCCGCATAATGGCGACAAAGGACTTGCGACAGCACCCGGACAGATTTTGCTGATCGATGGAGATACCGGTTACGTTTCAGCATTGATCGATGGAACGTGTGTCACCCGGCTTCGAACCGGAGCCTCTACCGGCGCTGCCTTTGATGTTCTGGCAAAAAAAGAGTGCCGCAAAGGAGCTCTTATCGGCACCGGCGGCCAGGCTATGGCGCAGCTGGAAGCCATGGCCTCCGTTCGGCAGCTTAGAGAAATATCCATCTACGATCTGAACAAGGATCGATGCCGGGCCTTCGCCGAAGCCGTCCGGCACAATCCTGCCTTTCAGGATATCCTTATCACTGCCGCAGATAACTCTGATCAGTGTGTTCGGGATGCGGACCTTATCATAACTGTAACCGTTTCGGCAGACCCTGTCTTTGATGGCCGCCTGATCAAGGCAGGCGCAACCATCAGTGCCGTTGGCACCTACGAGCCCCACAAACATGAACTTGACCCCGTCGCGGTCACGAGAGCTTCCAAGATCATTTGCGACTGGCGTGAGGCGGTTTTGGCCGAAAGCGGAGATCTTTTGATTCCGCTGTCAGAGGGGCTCATCACACCTAACGATATCCGGGGAAGTTTAGGAGATGTTCTGACCGGCGCTCTTCCTGCCCGCGAGAATGATGACGAGATCATCATCTATGAAACCGTCGGCATCGCCATGCAGGATCTGGCTGCGGCGCAGCTCATCTATCGCAAAGCCGTCGAAGGCGGGATCGGCACAGAATATGATCTGTGATTGCAAGGGAAACAGATAGAATACCATGGACAAAAGCAATATATATGTGCTCTTAAAAATCATAGAACTGGAGAGCTACCAGAAAACAGCAGACGAGCTGGGCTACACCCATGCCGGCATCCGCTATATCGTCCAGAAAACCGAAGAGGAGCTCGGTATCAAACTCTTTTACCGCAGATACGGTGGAGTGAGTCTGACCAATGAGGGAAGAGAACTTTTGCCCTGGATGAAACAGTTTGTGTCCAGTGAAGACGCGCTGATGCGAAGAGCATCGGAGCTGCGCGATATGAATACGGGCACGATACGTATCGCGAGCTTTCACAGCGTCTCCGTGCTGTGGCTTCCGGGAATGATCCATACCTTTCATCAAAAGTATCCGGGCATGCGCTTTGAGATCGAGATCTACTCTGAGGATCATCTGGGAAGAGACATGCTGCGAAACGGAGAGGTGGATTGCGGTCTGTATGTTCTGCCGGTGGAGGAAGATCTCAGGGTATATCCCCTCGCCCGGATTCCCCTCGTCGCCATCATTTCTCCAAACCACCCATTGGCGAAGAAAAAGCGTTTTTCTATGTCGGCGCTTGGTAAATATCCTTATGTTGCCGGCGCCGGTGAAGAGATGATCGAAGATTTATTTGCCCGTCATAACGCCCGGCCCGATGTGCAGTTTTCAGCTAACAATGATGATACGATGATGGCCCTGGTCTCTCAAGGTCTCGGCTACTGCATCGTACCCCAAAGTCAGGCGGACAGCTCCCCGGTGACGCTGGTCAGTCTGCCCCTCGAAAAGCCCGAGTATCTGGATATGGCAATCGCCGTTAGAGGAGACGAACCATGCACCCGATCCGTGCAGGCTTTTGTGGATCACGCAGTAGAATGGATAAAGCAAAAGCAGGACAGATGATGCTGCCCTGCCGATGTTGTGGTGGAGCATAGGGGGATTACGCGGCGGGGCCCCAGCCCCTCCGCCGTCCTGCGCGCGGCTCAGCCGTGCTCGGACCAGAACGGTCCACTGGACCGTTCTGCCCGTTCGGGTTCGATCCCCCTATGAACAATCAAAAAGCCACAAGAGACGGGTGTTACCCGTCTCTTGCGTCTTATGGTGGAGCATAGGGGGATCGAACCCCTGACCTCAAGATTGCGAACCTTGCGCTCTCCCAGCTGAGCTAATGCCCCATATTGTTCGTTTCCGGATGCGGCCCTGAGACCGCGTCCGCAAATCATTGTACACTATTTCGAGAAAAAAGGAAATGTTTTTTTGAAGATGTGGTAAACTATTTTCCGGGAGGGCTACGTGGAAACACCGATGAACAGATCGCATAAGGGGGAACTTCTGCTGCTTCTGGCGGCGCTCATCTGGGGATCTTCCTATATATTTCAGAAGATGGGAATGGACTATGTGGGTCCGTTCACTTTCGGATTCTTCCGCTTCTGCATCGGGGCGCTGGCCCTGCTGCCGGTCATCATGGCGTTTGACCGGGGGAAGCGAAAGACGGGCCGGGCGGACGAGATTCCCGCCTGGACGGACCGCACGCTCCTTGCGGGGAGCATCCTCTGCGGGCTGACCCAGTTCGGGGCCGGGAGCCTGCAGCAGATCGGACTCATCTATACGACCGCCGGCAAAGCGGGCTTCATCACATCCATGCACATCGTGATCGTGCCGCTTCTGATGATCTTTCTGAGGAGGAAGGTCGGCTTTTTTACCTGGATCGGTGTGGCGCTGGCGGTTTTCGGGATGTACCTGCTCTGCATTACGGAGGGATTCAGCCTGCGCCTTGGTGACGGACTGGTGCTGGGCTGCGCGATCATCTATGCGCTGCAGATCCTGCTGATCGATTATTACGCCGTCCGGACGGACCCGATCCGGCTGGCTGCCATGCAGTTTCTGCTGGCGGGCCTGCTCTCCGGCGTCTGCATGCTCGGACTGGAAGAACTTCGCTGGGCCATGATCATTGCGTGCGCGATTCCCATCCTCTATACGGGATTTCTTGAAGTCGCGGCGGCCTACACCCTGGAGATCTTCGGCCAGCAGACCACGCCGCCCGCAGTGACAGCCATCATCCTGAGCCTGGAGTCCGTCTTCGCGGTTGTCTGCGGAGCCCTCGTGCTCGGGGGGCACATGACCGGACGGGAAATGACCGGCTGCGTTCTGATGCTGGCAGCTTTTCTTGTGACACAGCTTTCGGACCTGCTTCGCAAAGGCGGGCCGGACGCGGATACAATAAAGGAGGAATAGACTATGGTTTTGATTCATCTGGCAGAAGGCTTTGAGGAGGTTGAAGCCCTGACGGTCGTGGACGTGCTGCGCCGCGCCGGGGTCGATGCGAAGACGGTCTCCGTGAGCGGGGCAAAGACGGTGTGCGGAACGCACGGAATCGAAGTGAAGGCGGACCTGCTTTTTGACGAGGCGGACTACGAGGCCTGCGAAATGATCGTCCTGCCGGGAGGACTTCCGGGGGCGACGAACCTGCGGGATCATGCGGGGCTTACGGTCCGGATCCGGGAGTTTGCAAAGGCAGGAAAGAACCTTGCGGCAATCTGCGCGGCGCCGCTGGTATTTGGCACCTGCGGAATCCTGGAAGGAAAAGAAGCGACGATTTATCCCGGAATGGAGGCGGAGCTTGCTGGGGCGAAGGCAACAGGAGAAAACGTGACCGTCTGCGGCAACATCATCACAGGGAAGGGCCCGGCCCTTGCCATGGAGTTTGCCCTGGCGCTCGTGGAGAAGCTTAAGGGAACGAAGGTAAGAGAGAACGTGGCAGAAGGACTTCTGTTCTAATATATAAGGTAGAAAGGATAAAACTATGGCAAGAAAAAATTTTGGACCGAATTCATTTATCACACCGGAACCCGTGCTGATGATCGCAGCTTACGATGAGAACGGCACACCGGACATCATGAACGCCGCCTGGGGCGGGATCTCCGGGGCGAACCAGATCAGCATGTGCATCAGCCCGGGACACAAGACCGTGAAGAACATCCTGGTGCGGAAGGCATTTACCGTCAGCTTCGCGGGTGCGGACAAGGTGGTCGAATCCGACTACGTCGGCATCGTATCCGCCAATGAGGTGCCGGATAAGTTCGCCCGGGCAGGATTTACAGAGACGAAGAGCGAATTCGTCGATGCGCCGCTGGTCGACCAGTACCCGCTCGCCATCGAATGCGAGATGGTCAGTTACGATGAGGATACGCATCTTATGGTAGGAAAGATCGTCAACGTGAGCGCGGACGAGTCGGTCCTGACGGACGGGGCCATCGATCTGGCCAAGGTGCGCCCGATCATCTACGACGGGATGAACCACAACTATAACGTGCTGGGCGAGATCGTCGGCAAGGCGTTTGAAGACGGGAAAAAGCTGAAATAGACGTAAGACAGGGGACGGTTCTCGATAAGACAGGGGACGGTTCTCTGTCTTACTCCTTTTGGGTAAGACAGAGAACCGTCCCCTGTCTTATCTTTAGCAGGGCCATAATAAAGAAAAGAGACAGGCCAATGACCTGTCGCTTTTTTATGGCGCGCCCGAGGTGACTCGAACACCCGACCTTCACATTCGGAGTGTGCTACTCTATCCAACTGAGCTACGGGCGCTCATGAACGAACACTATTGTAACACAGTTCCCAGAATGATGCCAATATTTTTTTATGGTTGAGCTGAGAAAGAGCGCTGCCGGAGCAGAAAATAATGTAAAGAGTAGTGTCATTTCGGGACCATAACAGGGCGCGGACACCATATATAGTCCCGACTGACCGGTAAAATGAAAACACTTGGCACAGTGTACGAAAACGGAGCCGAAACCCGTTGAAAACACTGGGCCTGCCTTTGGAAAATCCAATAAAAATAATTTGAAAAAACCCTTGCATTCTACCAACTCCTCGGATATAATGATAAGGCTTGTGTAAGGCGATGAAGTGGGAAGTTACCTTGCTATAGGAGAATTTCCACCGAGAATGTCCCCACTCGATCGGGGGCGCAGGGATTCGCTTGGGTTTTTGTTGTGAGTGAAATAATAAAAACACACAGCAGCGTGTACGCACAAGCAAGAAATGATGTACATGTTGGAAATTCAAGCACGAGAACCCCTTGTACAGGCATAGCGAAAACAGTACAAAAAGTAACAGGAGGAAAAAATGAGCGAATTACAGAAAATCAGAATCAAACTGAAGGCTTATGACCACGCGCTTCTGGACAGCTCCGCAGCTAAGATCGTAGAGACTGCGAAGAAGACAGGCGCTGAGGTTTCCGGACCGATTCCGCTTCCGACAGAGAAGGAAGTCGTAACGATCCTGAGAGCCGTCCACAAGTATAAGGACTCCAGAGAGCAGTTTGAGCAGAGAACACACAAGAGACTGATCGACATCACAAGCGCGACGGCGAAGACAACGGATGCGCTGACCAAGCTGGACCTGCCGGCAGGTGTCGACATCGAGATCAAACTTTAAGTCAGTTAAGCGAAGGGAACTCCCCTTAGTATGACCGCTGAGGCTGCCGCTCCCAGAGTCAGGCAGGCTAACCCAACTCGGTGGTCCGCTGTAAGAATTCAGGAGGAAAGATAAAACATGAAGACAATCTTAGGAAAGAAACTGGGCATGACTCAGATCTTCGACGAGACCGGACATGTGATCCCGGTCACAGTCGTTGAAGCAGGTCCGATGACCGTAACGCAGATCAAGACCGAAGAGACAGACGGTTACAACGCTGTACAGTTCGGATTTGAAGAAGCGAAGCCGCAGAGAGTGAACAAGCCGATGACTGGCCACTTCGCCAAGAACGAGCTGAAGCCGATGAAGCATCTGGCAGAGTTCAGACCGGAAGAAGGAGAAACCTTCGAGGTCGGACAGCAGATCACCGTTGCGGATTTCGAAGAAGGCGTCAAGCTGGACGTCACCGGAACTTCCAAGGGTAAGGGTACCCAGGGCAACATCAAGAGATGGGGCCACCACAGAGGCCCGATGACCCACGGTTCCAAGCACAAGAGACTGGCCGGCGCTCTGGCAGCTGGTACCTATCCTTCCAGAGTATTCAAGGGCAACCACGCTCCGGGAAGAATGGGCCGCGAGACAGTCACCGTACAGAACGTCAAGCTGGTAAAAGTTATTGCAGACAGAAACCTGATGCTCATCAAGGGTGCCGTTCCGGGAAACAAGGGAGGAATCGTCCGCATCCAGTATGCAGTTAAGGGACAGGAAGACTAATCAACTTTGACTTCAGAAAGGAGGAAGTAATATGTCAACAGTGACAATGCTGAACATGGCAGGTCAGGAAGCCGGCACGATCGAACTGAATGACGCTGTATTCGGAATCGAGCCGAACCAGAACGCAGTACATGCCGTAGTCAAGAATATACTGGCCAACAGAAGACAGGGCACACAGTCCGCGAAGACAAGAGCTGAAGTCAGAGGAGGAGGCCGCAAGCCGTTCAGACAGAAGGGAACGGGCCGCCACAGACAGGGAAGCTCCACAGACCCGTCGCAGATCGGAGGCGGTGTGGTATTCGCACCGAAGCCAAGAAGCTACAGATATACAGTACCTAAGAAGGTAAGAAGACTGGCTATGCTGTCCGCGCTTTCCTCGAAGGTACAGGAAGGCGAAATCATCGTCGTTGATGAGATCAGCTTCGATGAGCCGAAGACAAAGGAAATGATCAAGATGCTGGAAGCCATCAAGGCTGAGAAGAAGGCGCTGATCGTAACCGCTGCCAAGGACGAGAACATCGTCAAGTCCGCAGCTAACATTCAGGGAATCAGAACAGCACTCGTCGGAACGATGAACGTATATGACATTCTGAATCACACAAGCTTCATCGTAACGAAAGAAGCGATTGAAAAGATCGAGGAGGTGTATGCATAATGAAGACTCCTTACGACGTAATCATCAAGCCGGTCATCTCCGAGCAGAGCATGGACATCGCACCGGACAAGAAATACACATTCAAGGTTGCACCGGATGCCAACAAGACTGAGGTCAAGCGGGCAGTCGAAGAGATCTTCGATGTAGAGGTTGACAAGGTCAACATCATGAACGTTAAAGGCAAGAAAAAGAGAATGGGAAGATTCGAAGGTATGACCGCCGCTTCCAAGAAGGCGATCGTAACCCTCACAAAAGACAGCAAGGAAATCGAATTCTTCCAGAGTCTGTAAGCAGGAGGTAGCAATCAATGGGAATTAAGAAATATAATCCGACAACTCCTGGTCTGAGAGGAATGACGGTTTCCACATTTGAGGAAATCACATGCACGACCCCGGAGAAGTCGCTGACAGTTACTCTCAAGAAGCATGCTGGAAGAAACTCCAGAGGCAAGATCACCGTTCGTCACAGAGGCGGCGGGACTCGTCCGAAGTACAGAATCATCGACTTCAAGAGAGATAAGGATGGTATCCCGGGTACAGTAGCGACCATCGAGTACGATCCGAACAGAAGCGCGAACATCGCTCTGATCAACTACGCAGACGGAGAGAAGAGATACATCATCGCTCCGAATCACCTGGAAGTAGGACAGGTCATCGAGTCCGGCGCAGACGCTGACATCAAGGTCGGCAACGCACTGCCGGTAGCCAACATTCCGGTTGGTACGATCATCCACAACATTGAGCTGCAGCCTGGCAAGGGCGGTCAGATGGTAAGATCCGCTGGCAACGGCGCACAGCTGATGGCTAAGGAAGGCAAGTTCGCACAGGTCAGACTGCCGTCCGGAGAAGTTCGCAGAATCAGACTCGAGTGCAGAGCGACGATCGGCGAAGTCGGCAACATCGATCACCAGAACATCCAGATCGGTAAGGCCGGAAGAAAAAGACACATGGGCATCAGACCTACCGTCAGAGGTTCCGTCATGAACCCGAACGACCACCCGCACGGTGGTGGCGAGGGCAAGGCTGGAATCGGCCGTGTCAGCCCGGTTACACCTTGGGGTAAGCCGGCACTCGGATACAAGACGAGAAAGAAGAAGAACCCATCCAATAAATACATCGTGAAGAGAAGAAACGAGAAATAACAGGGAGGAGCAAGTACAATGGGTAGATCACTGAAAAAAGGCCCTTTCGTAGAACCGAAGCTGCTCAAGGCAATCGATGATATGAACGCAGCGAACGAGAAGAAAGTCATCAAGACATGGTCCCGTCCGTCCACGATTTTCCCGCAGATGGTAGGACACACGATCGCAGTTCATGACGGAAGGAAACATGTGCCTGTATACATCACCGAAGATATGGTCGGCCACAGATTGGGAGAATTTGCTCCGACCAGAACATACAGAGGACATGCCGCAGATAAGAAATCTAAGTAAGTAAGAAAAGGAGATCATAAGAAATGGAAGCAAAAGCTATTGCAAAGTACGTCAGAATGTCTCCTTCTAAGCTGAAGCCTGTTACCGACCTGGTAAGAGGGAAGGACTTAAATGAGGCATTGAATATCCTGAAATTCACCCCGGGTAAGGGTGCAGAAATCGTAGAGAAGGTCGTTAAGTCTGCTGCAGCCAATGCGGACGTTAAGGAAATGAACGCAGATAACCTCTATGTTTCCGAAGTTTATGCCCACCAGGGCCCGACCATGAAGAGATGGAAGGCCGGCGCGCAGGGCAGAGCATCTATCATTTTGAAGAGAAGCAGCCACGTTGGCGTGACTCTGAAGGAACGGAATTAGTACAGGGAGGTTAATCGAATGGGTCAGAAAGTAAGTCCACACGGATTAAGAGTAGGCGTTATCAAAGACTGGGATGCCAAGTGGTATGCGGACAAGTCCAAATTCGCAGACTTCCTGGTAGAGGATAACAAGATCAGAGAATACGTAAAGAAAAAGTTATACGCAGCGGGCGTATCCAAGGTCGTCATCGAGCGTGCTGCTGAGAGCAGAGTCAAGGTCATCGTTATGACAGCTAAGCCGGGTATGGTCATCGGAAGATCCGGAACCGGCATCGACGATCTGAAGAAAGAACTCGAGAAGATGACAGGCAAGACTGTTCTCCTCGACATCAGAGAGGTCAGAAGAGCGGAACTGGATGCACAGCTGACAGCTGAGAGCATCGCGCAGGCGCTGGAGCGCAGAGTTTCCTTCAGAAGAGCTATGAAGCAGGCCATGGGCAGAACCATGAAGGCTGAAGCGAAGGGAATCAAGATCCTCGTTTCCGGAAGACTGGGCGGCGCTGAAATCGCCAGATCCGAGAAGTACAGCGAAGGCAACGTTCCTCTTCATACACTGAGAGCTAACATCGACTATGGCTTCGCGGAAGCCGACACCACTTACGGCAAGCTGGGCGTCAAGGTCTGGATCAACCACGGTGAGATCCTGGACAAGGGACTGAAGTCCTCCGTGCCGGAAGAGAAGCGTGAAGGCAGAAGAGACGGCCGCAGAAGAAGAGACGGCGACAGAAGACCGAGAAGAGACGGTGACAGAAGACAGAGAAGAGATTCCCGCGACGGCAGACCGGAAATTCCGAAGGCAGCCAACAAGCGGATCAGAAGAACTCCTCAGGTCGAGGAACCGCAGGTAGAAGAAGCACAGGTCGAGGCAGCTGAGGCACCGGTCGAAGCAGCCAGCGAAGAATAGACAAAGGTGAAAGGAGGACAATGCCATGTTAATGCCTAAGCGCGTTAAACACAGAAGAGTCCACAGAGGCAGAATGAAGGGTAAGGCCACCAAGGGCAATACCATCACATATGGAGAGTATGGTCTTCAGGCCACAGAATGCGGATGGATCACATCCAACCAGATCGAGGCGGCTCGTATCGCTATGACAAGATCCGTCAAGAGAGGCGGCAAGGTCTACATCAAGATCTTCCCGCATAAGTCAGTCACAAAGAAGCCGGCTGAAGTACGTATGGGTTCCGGTAAAGGTGCTCCGGAGTACTGGGTAGCAGTCGTTAAGCCGGGCAGAGTGATGTTCGAGATCGAAGGCGTTACCGAGGCTCAGGCCAGAGAAGCTATGAGACTGGCTGCACACAAGCTGCCGGTTAAGTGTAAATTTGCCATCAGAGAAGAACAGGAAGCAAAGGGTGGTGAAGCATAATGGAATTGAACAAAATCAGAGAAATGTCAGAAGCAGAGCTGAATGCTGAACTGCTCAAAATGAAAAAGGATCTGTTCAACCTCAGATTCCAGCACGTCACAGGACAGCTTGAGAACCCGGTTCTGCTGAGAGAGACTAGAAGAGATATCGCAAGAGTTAAGACGATCATCAGAGAAAAAGAGCTCGCCAGAGCTGAAGGCTAACGGAAAGGAGGATGTACCATGGCAGTTGAAAGAAACGCGAGAAAGACAATCGTCGGTATCGTTACAAGCGATAAGATGGATAAGACAATTGTCGTAACGGTTGAAGAGTTTGTCAGACATTCCCTTTACGGCAAGGCAGTCAAGAGAACAAAGAAGATCAAGGCGCACGATGAGAACAACGAGTGCCAGATCGGCGACAAAGTAAGAATCATGGAGACAAGACCGCTCTCTAAGGATAAGAGATGGAGACTTGTCAATATCGTAGAGAAAGTGAAGTAAAGGAGGCACCTGAGAATGATTCAGACAGAAACAAGATTAAGGGTAGCTGACAACTCCGGAGCCAAGGAACTCCTGACGATCCGGATCCTGGGCGGAACCAGCCGCCAGTACGCAAACATCGGTGACATCGTTGTCTGCGCAGTTAAGGAAGCGACCCCGGGCGGCGCTGTAAAGAAGAGCGACGTCGTCAAGGCTGTCATCGTCAGAACAAAGCATGGTGCCAGAAGAGCTGATGGAAGCTATGTGAAGTTTGACCAGAATGCAGCAGTAATCATCAAGGATGATATGCAGCCGGTAGGAACCCGTATCTTTGGACCTGTTGCCAGGGAACTGAGAGACAAGGGTTTCATGAAGATCGTGTCACTGGCACCGGAAGTATTATAGGAGGTATCAAATGAAAATCAAAAAAGATGATACAGTAATGGTACTTACCGGCAAGGACAAGGGCAAGACCGGCAAGGTACTGAAGGCAATGCCGAAGGAAGGCAGAGTCATCGTAGAGGGCGTCAACGTTCAGACCAAGCATCAGAAGCAGACCCAGAAGGCTCCTGCAGAGATCAAGCACCAGGAAGGTCCGATCGATGTGTCCAACGTCATGTACTATGACGCTAAGGCGAAGAAGCCGACAAGAATTGGCTATAGAGAAGAAAACGGCAAGAAGGTCAGATATGCTAAGGCATCTGGCAACACCATAGACTAAAGAAAGGAGGAGACGATTTTGGCTGCAAGATTAAAAGAAACATATAAGAATGATGTTTTCCCATCCCTGAAAGAGAAATTCCAGTATGAGAACGTCATGGAAGTACCGAAGCTTGAGAAGGTCACCCTGAACATGGGCCTGGGCGAAGCTAAGGAAGACGCCAAGGTACTCGAGAGCGCTGTCGAAGAGATCAGCTTGATCACCGGACAGAGACCGGTCGTTACCAAGGCAAGAAAGTCCATCGCTAACTTCAAGGTCAGAGCAGGCATGCCGGTAGGCGCCAAGGTCACCCTGAGAGGCGACAGCATGTACGTCTTCCTGGACAAGCTTTTCAACATCGCTCTTCCGAGAGTAAGAGACTTCAAGGGCGTCAGCAAGAATTCCTTCGATGGCAGAGGAAACTATTCCATGGGTATCAAGGAACAGCTGATCTTCCCGGAAATCAACTATGATAAGGTAGAGACGATCAAGGGCATGAACATCGTTTTCACAACCACTGCGAAGACGGACGAGGAAGCTGCGGCACTGCTGGCAGGACTCGGAATGCCGTTCGAGAAGTAAGATAACAGGAGGATAACAATGGCAAAAACATCCTTAAAGGTAAAGCAGCAGAGAAAACCTAAGTATTCGACGCGTGCATACACCAGATGCAAGATCTGCGGACGTCCGCACTCCGTACTGAAGAAGTATGGCATCTGCAGAATCTGCTTCAGAGAGCTGGCTTACAAGGGAGAGATCCCGGGCGTAAGAAAAGCTTCCTGGTAAAAATAATACAAGCTGTAACTACTACTTTCCGTTAAGTTGCAAAAGCAGATCTGCCTTTGCAAAACTGGCGGAGGAAGGAGCAAAGAACAATGACAATGACAGATCCAATTGCGGATATGTTGACCAGAATCAGAAATGCCAACACGGCAGGTCATCCAACAGTAGAGATCCCGGCGTCCAAGATGAAGAAGTCCATCGCCGGCATCCTGAAAGAAGAAGGCTACATCGAAGATTTCGAAGTCATCGATGACAACAAGCAGGGCGTCATCAAAGTAACAATGAAGTATGGTCCTGACAAAGAGAGAGTCATCAGCGGAATCAAGAAGATTTCCAAGCCGGGCCTGAAGTCCTATGCGAAGGCGCACGAGATCCCAAGAGTTCTCGGAGGACTCGGTATCGCAATCATCTCCACTTCCAAGGGAGTCATCAGCGATAAGGAAGCAAGAAAGCTCGGTATCGGCGGCGAAGTAATCTGTTATGTATGGTAGGAGGAAAATAATATGTCAAGAATAGGTATCAAGCCAATCACTCTTCCTGCCGGCGTAGAGGTCAAGGTTGATGGAAACGTCGTTTCCGTTAAGGGACCGAAGGGCGAGCTGCAGGAGACAATCAGCTCACTGTTAACAGTTGAGAATAAAGACGGTGTGATCACCGTATCAAGAGACGGCGATGAAGCTGAGAAGAGATCCCAGCACGGTCTGGCGAGAACTCTGATCAACAACATGGTAATCGGCGTGACCGATGGCTTCGAGAAGAAGCTGCAGCTGGTCGGCGTCGGCTACAAGGCCGAGAAGAAGGGCAACAAGCTCGTAATGAACCTGGGATACTCCCATCCGGTAGAGATGGAAGACCCGGAAGGCATCACAACGGAGACTCCGGATGCCAATACCGTTGTCGTCAAGGGCATCGACAAAGCGCTGGTCGGAAACTATGCTGCGAATATCCGCGCCTGGAGAAAGCCGGAGCCTTACAAGGGCAAGGGCATCAGATACGAGGGCGAGCATATCCGTCGTAAAGAAGGCAAGACCGGAGCAGGTGCATAAAGAAAGGAGTGAAGCAAGATGGCAAGAGAAAGCAGAAATGATAAGCGTGTCATTCGGCACCAGAGAATCAGAAAATACGTCAGCGGAACTCCTGAGAAACCTCGCCTTTGTGTTTTCAGAAGCAATAAGAACATTGCGGCTCAGATCATCGATGACGTAAACGGTGTTACCCTGGTTTCCGCATCCACGATCGACAAGGCTCTGAAAGAAGAGATCAAGTACGGCGGCAACAAGGAAGCTGCCAAGGTCGTCGGAGAGGCTATTGCGAAGAGAGCTCTCGAGAAGGGAATCGAAGAAGTCTGCTTTGACAGAGGCGGATTCCTGTATCACGGAAGAGTCAAGGAACTGGCTGACGGAGCTCGCGCAGCAGGATTGAAATTCTAGGAGGTAAATCGAATGCGGAATACGATAGATGCATCAAAGCTGGAATTAACGGAAACAATCGTAAACATCAGACGTGTTGCGAAGACCGTTAAGGGCGGCAGAAACATGAGATTTTCCGTGACAGTCGTCGTCGGCGACGGTGAAGGCCATGTCGGCGTTGGTCTCGGCAAAGCTCTGGAGATTCCGGAAGCTGTCCGCAAGGCAACTGAAGATGCGAAGAAGAATGTTATCACAGTTCCAACCGTTGGAACAACAATTCCTCACAGACAGCTGGGCGTGTTCGGCGCAGGCAGAGTACTGCTGATGCCGGCAGCTCCCGGTACCGGCGTAATCGCTGGCTCCTCTGTACGTACTGTACTGGAAGCCGCGGGCGTCAAGGACATCAGAGCTAAGTCCATCGGATCCAACAACACCGGAAACATGGCTTACGCAACGATGGAAGGTCTGAAGAGCCTCATGACACTCGAAGAGGTCGCAAGAAAAAGAGGCAAGACGAAGGAAGAAATTTTAGGATAAGGAGGAAGCAGCAATGGCAGGTAAGATCAAAGTAACATTGACCAAGAGCACAATCGGCGCTTCCCCGAAACAGAAGAAAGTAGTAGAAGCGTTAGGACTGAAGAAGATGCACCAGTCGGTCGAGCTGGTAGACTCTCCGGTAACCAGAGGAGCAGTGAATAAGGTTTCGCATCTTTTGACGGTAGAAGAGATTTAGAGAGGAGGCGCGTAACCTATGAAACTGCATGAATTAAGAGCAGTCGAAGGAGCTACTAAGGCTCGCAAGAGAAGAGGCCGCGGTACAGCGACAGGCCAGGGCAAGACCGGCGGACGCGGTATGAACGGTCAGAAATCCAGAAGTGGCGGCGGCGTCAGACTCGGATTTGAAGGCGGACAGATGCCGCTGTACAGAAGAATTCCGAAGCGCGGTTTCACCAACATCTGGGGAACAAAATATACAGTACTGAACGTCAGCGACCTGAACAGATTTGAGGCCGGGACCGAAGTCACACCTGAGCTCCTGAAGGAGATGGGTATGGCGAAGCAGGTCAAGGACGGCATCAAGATCCTCGGAAACGGTGACCTTGAGAAGAACCTGACTGTTCGCGCTCACAAGTTCAGCAAGACAGCTGTTGAGAAGATCGAATCAGCCGGTGGAAAGGCAGAGGTGATCTAATGGAAATGCTCAGAACAGTTGCAAAGGCATGGAACATTCCTGACCTGAGGAAGAAGATCATCTTTACACTTTGTATGCTGGTCATCTTCCGGATCGGTGCACAGATTCCGGTACCGGGAATGGACAGAGACGTCCTGGCACAGACGTTTGACAGTGAAACGGGACTCTTTGCTTTGTTTAACCTGTTCTCAGGCGGCGCATTCAGTAACTTTACGATATTTGCGCTTTCCATTACACCGTACATCACGGCATCCATTATTCTGCAGCTTCTGACCATCGCGGTCCCGTCTCTGGAGAGACTGGCCCGGGAGGGAACAGAAGGAAGGAAGAAGATTGCTTCGTATACAAGATATCTGACGGTCGGCCTGGCAGTCGTTCAGGCGATCGGCGTCACGATCGGACTGTTCCGGCAGGCGCTGATCTCGACGGATGTATTTTCCGTCATCGTGATCGTCATGGTACTGACCGCAGGTACGGCATTCCTGATGTGGCTTGGAGAAATGATCAACGAAAGAGGCATCGGCAACGGTATCTCGCTGATCATCTTCGCCGGCATCATCGCCAGACTGCCGTCGGCTTGCCAGGAGATCTGGGCAAAGCTGCAGGACGGAACCATGAGCATCATCACACTGATCGTGTTCATCCTGTTCTGTATCGTAGTTATCGTCGGCATCATCATGGTACAGCAGGGACAGAGACGTATCCCGGTACAGTATGCGAAGCGTGTCGTTGGCCGCAAGATGTATGGCGGACAGGCAACACACATTCCGCTTAAGGTAAATCAGGCAGGCGTTATCCCGGTCATCTTCGCGATGGCATTCCTGCAGTTCCCGCTCACCATCGTGTATTTCATGAATGCACAGGGCGATGCGGCGCAGTGGATCGAGAAGTGGCTGTCGCCGACAGGAAGCCCGGGTGTCTGGGTCTATGCGGCGTTTAACGCAGTGCTGATCATCTTCTTTACCTACTTCTACACATCGGTTACATTCAATCCGGTAGAAGTAGCGCAGAACATGAAGGCAAACGGCGGGTTCATTCCGGGTATCCGGCCGGGCAGGGCGACGGTAGAATATCTGAATCGTGTCATGACGAGAATCACCTTCGTCGGCGCGATCTTCCTGGCAGCAGTTGCCATTCTGCCGACGATCGTCAGCCAGCTGGGCGGACTGAACTTCCACTTCGGCGGTACCTCACTGCTGATCGCAGTCGGTGTCGCGCTGGATACCATGAAGCAGCTTGAGAATCAGATGGTAATGAGAAATTACTCAGGATTCCTGAAGTAGAGAGGAGATATACAATGAATTTAATTTTACTGGGCCCTCCGGGAGCAGGCAAAGGCACACAGGCTGCCAAGATCATTGAGAAATACAATATTCCTCATATCTCAACCGGAGACATCTTCAGAGAGAACATCAAGAACGGTACAGAGCTGGGCAAGAAGGCTCAGGAATACATGAATAAGGGACAGCTGGTTCCGGACGAGCTCGTCGTTGAGATCGCTACGGACAGACTGAACAAGGATGACTGCAAGGACGGTTTCCTTCTCGACGGATTCCCGAGAACCGTATTCCAGGCCGAAGAACTGGATAAGTTCCTCGAGGCAAAGGGCTCGAAGATCGATCATGTTCTGGACATCGATGTCAACAGAGAAGAACTGATGATCAGGCTGACAGGCAGAAGAGTCTGCAGCAAGTGTGGTGCATCCTACCACGTTGTCAACATCCCGCCGAAGCAGGAGGGAATCTGTGATGTCTGCGGAGCAGAACTGATCCAGAGAAAAGACGACAACGAAGAGACTGCCGCCAACAGGATCGAGGTTTACAACAAGGAAACCAAGCCGCTGATCGATTACTACGAGAAGGCCGGAAACATCGCTCACATCGATGGAACGACCGGACTTGAGAACGTATTCAACACCATTACTGAGATTCTGGGAGAATAATTTATGATCATCATCAAATCTGATCAGGAAATCGACCTGATGAGGGAATCGGGCAAAGTCACAGGATACATTCTGAAGGAACTCGAGAACTTCGTCAAACCAGGAATCTCAACCGCAGATATCGATGAATTCGTAGAAACCACCATCCGGAAGGCGGGCATGATCCCGACCTTCCTCGGATACGGCGGTTTCCCTGCAAGCGCCTGCGTTTCGATCAACGAAGAGGTCGTACACGGGATCCCGGACAAAAAACGGATCCTGCAGGAGGGTGACATCGTCAGCGTAGATGTCGGCTCGACCTACAAAGGCTACGTCAGCGATGCGGCCAGAACCTATCCGGTAGGACAGGTGAGCGAGATGGCCACCAAGCTGATGGAAGCGACGAAAGCGAGCTTTTTCGCCGGGATCGAATACTGCAAGGTGGGCTACAGGTTGTCAGATATATCCCATGCAGTCCAGACCAGAGCGGAGAGTGAAGGCTTCTCCGTCATCCGTGACTTCGTAGGACACGGAGTCGGTCAGGAGATGCACGAGGATCCGCAGATCCCGAACTTCGGAAGACCGGGGCGCGGTCCGAGACTTGCGAAGGGTATGGTCTTCGCAATTGAACCCATGATCTGCGAGGGGACCTATGACGTCCGGACGCTGGAAAATGACTGGACAGTCGTCACACTGGACGGAAAGCTCTCCGCGCATTATGAGAATACAGTGGTTATCACGGACGGTGAGCCCGAGCTGCTCACACTGGCAGAATAAACTGAGTGAGGTAAGAAGCAATGGCAAAGAAAGATGTCATCGAAGCGGAAGGAAAAGTTATCGAAGCGCAGCCAAATGCGATGTTCATCGTAGAGCTCGAAACCGGGCATAAGGTGCTGGCGCATGTATCGGGAAAGATCCGGACCAATTACATCCGTATCATCCCGGGCGACAAGGTTAAGGTAGAACTGTCTCCCTATGATCTGACC
>JAZNNY010000121.1:0-25232 GCA_045580505.1 Lentihominibacter sp.
TCTATCTCAGATATACCCGGGTGGAGGAAGTCCTTACGTTCGCTGAACGGATGGGCTTTCATAAGATCGGGATCGCGACCTGCGTCGGTCTGATCGAGGAGAGCCGGATTCTGGCCAGGATTCTCCGAAACAGGGGATTCGAAGTGTACGGAGCGGCCTGCAAGGCCGGGTCCTTCCTGAAAACCGAGGTGGGCGTGCCGCAGGAGCACATTACGAAGACGGGTCCCGTCATGTGCAACCCGATCCTGCAGGCGGAGATCCTGAACCGGGAAGGGACGCAGCTCAATATTGTGATGGGACTCTGTGTGGGGCATGACAGCTTGTTCTACAAGTATTCACAGGCGCTGGTCACCACCCTGGTGGCGAAGGACCGGGTGCTCGCGCACAACCCGGTCGGGGCCCTGTACCAGGCAAAGGGATATTACAAACGATTGAATACAAAAAGGGAAAGTGAGGAAGGATAATGAACAAAAAGCTGCTGAAAACGGGATTGCTGACGATGGCGATGATGATGTGCCTGCTGTTTGCGGGCTGCGGCGCATCCGAGGATGCCGGGGCGGATCAGAATGCGGCGGAGGCTGCCAATGTAGAGCAGGCCGCGGAAGGACAGGCCGCGGCGTTTGATATTGCGACGGCCGAGGATTCACCGGAGTTCGTCGGGAAGCTGGAGCAGGCGAAGGACGCGAACCAGCTCTTCGTGGTCGCGGCCATCGGCAAGACAACGGCGTATGTGTCCATGCATCAGAAGGATGAGAACGGAAACTGGAAGCAGATCCTGACGACGCCGGGCTACATCGGCAAGAACGGACTCGGCAAGACCAAAGAGGGAGACTCTAAGAGCCCGACGGGGACCTTCCATTTCAATTACGCCTTCGGCATCAATGAAGACCCGGGCTGCAAGGCCTTCGATTATCAGCAGGTCACCGAGGACGACTACTGGTCCGGAGACCAGCGGGACGGCTACCACTACAACGAGATGGTCAGTATCAAGGACCTGCCGGACCTGGATGTGGATAACAGCGAGCACATCGTGGAGTACACGGAGCACTACCAGTACTGCATGAACATCAGCTACAACGAAGAGGGTGAGGCCGGCAAGGGTTCCGCCATCTTCCTGCACTGCCTGGGACCGCAGAAGCCCTATACCGGCGGGTGCGTTGCCCTGCCGAAGGATAAGGTCGTCACCGCGATGCAGAATGTAGACAAAGACTGCGTGGTGGTCATCGATTCACTGAAGAATCTCAGCCCCGAACTGTGGGAAGAGTGGGATCCGGATAGCGAGCAGAAATGAGTATCGCAGAGCAGATTTACAGCCGGTTTTGCTGCCGCGCTTCAAAAGATGACGAATATAGTGACTGGGCGGAATACCGGAAGGAGCTGACCGATTTCATCATCCGCTGCGTCGCTCCCGGCTCTTCGCTTCTGATCCTGGGCGCGGGCAAGTGCAATGACCTGGACCTTGGGAGGCTGGCGGCCCATTGCGGGAGCATCACCCTGTCGGACTACCGCCCCGAGACCGCGGAGGAAGCCTTCCGCCGCTACGGCCGTGCGCCCTCGGAGAAGCTGCGGTTTGCGGAGGCGGATTACGTGGGAATCCCGGACCGGGATTACATTGCATATACGGACCTGCTTTTTCAGCTCATGCAAAGGCTGGCCGGAGCATCCGGGAACAGCCTGGAGGAGGCTGCGGGCGAGCAGCTGGAAGAGCTGCGACAAAGGCTGGAGCAGATCTACGAAAGCAACGCGTCTTATCGAATTGACCTGGGTTGTCCGGCGCATGACAATGCGGCAGCCTGCGGGGTTCACAGCCAGCTGAACAACTCCTTCCGGGGCATCTTTCAGTACGTCAGGAAGGAGGTCGAGGACCGGGGAGCGCAGGTTCCCTTCGCGGAGGAACTGAACCGGGAAATCTACAGGATCACCGGAAGTCACACTGCTGACCTGGTGCGCCGCTTCAACGAAGCGGTTTTCGCCGCGGCAGGCGAAGGGGTCGTTTACGGATACGAGCGGAGCATGATCTATACGCCCCGGGGCGCGGACAGCCCGGTGATCGGCACCGTGGACGGAGCGAGACAGGCGGGAGAAGCCGTAGCAGATCTTACTGCCGCGGACAGCATGAGGAGCCTGTGGCCCCTGTCCCGCAGGAGAAACATCAGATTTGATATGGACATAGTTTATTACCGGATCAAGGACAAGGAGGAGAAGAGATGACAGAGATGGGCAACATCCCGACCATCGTCGACGATGAGAAAACGAATCTGGTCCGCGGGGCCATCGAGCACCGGGCGGCCTGGTTTTACCTGCTGCTCGATGAAGCAAGGAAGGCAGGCCTGGATATGGAAGAGGTCGGCCGAAAGGCCATCACCAGATGCGGCAGATTCCACGGCGAAGGGAAGATCGGACAGCACTGCGCCGACCCGGGCGACCTGCGGGAATTCCTGAAGCCTTTCGCGGATGAGACTGGCCAGAAGGTCTTCGAGATGGAGATCAGGGAGTGCACGAAGGAGAAACTCTACATCGATTTTCACTATTGTCCGCTCGTGGCGAGCTGGAAGAAACTGGGCGTCTCCGACGAGGATATCGCGCTGCTCTGCGACATTGCCATGGACGGCGACAGAGGAATCTGCTCCATGTTCGAAGGCTACCGGTTCAGCCTGGGCAAGGTCATTGCCAGAGGTGAAGGAATCTGCGAGATCAGAATCGATAACGAAGGGGTATAGGAGGATCTGAAGAAATGAAAGAGAAGACGGATTGGGTACAGAAGGCCGGTAAGGAAGCCATGCACAGCAGCGGTCCGGCAAAGAAGAGTAACGAGGGCTCCGGTGAAGGCGGCCTGCTGAAGGCGGGACTGGCCATTGCGGCAGGCCTGATCATTGCGGCCCTGGCAAAGGGCGTGAAGGACAGCGACTACTACGATTGAGAAAGTTTTTTCGAAAAAGAGCCTTGACAAAAGGGTTGTTAGAGAATAGAATGACATTGTAATTAAATTGTACGCAATTAAATTGATAACAACGGAGGATAAGAAAATGACAAAGATTGAATTCCTGCAGGAACTGGCAAAGGGTTGGTTCGGTAATTCTCAGCAGCACTCCATTCAGGCACAGATCCTGAAGCAGCGTGGCTTCGGCAAGCTGGGCGACAAGATCATGGCTGAATCCGATGAAGAGTGGGATGAGGCGAAGAAGGTCAACGCACGCCTGATCGAGCTGGGTGTAACACCGAAGGTCGAGCTCGCGGAATATCCGGTCTTCACCGATGTGAAAGAGATGCTGGAATACGACTGCAAGGATGCAGCTGAGGCGCTTCCGATGATGAGTAAGGCGCTGTCGATGTTCGAGGATGACTACGTGACCAGAAACATGATCCAGGAGTTCATCGTGGACGAGCAGGATCACTTCAACTGGGTCAGACAGCACCTGTCCCTGATGGAAGAGATCGGCATGGAGAACTATCTGATCGAACAGCTGGACATGGACTAAGAATGCCATAGATTGGACCGCCTTCCAGGCGGTCTTTTCATATTTATTCACAAAGAAGTATGATATAATAAGTACATCGTAATTGAGACATGGAGGAAACGAGATGGAGATCAAAGCAGTCAAATTCAGAAAAGATGGATATTATACCCAGCCGATGGTATTTGGAGGAGAAGAGGGCCCGGACAAGTACGACCCGTCGATCAGATATCGCGGCAGTCTGCAGAACTACCTGATCGATACCGGAGATGAAGTGATCCTGGTGGATACGGGAATTCCGGCAGGAACGCCTGAAGAGGTGCCCGATGAGACGAGCATCGCCTTTACCGGCAAGGATATCTGCAGCTACATGGAAGCCTTCGCAGCGCTGGGCTACAAGCCTGAGCAGGTGACGAAGATTCTGCTGACCCACAAGCATTCTGACCATTCCGGTGAGCTGAAGTCCTTCCCGGACGCGCAGATTTTCGTAAATGAAGAGGAACTGTCCGCGGACGAGCTGCAGGGAATTGAGAACATCACGCCGGTCAGCTTCACGGACGGCGCTTATTACAACTTCCCGCAGAGCCAGAAGATCGCAGAAGGCATCTACTACATCAAGGCCAAGGGACACACGAACGGAAACTCCATCATCATCGTAGAGGACGGAGACCTGTTTTACATGATCCACGGCGACATCACCTACGTGGATGAAGCCCTGTACGAGGACAAGCTGTCCATCGTCTATGACGATCTGGAGGCGGCCAGAACGACCCAGAATCTGATCCGGGAATTTATTCGGAACCATCCGACGGTCTACTGCGGCACGCACACACCGCAGGGCTATGAGAATCTGGAAGCGAAGCGGGTCATGGATCTGGACAACCCGGTGGAGACCGTGCTCGCAGAGGTCGACTTCTCCGCCCTGCAGGCGACAGGCAAGTATGTCTGCTCGATCTGCGGCTACGTCTACGATCCGGCGGAGCACGATGGAACAGCCTTCGAAGACCTTCCGGAAGACTGGGTCTGCCCGCGCTGCAAGCAGCCGAAGGAGAAGTTCAACAGAGCTTAGTGAAAAGGCAGGACTGACATGTCATTTCAGAACATAGAAGAAGTAGGTGAGAAACACCTGCACATCATTTGGACAAACGGGGATCCGGTCACATCCGAACACATGGTGCTGATGTACGCGCGCAACGCCATGCTGAATGGATGGTGGGACCGGGTTACCGTAGTGCTTTGGGGGAGCCCGCAAAGGCTCGCGCTTGAAAATGAAGCGGTGCGCCTCAAGATGAAGATCGCGTCGCAGGCGGGGGTCGAATTCTCCGCCTGCATCAGCTGCGCGGTCAACCTGGGGACGGAAGAGGGATTAAAGGAGCAGGGGATCGAGGTGATCCGCTGGGGACAGAAGCTGACACTTCTGATGCAGCATGGGAAACACGTACTCACAGTATAGGGGAATCATTCCGAAACTATTCTTCCGCCTGCTGCCGATGCAGGTGCTTCTTGCTGCGATCAATGCGGTCAACGGCGTCATCTCCGGACTGTTTGCCAGCAACTGTGTGGGCGATGCGGCCCTCAGCGCGCTGGCCCTGTTCAGCCCGATCAACTTCCTGATCATAGCGCTCGGGGCGATCTTTCTGGGCGGGGCGCAGATCCTGTGCGGAGAATATCTGGGCAGGAACCGGATCGAGGAGATGAAGGAGGTCTTTTCCCTGGACATCGCCGCGGTGACGGTGGTCGGACTTCTGCTGACCGCAGGCCTTCTGCTCTGCGGCATCTTTGACCTTGGCCCTGCGGCCGGCGCGAGCGGGGAGGTACGGGCCGCCTTTAACCTGTACCTGATCGGACAGGCTGCCGGCGTTCTGCCGTTTCTTCTCGGGCAGCAGCTGTTCGCCTTTCTTTCATTGGAACTCAGAAACCGCAGAACCACGCTCGCCAGCGTGGTATTTATCGTGGTCAATATTCTGTTTAATTTCCTGCTGGTATACCGGCTGCAGATGGGGGCGCTCGGGCTGGCCCTTGCGGCCGCTGCCGGAAGCTGGGCCTTCCTGATCGTACTGGCCCAGTACTACTTCACGGAGGAAGCGGATCTGAAGTTCAGTCTCAGCAGGGCAGGGCTCCGTCATCTGCCGGAGATGCTGCGGATCGGGCTGCCCAATTCTCTGCTGCAGGGCTATCAGATGCTCCGGGGCATCATCGTCAATGCCCTGATCCTAAGGTATGTGGGGGATGTAGGGCTTGCGGCCTTTGCAGCATCCAGTTCCGCGCTCGCCGTTGTCTGGGCTGTTCCTACCGGCATGCAGGCGGTCTGCCGGATGCTGTTCAGCGTCAGTGAGGGGGAGGAAGACCGGCAGTCGCTGGCGGACATCATGCGGACGGTCCTGCTTTTGTGCGTGCCTCTCATGCTCGTGATCATCGTCATCGTGATCCTGCTCGCAGATCCTTTGACCCACCTGTTCTACCGCGACCCATCGGCTCTGACTTATCAGCTGACGGCTGACGCTTTCCGCATCCTGCCGCTGTGCATGCCGCTTTCGATCGTCACGCTGGCCTTCGTCTGCTACGGGCAGGCCTCCGGAAAGGACGCTGTCGTACACGTGGATACAGCCTTTGACGGGGTGATCGGAGTGGCCGGCTTCACGGCGCTTCTGATCGGAGCCTATGGGATGCACGGATTTTACTGGGCCAACGTGCTGAACGGAATCGGCACGATCCTGATTTTTGTCATCTATGCCTGTATCAAGAAGCGCGGCCTTCCCCGCAGTATGGAAGAACTTCTTGCTATACCGGAGAATTTCGGCGCGGCCAGGGAAGACCGAATCGACATCGCCATTCGCGGGAAGGAGGAGGTGCTCGATACCTCCAGAAAGGTCATGGACTTCTGCATGGAGCACGGGGTCGATCACAGACATTCCTATTTCGCCTCCCTCTGCATGGAGGAGATGGCCGGTAACGTCGTGGAGCACGGATTTATCAAGGACCACAAGCGCCACAGCGTGGATGTGCGCGTGGTCTATAAGAAGGGAACGCTCATCCTGCGGATCAAGGATGACTGCATTCCGTTCGATCCGGGGGAACGAAGAAAGGTCATGAACCCGGACGACCCGATGAAGAATATGGGCATCCGCATGGTCTACGATATTGCGGATGAGATCAGTTACCGGCAGATGCTGGGACTGAATGTACTGATTATCAAACTCGGAAGGGAAGGTGAACTATGACAGCAGCATACAGAGCTGATAAAGACCGCATGATCCGCGAGTTCATCGAGCTGACATCGATCGATGCCGAGAGCCTTGCTGAACGTGAAATCGCGGACGTGCTGACCAGAAAACTGCAGCAGCTTGGCTGCAGGGTAACAGAAGACGATGCAGCGGAGAGGATCGGCGGCAGCGCCGGTAATCTCCTGGCGCTGCTGGATGGAACGCGCGCGCGGAGCACCGCGGATGGGAGCACGGGAAAGGACGGTGCTCCCATTCTGCTTGTCGCCCACATGGACACAGTCGTTCCGGGCGTAGGAAAAGAGGCGCGCCTGCAGGAGGACGGAAGGATCACCGGAAACGGCAGGGCAGTCCTCGGAGCGGACGACGTGGCCGGGATCGTGGAGATCCTGGAAGGCATTCGCATCCTGCAGGAAAACGGGATTCCCTACGGGCCGCTGGAGATCCTGTTTACCGCCTCAGAAGAGAATTTCTGCAGGGGCATCACCGCCTTTGACAGTTCCGTGCTGCGCGCAAAAGAAGCCTATGTGCTCGACCTTGCCGGGCCCGTCGGGATCGCTGCCGTGCAGGCACCTTCGCTGATCTGGTTTCAGATCACCGTCACGGGAAGGGCGGCCCATGCCGGCTTTGACCCGGAGCATGGCATCAACGCGGTCCAGGCGGCGGCGCGCGCGATCGCCCGGCTGCCTCAGGGCAGAATCGATCCGGATACGACCTTTAACCTCGGAAGCATCCGAGGCGGCAAGGTGTCGAACATCGTTTCCGACAGCTGTAGGATCACCGGCGAGGTGAGAAGCAACGACCACGCCCGGGCAGAGGAGATGATCCGGCAGATGGAAGAGGTCTTCCGTGAGGAGATAGAAGCCATGGGAGCGTCATTTGAAATCAAGAAGAGAGCGCCGATCCACGCCTACCGGACAGACACCGATTCACCCGTGTGCAGGCGATTTCGAAGGGCGGCGGAGCTCACCGGCGTTCTGCCGGAGGACGGGGAATGCTTCACGGAGACCTTCGGCGGAAGCGATAACAATATCCTGGCGGACCGCGGCATAGAGGGAATCGTCATGAGCTGCGGGATGTACAATCCGCATTCCCTGGAGGAATATACGACGGTGCAGGATCTTGTCAAAGGGGCGGAACTTGTTGCTGCAATTTGCAGTATAAATTGAATTTTTGCAAAATTGTGCTAAAATAGTATTTAGTTATATGGAATAAACTAGCAGGAAAGGCGTGAGAGTGATGAACCGGAAGAAAGTCTTCTACAATGGATGTATCTATACCGTAAATGAGGGCAGAGAAGTGGTCTCCGCGGTCGTGACCGAGGGGGAGAAAATCGTCTTTGCGGGAGATGACGCCGGGGCGAAGGTGATCGGAGGCCCTGATGCAGAGTTGCATGACCTGGAGGGGAAGATGCTGCTGCCGGGCTTTATCGACGGGCACTGCCATCCGATCATGGCGGCCTGCGTGCTGTCCGGGGTCGTGCTGGATATCGACTGGACGACAGAGCAGAATCTGGCGGAGATCCGCCGCTTTGTGGAGGAACACCCTGACCGGGACACCTATGTCGGCAACGGCTATGCCGAGTGGAATTTCGACGAGCATGGACCTGCCAAGGAACTGCTGGATGAGATCTGCGCTGACAAGCCGATGATTATCCTGGGAAGCGGCGGCCATGAGGCCTGGGCCAACAGCAAGGCGTTCGAACTGGCGGGAATCACGAAAGACACGCCGGATCCTGTTCCGGGCCTGCACTACTACGCCAGAGACCCCGAGGGAAATCCATCGGGACATATCGCAGAGAGTCAGGCAATGGATCCCATGTTTGAGAAAATCGAGTTCTTTGATACGGAAGCCATGGAAGCCATGCTGAAGCAGATCTCGGAGGATTACGCTTCCAACGGAGTGACGACGACAGCGGACATGGGCATCACGAACATGATCGGCAAGGATACTTACCGTGCGGGTCTTGCAATCATCGCAGGAGATGGTTATCTGCAGCGGTTTACCGGGCCGGGCCTGCTCGTCGCAGATGAGGCGCAGGCGGGCGAAGCACTTGATTTCGCGAAGGAATTGCGGCAGAAATACGATGACGATAAGGTGAGGATCAACCTCTACAAAATCATCAATGACGGAACCATGGAGAGCAGAACGGCAGCCATTAGCGAGCCCTATCCCGAGGACGGGTCGGTCGTGGAGCCTCTGCTCGGTGAAGAGGATATGGCAGAGGTGGTCCTGAAGGCGGTCAGGGAAGGCTTCAACATCAACGTTCACGCGATCGGAGATGTTGCCGTCCGGTCCGTGGTTGCGGCGGCAAAGGCGGTCCGGGAGGCCGGCTATCCGGATACGAGAATCACGTGCTCCCACAGCCAGTACATCGACCCGAAGGACGTGCCTGCCTTTGCGGAATACGACATCATAGCCAACTCGACGGGCGTATGGTTCTACGGCAACCCACTGATGGACAAGGTGCTGGGGCACATCAACGATGAGACCTTCCGGATGCGGTCGCTGAAGGACGTGGGCGCCAAAGTCGCCTTCGGCAGCGACTTCCCGGTGGACGAATATGGCAACGAGCCTCTGAAGTCCATCGAGATGATCGTGACCCGTAAGATGTACGACCAGCCGGACGCACCGATGCTGAAACCCTATGATGAGGTGCTGACGGTCGAAGACGGTATCGCAGGCTACACGATCCACAACGCCATTCAGCTGCACATGGAAGATAAGCTGGGCTCGATCGAGCCGGGCAAGTATGCGGATATGATCATCCTCGAGAAGAATCTCTTCGAGATTCCTCCGGAAGAGATCCACAAGGTGAAGGTCCTTGAAACCATCATCGGCGGCGAGACAGTATACAAGGCGTAGCCCTGCGCAAAGGCAGGCCGGCGCTTGGTATAAAGCAATTATTCATTAACCCATTTTTTGAAAAGAGGTGAAAGTATGGGCAAATCTACTTACAACGGCGGACAGATTCTGACCGATGTGACGCCCGGAGTCAAGAAGACATACTTTTCGCTCGGTGCGATGATCTTCTTCCTCTACTGCGGATGCGCAGGCGGTGCTTTCGGTATCGAATCCATGATTTCCTCATCCGGACCGGGACTGACTCTGATCCTGCTGGTCATCCTGCCGATCATGTGGGCAATGCCGATTGGACTCTACTCTTCGGAACTGACCAATCTGATACCGGTACAGGCCGGACCGTACGTATGGATGCGAATGGCCTTCGGTGAGTTCTGGGGCTTCTCCTTCGGACTCTGGATGGCGCTGGCCATGTATCTGACCGGCGCGGCCTACGTTGTACTGGCGGTCGACTACATCGGCATGTATGTGGCGCTGACACCGGTGATGGCCTTTGTGCTGAAAGCGCTGATGATCATCATCTTCACGGCAATCAACCTGCATGGGCTGAAGGATGTACAGGTCGTCAGTGTCGTACTCTGTGTCATTATTCTCGTCGCATTCGCGGCAGTCACGCTGGTTGGCCTGATCAACTGGGAGCAGAACCCGTTTGATCCGATGATTCCGGAAGGCGGAGACGTCTGGTCCAGCTGGGGCACAGGTATCGCGATTGGTGTCTGGATGTACTGCGGCTACGTACTGATCGCCTATATCGGCGGTGAGGTCGAGAATCCGCAGATCATTCCGAAGGGAATGAAAATCGCCATCGTACTGATTGCGGCATCCTACATCCTACCGACTCTGGCCGGCATCGTATCCACAGGACCGTATTCCGATTGGGGTACTTCCATCGACTATTCGACCGTTCTGTCCCGTCACGTAGGACCGTGGGCTGGCGCAGCCTTCATGGTTGCGGCAGTTATCGCGAACTGCGCGATCTTCAATGAAGCGATCACGTCTGCAGGACGTTCCTTCATCACGCTGGCACAGGACAACCTCTGCCCGCAGTTCCTGGGCAAGGTATCCGGCAAGAACGGCATCCCGGTCATTCCGATCGTCATCCTGGGCGTGCTGAACCTGGTCCTGGTCAACATCAACTTCGAGATCCTGGTTACCATGCTGTCACCGGTTCTCTTCGTACTCTACTGCGGCCTGGGATTCGCTTATGCGAGACTGCGTAAGACCTATCCGGTCGAGAAGAGAGGCGACCTGTACTACGTCAAGAGCAAGTTCGCTCCGATCTACATTGCGGGAGCTCCGCTGATCGTCGGCGTAATCAGCTTCCTGGTCAACGGTACCGAGTACTTCCTGCTGGGATTCATCGTCATCGTACTGGCAGTCATCCTCTACCCGATCTGTAAACAGGTATTCGGCGGACTGTACAAGAAGGATCCGCAGCTGCATCCGATCAATCCGAAGACCAAACTGGCTCCGGGAGATCTGGAACGGTTCGGCTACTTCTTCCTGCTGTTCGGCGGGATCTGCTTCCTGGGTTCCTTCTTCCTGGTCTGGTACGAAGGCAGCTGGGGTCCGGATTACTATCTGGAGACCTACGGGTCCGGCATCATGAGCAACTTCTGGCTGATGATCAAGATCGCCCGCTGGTCCGGCGTGATCATGCTGGTTCTGGGCATCTTCTTCAAACTCTACGGCAAGAAGGCTGACCCGATTCCGAAGGATGTCGAGTATCACTAAAACTGCTTGAAATAAGTATAAGGGCGCTGCGGACTTTCGGGTTTGCCGCGCCCTTGTCTGTCAATGAGCCTGAAACGATAAGGAGGAACTATGGCTGCATCGAAACTGTTTTACGGAGGTACGATCTATACCGTGGACGCGGAGCGCTCCCGGGCGGAGGCGGTCTGCATAGAAGGAAATAAAATCACTTATGTCGGGGATCTGCAGGGGGCGCAGGCGTTCTGCGATGAGCATACCGAGCGCGTCGACCTGCAGGGGAAAATGCTCCTGCCGGGCTTCATCGACGGGCACTGCCATCCGCTTCTGGCGGCCCACTATCTGTGCGGGGTCTATCTTGAGATCGACTATTCCGTGCAGGACTGTCTGGATGCGATCCGCGCCTATGTTGAAGAAAATCCGGACGAGGAGACCTATCTGGGAATCGGCTATGCCGAATGGATTTTTGATGAAAAGGGCCCGAAGAAGGAACTGCTGGATGAGATCTGCGCGGATAAACCCATGCTGATTTTTGGCAGCAGCGGCCATGAGGCCTGGGTCAACACGAAGACGCTGGAACTCGCCGGCATCACGAAGGACACACCGGATCCGATCCCGGGCTTTCACTACTTCCACCGGGACGAAAACGGGGACCCGACCGGCCACCTGCTGGAGATGGGGCCCCAGATCATGATCACCGATAAGATTCAGTTCTTTAAGCCCGAGACCGTCCGCAAGATGCTCGAGGTCAATTCCGCCGGGTATGCCTCCATGGGAGTTACGACGACCTGTGACATGGGCATGCCGGAGTTCGGCATGGATGCCTACTTCAAAACGGTGCCGGAGATGATCGAAGAGGGGACTTACATGCAGCGGTTCTTCGGCTGCGGCAGGATGGTCGCGGACAAGGGCGAGATCGAACTGATCATGGACCGCCTGCTCAGGCAGAAGGAGGAGTACGATTCGGATTTCTTCAACATTCACTTCCTGAAGATCATCAACGACGGTACGCTGGAGACCAGGTCCGCGGCCCTCAGCGAGCCCTATACGGAAGACGGATCCATGGTGGCGCCCCTTCTGACGAAGGCGGAGATCGCGGAGCTCGGCGTTCGCGCAGCAAAGGCAGGCCTGGACATCAATGTGCACGCCATCGGTGACGAAGCCATCAGCGGCACCCTGGCCATGGCGAAGGCGGTCCGGGAAGCGGGCTATACCGATACCAGGATCACCAACTCGCACTGCGACCTGATCAAGGACGATGAACTGGCCCTTTTCGGCAAATACGATGTGATCGCCAACACCACCTGCGTCTGGCATTACGGCAATCCGGACATGGAAGCGGTCATCGGCGATCGTCAGAACCATACCTTCCGCATGAAATCGATCATCATCGGAGGCGGCCGCATGGGGCAGGGCTCTGACTTCCCTGTCGATGAGTACGGAAGAGAGCCTCTGAAGGGGATCGAGATGGGATGCAGCAGGCAGCTGTTTGACCATCCGGAACTTCCGGTGCTGGAGCCCTATGATGAGAAGCTTTCCGTTGATGACGGAATCGCCAGCTACACCATCAACAACGCCTACCAGATGCATATGGATGATAAACTGGGATCCATCGAGGCAGGGAAGCTGGCCGACCTGGTCATCCTGGAACAGGATCTGTTTGAGATTCCTGTTTCAGAGATTCATAAGGTTAAGGTTTGTGAGACGATTTTAGATGGAAAAACTATCTATAAAGGGTAAAAAATATGTTATAATAGTAAGGATATATTTTATAACCTTATGATTCAGAAAAAGAGGGGAAGCAATCATGAAGAAAAAAATGCGTATTCTGGTAGCGGTACTGACCATCGTGACGATGATCGGAACGCTCTGCGCATGCGGCAGCGCATCCGCAGACGAGGAATTCACAGGAGAACTCATTGATGCCAGGGGTCAGTCACTCGTTGTCAGAGGGGATACATCGACCATGATGTTTACAACGTCAGACGGAACTCAGTTCACCTATGTGAATGAGAATGAACTGACGATCGGTGATGAACTGAAGGTAAAATATCACGAGCAGTCAGGAACGTTCTATGCAAGCTCCGTAGACGTGACCAACCACAGCGAACAGCTGCTGGTCCTGGGCGGTAAGATTACAGAACTGAAAAGTGACAGCATCACGATCCAGTCGGAGAGCATGACCGTGAAGTTTAGCCGCGATGATGAGACCCAGGTGCAGGGCAGCCCGTCAAAAGGCGATATTGTAGCCGTTACCTACAAGGGTGACATCAGTGAGTCCGCCTATGCAGTCAGCATTGTGGTAACGCAGAACAACCGTGCAGAGGCTCTGACGACCATGAACGGCAGCGTATCGGAAGTTGCCAATCACAGCGTCCTGGTCAGCGTGGACTCTTCCGACGCCTACAGATTCACAATCAATGATGACACGATCATCAACGGAGACGACAAGAAACTGAAGGTCGGTGACCGGGTCAAGCTGGTATACACCGGTGAGCTCGGCAAGGAGCCGGTGGCCAGAACCATCACGATCACCAGAAATGAGGATCAGAAATACTTCGTGCTCGACGGCGTGATCGATACGGTAACCAGCAAGAACATCAAGGTAAGAACAGCCAAGAAGACCTACACCATCAAGTTTGCCGAGCAGACCAGAGTCGAGAATAAGAAATACCTGGCCAAGGGGCACAGAACGACGATCACCTACACCGGCTCTCTGGATAAGGATCCGGTCGCAGTCGTAATCTACTGCTCGAAGGAGAAGATCACACCTAAGGAAACCAAGAAGACCGAGACAAAGAAGAAGGAGACTAAGAAGTCCGAGACTAAGAAGTCCGAGACCAAGAAGTCCGAGACTAAGAAGTCTGAGACCAAGAAGTCCGAGACTAAGAAGTCTGAAACTCAGAAGACCGAGACACAGGAGCCTGTGACCAAGGAGACCGAGACACAGACTCAGGAAACCGAGACTCAGGAAACTGAAACACAGGAAACTGAAACACAGGAAACAGAGACTCAGGAAACCGAGACTCAGGAAACCGAGACTCAGGAGCCTGTAACGGAAGAGACCGAGACACAGGAACCGGAGACCGAGGCTACGGAGCCCCCGGCACCGGAGGATGACATGGTCATCGTCAAGGCGACCGGCACGATCTATGAGATGGATTCTTCCAAGCGTACCGCTACCTTTAAGCTCGAAGGAGGCGGACAGATCGAACTCGATGTGACGGATTCCGCTATTCCGAGCGGATACCTGCCGCAGCTGGGAGATGACGTTGCGATCTCCTACGACAAGAGCGACATGAAACTGCTTGACATCCAGCTGGTCTATCGTCCGGGCGATGAGGGCTAAACGGCACAGAGAAGAACATACAGGAAGGAACCATCGACATGAACGAAGTGAACGGAGAAATCCGTCAGGATGAAAATCTGATCATACTATCGGGACGGATCGATTCCGGCAACGCTGCTGATGCAGAGCAGGAGATCCTGAAACTGACCGAGGACGGCCAGGGGCTTCCCGTGGTCATCGACGCGGAGAAACTTGAGTATATCTCCAGCGCGGGGCTGCGGGTGCTGCTCCGCCTTCGGAAAAAGCACAAAGAACTGCGCATCATCAATGTGAACTCCGAGATCTACGAAATTCTCGATATGACGGGCTTTACCCAGATGATGAGCGTAGAGAAAGCATACCGTCAGGTCTCCATCGATGGCGCGGAGGAGATCGGAAGAGGTGCGAACGGAACCATCTACCGGATCGACGGGGATAACGTTGTGAAGGTATACAACGATCCGGATTCACTTGACGATATCCAGATGGAGCGGGAAAAGGCCAGGACTGCGCTGGTGCTCGGTATCCCCACGGCCATTTCCTACGACGTCGTCAAAGTCGGGGACACCTACGGGTCTGTGTTTGAACTGCTGGATGCGCGGTCTTTCGCTAAGATCCTGGCAACGGAGCCGGATAAGATGGACTGGTGTGTGGATGAATTCACAGGCCTGCTTAAGAAGATCCACGGAACTGAGGTTCCGGAAGGAGACCTGCCGGATATGAAGGAAACCGTCATTTCCTGGGCGGAATTCATGACAGATTACCTGCCGGAGGAGGCCGGGGCCAAGCTCCTGTCCATGGTAAAAGCCGTTCCACAGGATCAGCATATGATTCACGGGGACTACCATACGAAGAACGTGGAACTGACCGGAGACGAGGTCCTGCTGATCGATATGGATACGCTGGCCGTCGGAAATCCGGTGTTCGAGCTGGGATCCATGTTCAATGCCTTTATCGGATTTTCCGAGGTGGACCACGACCAGATCAAGCAGTTCCAGGGCTTCGATTATGAAACCTCCAGGACCTTCTGGAACAAGGTGCTGGCCGCATATCTGGGAACGCAGGATCCTGAGAAGATCCGTCAGGTCGAGGATAAGGCCAGAATCGTCGGATACACGCGCCTGGTCCGTCGCCTGATCCGCAGAAACGGTCTTGAAAACGAGCAGGACAGGGCGAAGATCGAACATTGGAAGGCGCAGCTGCTTGAACTCCTGGAGGCAACGGACAGCCTGGAGATCGCAGAATAGGAGCTTAGAGCCAATGGCACATAACATCTTACTGACATCTCTTTATTCGAGCGGAACAGATACAGAGGTCCGGTACTTCAAGGTGAAGGACGGACACAGAAATTATTATTGCGATGCAATTCTTACAGTGGAGGCCAGCGCTAAATATGCGCTGGCCACATATCCTATAGACGAGATTATTACGCTGGGACGAAAGCTCACCTTTGACGAGGGAGATGACGGACGCCTGATCAGACTGGACAGCGGCAGCGATTTCTACACCTCTGAAATCGGAGAACTCTCAGACTACAGCCTGTTCCGCTACCGGATCGCTCAGTATATCGATGAGCTCAGGATCGAGCAGAGAGATATCAAGGACCGCCTGTCGGGAGAGGAACAGAAGAAGGTAAAGACCTTCATTCAGAACTATTACAAGAACATGCCGTCATCTGCGGAGCACCGCAGGTTCAACCGGATGTTTGAAGACCTCACGGAGGAGCCGGGCGCTTTCACCTGCCTTTGCAGGGCGATGGAGGAGGAGATCCCGGAGGCGATGGCGGATTCGGTCCGCTTTCGGGAGTGGACGAAGAACTATCTTTACAGCGAGATGAAGGATTCGGCCAAGCTGGAGATGCTGAGGGAGAACGAGGCTGTCATGGTCAGGTTCATCCCGACGTCGCTCAGAGAAGACGGCAAAATGCCGATCGACAACATGCATCAGCTGGTGCAATCCATCATCAGCGACCACGACGAAGTAAATCTGTATGTGGCCTTAAACAACGATGACCTGACGGATAATTTCGTCCTGCTCAACGTACTCGATATGGTCCGGGTGATGCCGCGATCCGGGGTAGACCTTGTCAGCATTCTGACGACATCAGTGAGCCGTACGGAACTCGTCGGTGAGATCACGGAAAGCATGGAGATCTACGGCATTACGGAACTGGTCGCTGCGATGAGATCGTTCCTGCAGTACGGCAAGGTCGATATGATGGTCGACTTCTGGGAGCGCAGCGGAGCGCACAACGAGCGGCTTGAGAGAATGATCTACGCGATGCGGCGGATCGATGTCGGGATTTCGCTCTGCTATATCCAGGAGATCGAACGGGGCATAGAGGAACTGAGGGACCTCTTCGCCGGCGGCACAGATCTGGGCGGCTCCGACTATTACAGCAGGATCTATTCCGTGATCGCCGAGGCGATCGTGCGGGATTACGGGCCGCTGGTCAGCAAGGATGAGATCGAATTCATCGACCTGGTCAAGTGGACGGCGAATAAGAAATTCTATCAGCAGACGCTGACACTGATCGAGTCAAGGGCGCCGGAGGCTTTCGTCCGGTACGGAATCTTCTATCCCTGTGATGATGAAGAACAGAAGGAGAAGGTGATCCGGCTGTTCGCCGAAATGCGAAACGATCTGCGGCCGTTTGAACTGTATATGATGGACGATATGGACCATTACTTTATCAAACTCTACGGGCGGAGAATGGCTCCCAAAGGCAGGGGTGACCGGCAGAAGATCTATACGGAATACCGGGTCGGACAGCTGGACAACGAGGACCCCGGGATCATTACCGCGCACACGGCAGCGGAGGACAGGGAGACGCTGAAGAATCTCCTGTACGCCTACTACCACCTGGGCGATGTCAGGAATATGATCAATCATGCGAGGGATAACGGGCATGAGGAGGAGAAACTGATCGTCGATCAGAGAGACCTCCCCTCGCGTATGGCAAGCATCAGGGAGGCCATCGATTTCTTCCTGATCAATTACGATAAGATCATGGAGGAGATCGAGGGCAAGGAACCGAAGATCGTTCCGATCAGCAGTCTGGACGTGAAGATCCAGGCGAAAAGAATCCAGGAAGAAAAAAGAGCAGACGAGAGAAAGGAAGAAAACGATGCTGAACATTAATACGTCCGCAGAGCAGGGAAAACTCATCGCCACTCTGGAAGGCAAGCTCGATACGAGGACGGCACCCGAACTCGAGAAAAAAATCAAAGAGAATATCGACGGAGTCACGGATCTGACCATCGATCTTGAAAAGCTCGAATACATCTCATCCGCAGGGCTTCGTGTCCTTCTGGGCGCTCAGAAAATCATGAACGGGCAGGGACAGATGCGCGTGACGAACCCGAATGAACTGATTATGGAGATCTTTGAAGATACCGGTTTTGTGAATGTATTGACCATAGAATAGCGACTTGGAAGAATGAAAATATTCAGGCAGGAAAGATTTCAGCAAGGGCCTGAGGCAATGGCGAACGATCCGGTCAGATCGCTGCTCGTGAAGATGGCAGCGCCGTCGATCGTCGCTATGCTGATGCAGGCCATGTATAACGCGGTCGACGGGATGTTCGTCGCAAAGATCAGCGACGGCTCACTGGCCGCAGTCACACTGGCGTTCCCGATCCAGATGATCATGGGAGCGCTTTCTACAGGAATCGGTGTAGGCATCAATTCCTGCATTTCCAGAAATTTGGGCGCGAAGGATCCGAAGACGGCGGCTGCGGCTGCGGTCAACGGACTTGCCCTGGGCGTGGGGACGGTCATCGTGATGATCCTGTTCGCGATTTTTGGAACGAACGCCTTTGTCGATTTTTATACCGATGATCCGGAAGTCGTAGCGGCGGCGGAGACCTATGTCAGGACGATCTGCCTGCTGGGATGCGGCAGCATTTTTTCGCAGCTGACCTTTTCGGTTCTGCAGGGAGCGGGCAACACGGTGCTGCCCATGTTTTCACAGATGGCCGGCGGCCTGTTCGTCCTGATCCTGGACCCGATCCTGATCTTTGGCTGCGGCCTGGGCGTCCACGGGGCGGCCATCGCCTCCAGCGTCTCCCAGATGATATCCGCGGCCATCGGCATGTATGGAATCTTCAAGGTGAACCGTTCCAATCTGAAAGTGACCTTTAAGGGATTCCGCCCAAACCGGGCGATCATCGGGGACATCCTCTACGTGGGCATCCCATCCGCCCTGACCCAGGCGACGACATCCATCGTTGCCGGCATCGTGACCAAGCAGGTGGCGCTTTACGGGACGACGGCGGTAGCGCTCTACGGCGCATTCAACAGGCTGAACACCTTCGCCTATTTGCCGGTGTTCGGCGTCACCAGGGGAATGAATCCGATTCTCGGGTTCTGCTGCGGCAGCCACAATCGGAAGCGCTTCCTTGAGACGAGAAAGCTTGCGGTGATCATAGCCAACACCTGGACGGTGGCGGCCTGCCTGATCTTCATGCTGTTTCCCGGCCTGCTGCTGCGGCTCATGAGCGCAACGCCGGATATGATGGAACTCGGCATCCCCACATTCCGGATCCTGGCAGCATCGCTCGTGATCGTGGGCGCCAGCATCGTCATGACCCAGGTATTCCCGCCGGTCAAGAAATCCTATGTCACCATGTCTTCGGCACTGCTGCGGCAGGTGGTCCTGATGGTGCCCCTGTGTATCCTGCTGCCGCGCCTGATCGGCGTATACGGAATCTGGCTCAGCGTCTGCCTGGCGGATGTCCTGAACTTTGTCTATATTATCATCATGAACATCTGGCTCGACCGGAAGGTCATATCGAAATGGGGAGAGTGAATTGTATCCGAGCAGAAGGAACTTTCGAGGTTAGCGCCTCTCAAAGCAGGTCAAACCTCGAATTTTTCGCCTTATAGCGAAAGGGAGTATCTCGTTTTCGAGGTTTGACTGGTTCCAGAGATACAAAACCTCGAATATGCTCAGTGAGAAGGTCAGATTATCCGAAGATATTGAAAGGTTTTCGAGGTTTCCCCCTTCCTGCGAGGCCCAAACCTCGAAAGTTCGTTATGAGTTTTGATCATACGGTAGGGAGAGAATGATGAAGGAAATTAAAATCACTGAAATAGAGAATATCCACATCGGCCAGACGGAAGATGCGGCAGCGGGAACCGGCTGCACGGTCCTGGTCAGCGAAAACGGCATGCGCGCCGGCCTCGATATCAGAGGCGGCGGCCCCTCCTGCAGGGAAAGCGGCCTTCTCGATCCGCTGACGGCAGCCCAGGTCCTCCATGCGATCGTGCTGGCCGGCGGGAGTTCCTTCGGCCTTGGGGCCTCGGACGGGGTCATGCAGTATCTGCGGGAGCACGACATCGGATTTGATGTCGCTGTAACCAAAGTGCCGCTGGTTGCCCAGTCGGACATTTTCGATTTGACGGTCGGCGATTTGAATGCCCATCCCGATGCCGCCATGGGATACGAGGCGGCGCGGCTTGCCATGGAGGCGCCGAACTACAGGGACGGCAACTTCGGGGCAGGCTGCGGAGCGACCGTTGGGAAGCTGGCCGGCATGGAGACCTGCATGAAGACCGGCATCGGAAGCTATGCCGTCCAGATCGGTGAACTCAAGATCGGCGCCATCGTCGTGCTGAACGCGCTTGGCGACATTTACGACTGGAAGAGCGGACAGAAGGTGGCGGGCCTTCTGGCGGAGGATAAAAAGGGCTTCCGGGATACGGTCAGCCTGATGCAGGAGCACGTGGAAGCCGTGGAGAACAGGTTTACGGGCAACACGACCATCTCGGCAGTGATCACCAACGCCGCCTTCAATAAGCCCCAGCTGTGCAAGATCGCTTCCATGGCCCAGAACGGCTACGGCCGGTCCATCCGCCCGGTCCACACCTCGGCCGACGGTGACAGCATCTACGCGGTTTCGGTCGGTGATGTAAATGCAGACCAGGACCTGGTCGGAACCCTGGCGGCCGATGTCGTTTCCGAAGCCATCCTGCGGGCCGTCCGCGGAGCGGAAGGGGCGTTCGGGTTTCCGGCAGCAGGAGAGCTTTAGTTAGACAAGACTAACGAATGGGTATATAATATAGAAAAACATCCAGAGAGGAGGACATCGTCTTGTCTACAATTATCATCATCTGCGCCCTGATCCTGGTCGCTTTCGCTGTTTTCCGCACGGTTCAGAAATTCCGGGGGAAGGCGAAGAGCAGTTGCTGCGGAACGCCGGAAGTGAAGACGGTAAAGAAGGTCGAGGATACAGACAAATCACACTATCCATATCACTACATTCTATCCATCGAAGGCATGCACTGCTCAAACTGCGCGCGCACGGTGGAGAACGAACTCAATTCCATGGACGGCGTTTGGGGGACGGTGAACCTGGGCAAAAATCAGGCATCTGTACTGGCTAAGTCAGAGCGGACCGAGGAAGAGTTTGCCGGCATTCTGGCCGCAAAGGATTACACGGTGACCGGGTTTCAGACAGCCGGTTAAACAAGTCACTGAGCACCCACCCGGATTCCCATGACACGGCATGCCTCTCTATGGTATAGTGGGTGTATGGACATTTTAGAGATCACAAGAGACATACAACACACGCTGGAACAGAGCGAACTGTGCCGCCAGCAGGCGGAGCAGACACAGGAAATCGCTCGCAGGCTGGAAAGCCGCGAAGTAACGATCGCGGTCATCGGCCAGTTTAAGCGCGGCAAGACGAGTCTGGTCAACCGGATCCTGGGAAGCCGGCTGCTTCCGGTCGGCATCGTGCCGATCACATCGGCCGTGACCAGGATCAGCTATGCTGCCACAGCAGCCAACAAGGACCAGACCTCAGCCGCAGCCGACAAGGACCAGACCTCAGCCGCAGCGGAGAAAACCCCGGCTGACACCGCCCGCGTGTTTTTCCTGAACGGCCTCAGCGAGGATGTGCCGGCGGAGGACCTGCACCGCTACATCAGCGAGCAGGAGAATCCGGACAACGAAAGATGCGTTGCCGAGGTGGAGCTGCGGACGGACGCCGAGTTCCTGAAGGACGGGCTGACCCTGGTCGACACGCCGGGCGTGGGGTCGGTGCACGAGAACAATTCGAAGTCCGCCTACGACTTCGCCCGCGAGAGCGACGGCGTCATCTTCATGCTCTCCGTGGACAGCCCCATCAACCAGATTGAGATCGATTTTCTGAAGGACACCCGGCGGTTTGCCGGCAAGTTCTATTTTGTGGTCAATAAGATCGACACCATCGACGAGGAGGACCTCGCGGAGTACCTGGAATATTGCAGCAGGCTCCTTTGCACCATCATGGAGGCGGAGCCGGGCAGTGAAGCGGCGGGGGCGATCCGGCTGCTCCCGGTCAGCGCGAAAAAGAATATCGGTATCGACGAGCTGAAGAAGATGATCCGCGAGGATCTGCTGCAGAGCGCGGCGGAGATCATGCAGCAGTCGGCCGCCAACAAACTACTGGAGATCCTGAAGGACACCCGGGCGCAGATCAGTTCCTACCGGGAGGTGCTCCGGATGGCGCCGAACGTCTTCCGCAGCCGTTTTGACCGGATGCATGCGGAACTTGCCAGGCGCAGCGAGGCGGCGGAGCAGCTGCCGCGGCAGTTTGCGGACGGAAGCCCGAGGCAGTACCTGCAGGCCCAGCTCAACGACGAGAAACGGGACCTGACGGAGCACGTGAGAGACCTGTTCGGCATCGAGTACACCTACCGGGTCGACCGGGAAGAAGCGGGAAAGCTGATCGATGCGGAAGACTACATCGCGGCCCTGCAGGAGACCTACCGGCAGCTGGCAGAGGCGATGGACACGATCTTCATGTACAAGGAAGAAAACGCCTACACCGTGGCTCGCAGGATCGAGGACCTGGACATCCTGATCCACGACCTGGACCGATACCGGAGGGTATTATCAGCGTAAGGAGAAGGAACTTTCGAGGTTCATGTCTCTAAAAAGCAGGTAAACCTCGAATTTCCTGTCATCCAAAGGCAGGCCAGATCCTGTTTTCGAGGTTTCGCTGGTTCCAGAGATGCCAGACCTCGAATGTGCACGGGGAGAAAGTCTGACTGAACGCCTTAACCAGAAGATTTACGAGGTTTTACCCCTTCTGAGAAGGTGAAACCTCGAAAGGTCGTTATCGGGCCAGGCGAGAAGAAATGCGAGCCGGGGACATCGGCTGAATAAACCTCTTGTAACATGCTGCAAGAGGTGATACAATCCATTTGACAACATAAGCCAGGGGAGCGAGAGCTGAGAGTCCGATCCGTTCGGAGACCCTCATTACCTGATCCGGATAATGCCGGCGAAGGGAAGCGAAATAAGACAGTATTTCGAGACGCTCCTTTTCATGCGAGCGTCTTTTTCGTGCAAAGGCAGGCCTGCCTTTGCTGGGCGCAGGAAGGAGAAACAACTATGGAAGCAAGTGTAGCAATTCAGGTTCTGCCGGAGGCACCAAACGATGAGGAACTGTGCCGGATCGTCGACGAGGTCATCGACTATATCAGCAAGCAGGGCTACAACTACTACGTCGGTCCGTTCGAGACGACCATCGAAGGACCGTATGAAGAGCTGATGGACATCGTGAAGGAATGTCAGCACATTGCCATCCGGGCGGGCGCGCCGTCGGTGGCATCCTATGTGAAGGTCAGCTACAGGCCGGAGGGCGAGGTGCTCAGCATTGAGAAAAAAATCGGCAAATATCACGAATAAAATATACCCGCTCATATCGATCCTTCTGATCCTTGCGATCTGGGAATGCCTGTCGGTGTTTGAGATCGTGCCGAACTTCATGCTGCCGTCTCCGCAGGAGACGGTGATGGCCTTCATCGGTGATTTCACCCTGCTCATGTCCCACATGAAGGTGACGCTGCTGGAGACGCTGGTGGGAACCGTGGTCGGCATCTGCATCGGCTTCGTTTCCGCTGTGCTGATGGACCGGTGGGACCCTGCCTACAGGGCCATGTATCCGCTGATCGTGCTGACCCAGACGATTCCGGCGGTCGCCATCGCGCCGCTTCTCGTGCTGTGGTTCGGCTATAAAATGATGCCAAAGGTCATCCTGATCGTGCTCATCACCTTCTTCCCGATCGTGATCGGCACGCTGGACGGATTCCGGTCCGCCGACCGGGACGCCATCAATCTGATGCGGTCCATGGGGGCGAGCCGGACGCAGATCTTCCGCCACATCAAGCTGCCGAATGCGCTGCCGAATTTCTTTTCGGGGCTTCGCATCACAGTGGCTTATGCGGTCGTCGGCGCGGTCCTGGCCGAGTGGCTGGGCGGATTTGCCGGCCTCGAGGTCTATATGACGAGAGTTAAAAAATCTTTTGCTTACGATAAAATGTTCGCGGTGATCTTCCTGATCTCCATCATCAGCCTGCTTTTGATCTGGCTGGTCAATGTGCTGCAGAAGCGGTGCATGCCCTGGGAGAGGGAGGAACCCGCAGAAAGGGATTGATCATGAAAAAAAGAATTCTGGCAGTATTGGCAGCGGCCCTGATGGCCTGCCTTTGCATGACCGGCTGCGGAAGCTCCGGGCAGGAAGAGGCTGCAGGCGGCGATGATCTGACCAAGATCACCTTCGTGCTCGACTGGACGCCGAACACGAACCATACCGGCGTCTATGTCGCGAAGGAACTCGGATTTTTTGAAGAAGAGGGGCTCGATGTCGAGATCGTGCAGCCGCCCGATGACGGAGCGGAGACGATGGTAGGCTCCGGACAGGCGCAGTTCGGCGTATCCTTCCAGGACTACATGGTGCCGGCGCTGGCGGGCGGTAAGAAGTCCATCCCGATCACAGCAGTCGCGGCGATCCTGCAGCACAACCTGTCCGGGATCATGTCCGCCAAGGGAAGCGGCATCACCTCCCCGAAGGGCATGGAAGGAAAGTCCTACGCGACCTGGGAACTGCCAATCGAGCAGGCGATTCTGAAGGAATGCGTGGAAGAGGACGGCGGTGACTTCAGCAAGGTCGAACTGATCCCGGAGACCATCGATGACGAGGTATCCGCGCTGAAGGCGAAGCAGGTCGACAGCATCTGGGTCTACTACGGATGGGCCGGTATCAACGCCGAGGTCCAGGAATTCCCGATCGACTACTTTGCGTTCAAGGACATCGACGAAGCGTTTGACTACTATTCGCCGGTAATCATCGCCAACGATGAATTCCTCGAGTCCGATCCGGAGACGGCTAAGGCCTTCCTGGCAGCGGTCAGCAAGGGCTACGAGTACGCGGCTTCCTATCCGAAGGAAAGCGCCGAGATCCTCTGCGCGGCCAACCCTGAAGTGGATGCAGCGCTGGCGGATGCAAGCCAGTCCTATCTGTGCACGGAGTACCAGGGGGATGCGGAACGCTGGGGCGAAATCGACCCGGACCGTTGGAACGCGTTCTATCAGTTCATCAATGAGAAGGGTCTTGCAGAAGCCGAGATCCCGATGGACTTCGGATTCACCAACGACTATCTGCCGGCAAAATAAAAGACTGGGCGAGAGATGACACACAAGCTGGAAACAAAAAATATTACGATGCGCTTCGGAGAGCAGACCATCATCCGGGACATTTCCATCGCAGTGGACAAGGGTGAACTGGTCAGCCTCCTTGGCGTGTCCGGAAGCGGCAAGACTACGCTCTTTAACTCCATCTCCGGAATCTATCAGCCGGCTTCGGGGCAGGTGCTTCTGGACGG
>JAZNNY010000122.1:0-7223 GCA_045580505.1 Lentihominibacter sp.
TTCGGAGCGGAGTATTCCAAGGGAGTCTACGGCTGGTCCCTGGACCTGGATACGGTGAAGCGGTCCGTGGACCAGCAGCTGAGCCAGCTGAAGACGGACTATATCGACTACGGCTTCATCCATTGCCTGGACGAGACCGCCGACTGGAAGACCTACCAGGAGAACGGGATCCTGGACTATATCCGGAAACTGCAGAAGGAGGGCGTCGTCCGCCACATCGCCCTGTCGTCCCATACGCCTTCGGTGATTCAGGCGGTGCTGGATGAAACGGATGTGGACATGCTGATGTTCTCCATCAATGCGGCCTATGACAGCGGCGAAGGCGACTATGCCCACGGGAGCATGAATGAGCGGACTGCTGTCTATCAGAGGTGCCAGGCGGAAGGAATCGGCATCACCGTCATGAAGCCCTTCTCCAGCGGCCAGCTTCTGGACGCGGCCCAGTCCCCGTTCAAAGTGGCGCTTACCAAGGCTCAGTGCCTGCAGTACGCTCTGGACCGACCGGGCGTCGTCTCGGTGCTCCCGGGAGCACGGAACACGGACGAGGTGAAGGAACTGCTCGCGTTCCCGGATCTTCCGCCGGAGGAAAAGGACTATTCTGTCATCGCATCCTTCGACCCCGTGGACACGCGCGGCGCCTGCGTCTACTGCAATCACTGCATGCCCTGTCCCGCGGGACTTGACATCGGCCTCATCAACAAATATTATGATCTTGCAAAGGCAGGCGATCCTCTGGCGCCGGAGCATTACCGGACCCTGGAGCATACAGCAGAGGACTGCATCGGATGCGGTCACTGCGACAGCCGGTGCCCGTTCGGCGTCGCGCAGAGCGCCCGGATGGAGGAGATCAGAGAATATTTTGGATAGACGGAGGTCGATATGAAGTTCAGATTGGTCCATGAAAATTACAACGTTACAGATCTGGAAAAGTCCCTTGACTTTTACGAGAAGGCGCTGGGACTGACCGAAAAGCGCCGGAAGGTGGCATCCGACGGATCCTTTATCATTGTATATATCGGAAACGATGAAGCGGATTTCGAGGTGGAACTGACATGGCTCAGAGACCATCCGCAGAAGTATGACATCGGCGAAGAGGAATTCCATCTGGCATTCCATACGGATGATTACGACGCGGCCCACCAGCTGCACGAAGAGATGGGATGCATCTGCTTCGAGAATCCCTCCATGGGAATCTATTTCATCAAGGACCCGGATGGGTACTGGCTGGAGATGATTCCGGAGAAAAAGTGAGATCTGAAAAACAAAATAAGTGCAAAATAAAAACGTGTAAACACCCCCATAATAATCTGAATTATTTGACAATTCGTCAAAATGGCTTATACTTATAATCAGAAAGAAGGGAGGTGTTAATATGCGCAGGAAGATTATTGCGGTTGTTCTGGCTCTTACAATCGCAGCAGCGTTTATGCCGTTGATATCATATGCAACGGACAAGGATATCAGTTCAGGATTTACAGTGCTGTTTGTAAATGATAACGATTCCTTCAGTTACACAGGAAGTAAAATAACCCCGGCTTTTATTGTGATCGAAAGTGGCGCGATCTGGGATGAATACACCGGGGATTATGAGAAGTCGTATTACTACTATACGGAACATTACAAAGACGATGACAGTCTTGTGTCGGAAAGCAAATACTCGGTGTCTTATCTGACTGATCAGATCAGTGTAGGAACGCAAACCTTCAAAATTACAGGCAAGTCAGGATCGGGATTGACAGGCTCATTCACAGCGGATTATTATATCAGCCCAAAAGAGATAAAATTTAAGGCAAGTAAAAATGCTGATAAGTCTGTTGATCTGACGCCAAGTGAAACTATTGATCTGACCGGTGCCAAAGTGGAACTCTGGACTGATGATATGGTGCTTACGCCAGATAAGGACTATACCATATCGGGCAACACGGTCACCATCCTTCCGGCGTTTTTGAACACATTGAAATCATTATGGCTGAAGCATAAAGTCAGAATCAGTACAGATAACTATTTCGGGATGGTCACTGTAAAGAGTTACAACATTTCCGGACTTGCCGGATATGGAAATATCAAAAAGGTATACAACGGCAAACAAAAGAGCCTGACAGACTCGGATCTTGGAATTACTGATGCCAAACTTGGAACGGAATATAAAATCGTATACGCCAAAAAAACCAGAAAGGCAATTGGTAAATACAACTATACCCTCAAGGGGAAAGGCGACTATGTCGGCCAGCTTAAGGGGAGTTTCAAGATCGTTCCAAAAACTACATCTAAAATCAAATACGCTAAGCGCACCAAATCAAAGGCCGTGATCAAGTGGAAGAAGGTCGCAAACTGTTCCGGCTATCAGGTACAGTTAGTCCGCCTTGGCTATGATGACAGCGACGAGCCAATTAATGTTGTCTACAAGACAGCAATTGTAAAGGGCAAGAGTAAACTCTCCAAAACCTTCAAGCACGTTAAGAAGTCAAAGTACTCAAAGGTGCGCGTACGCACCTACAAGACAGTTAAGGGAGTAAAGTACTGGTCTGGCTGGAAGTATAAGCGGTTCTGAATTACACCCTCCCGAAGATATTCCCGGGATTCAGCCGCATTGCAGGATCAAACAGAGCTTTCAGTTCCATCATGGAACGGAGCTCTGTTTCTGTATATAGCCTCCTCAGAAGCCAGGGCTTCAGTTTCCCGATGCCGTGCTCCGCGGATACGGAGCCGCCCATGCGGACGATCTGGTCCGCCCAGCGGGTATAGAGGTCTTTGCCGCGTCTGTATTCATCCTCGTTTGCCGGAATGATGTTGCAGTGCAGGTGGTTATTGCCGATGTGACCGAACAGGGAGGACTGAAAGCCTTCTTTGCTCAGGCCCTCGCGGTACATGGCGAAGACCCGTTCAAGGCAGTCATCCGGTACGGACATATCGGTGCCCAGTTTGGTGATGCCGGGATGCTCGTTGCGGATCCGGCTGATTCGCTCGTTCACACAGACCGGGGCTGCATGGCGGAAGTCCTTCAGCCGTTTCATGTCAGGGCCGCGGAAAGCGAACCAGCTCCTGCCGGCATCGCCGCCGACCTGAGAGATCATAGCCCCCAGCCCGCGGCAGAGAGGCGCAAGCCCGTCGCGGCTGTCCGAGGCGAACTCCGTATAGACCGCGCAGCCGGAGGGGATTTCCGGGAGATCGGTCAGCATAGAACCATCTTCCTGTGATTCCTGCAGCATAGCGAGCGTATCAGATCCGAAGAATTCTATGGCTTCCGGTTCCAAAGGCAGGCCAGGCGGCCGGCCGGAGCCCGCCCGGTCGCGCCAGTCCCCGCGCAGCAGGCGGACGAAGCTTAAGGCGGCATCTTCGGTTTCGAAGAAGATGATCATTCCCCAGAGCTCCTTCGGCGCAGGGAGTACGGAGCATTCGACCTCCGTTACGATGCCCAGCGTTCCTTCGCTTCCGATAAAAAGATCGATCATATCCATGTCAGGCCGGATGAAGTAACCGGCAGTATGCTTGCTGACCCGGGGCATCCTGATGTCCGGCAGGTTCCCGGAAATGGTCCACCCATCGTCAGTCATAACAGAGAACCGTCCTGCCTTTGCAAGGCACTCGCCCCGGCGGATCGACAGGACGCTGCCGTCGGAGAGCACCAACCGAAGGGCAAGAATGTGATTTCTGGTTGCGCCATAGCGGAAGGTTCTGGCGCCGGAGGAATTGCAGGAGACCATACCGCCGATGGAAGCGGTGGTTTCCGTGGGGTCCGGCGGGAAGAATAAATGGCGATTGCCGAGAAGCTCCTGCAGATGGCAGAGCAGGACGCCGGGCTGGACGAGAACAGACTGGGGAGAAGGAAAGGAGATTCCCCGGTTCATTGCTGAAAGATTCACCACCAGGCCTCCATTCGGAACGGCTCCGGCCGTGAGCCCGGTACGCCCGCCCTGGATCGTGACAGCAGAGGTCCTGTCCGCCTGCAGCAGGCAGCGGAGGTCTTCCTCCGTCTCCGGGAAACAGACTTCCCGCGCAGTTCCGACGCGGCGGGACTCATCGGAGAGATACAGATTCAGTTGCTTGGGATCTGTAATGCTTTTCATACACATATTATATATGATAGAATTAAAAAAACCTACGGAAGAACTGAAGAAAGGGGAGCGTTAGGATGTTTAAGGGAAAAAGATCTGTTTATGTACTGATTCTGCTGATCAGCGCATTGCTGCTGCTGTCTGCATGCGGGCAGGACCAGGGGCAGGCGCAGCCGGCAGAGGATTCCGGCACGCAGGAAACTGAAACTGCTTTGGATTATCGCATTGCTGACGGCAGCGAAGGCGCCCAGCTGATGTTGGCCAACGATGCCTATTATGATGGCTTCTCGCAGAATGATCTCGACTTCAGGATGCAGAAAACGGGGGCCACCATGGATGAATACCAGGCATTCGCGAAAAAGCAGGTAATCGATTTTACGGATGAACAGAAGGCGATCATCGATGAGCACATGGCGCGCACGGAAGCTGTGATTACGGAAAAAGGTTATCAGATTCCCGAGATGGAACAGATCGTGTTCATCAATACGACCATGAAAGAGGAGTGCGATGCCATGGCCTATACCCACGGCACGCAGATCTATATCGATGGGAATGCTATGGCGAAGATCAACAAGGACGGGGAAGAAGGGGTTAAAAAGCTTGACTATATCTTCGCGCACGAACTATTCCACTGCATTACCAGATGCAATCCCGATTTCCGCTCGGAAATGTACCAGATCATTCACTTCACCGTGCAGGATGAGGATTTCGTCATTCCGAAGTCAGTGCACGAATATTTCATATCCAATCCGGATGTGGAGCATCACAACGCCTATGCGACCTTCATGATAGACGGAGAACCGGTCGAGTGCTTTACCGCTTTCGTGACGACAAAACACTTCGAGAAAGAAGGGGACCGGTTCTTTGACAGCGGCACGACTGCGCTCGTTCCGATCGATGGATCCGATAAATATTACACACCGGAAGAAGCGGAGAATTTCGACGAGATCTTCGGTAAGAATACGGACTATGTGATAGACCCGGAGGAATGCATGGCCGACAATTTCGGCTATCTCCTCGCTTACGGCATGGACGGGCCTGAAGGGAAAGGATATCCGAATCCTGAAATCATCACATCGATCGAGGAATTGCTGCTCAATTAATTATTAACCCCATGATGCACCATCGGCGAATCCGGTTCGATCGCCTTGAAGGTATAGCCTTTTTTCTTGCCCCACTTGATGATCTTCGGCAGGGCCTTCGCGGTGGTTCCCTTGGCGTCGGTGTCGTGCATGAGAATCACGTTGTAGGTTTTTTTGCTGCAGCCGGCCTTGACGGATTCTACGAGCTGGTCCACCGGAATGTTGTTTCCGGAGGCGTCGGTGGAGTCGACATTCCAGTCATTGTATAGGAAGCCGTTTGCCTGGACTTCCTTGACGAGCTTGCTCATGATTCCCTTAGAGTATTCTGCGCTGACGGTGTTGGAACTGCCCCCGGGAAAGCGCATCACGAAAGCGTCGTAGTTCAGATCTTTTTTCAGAGCGGCCTGAAGGCTCGTGACATTCTCCATAAAGGCAGGAACGGAGGCGTAGATCTTGCCGTAGTCGTGAGACATTCCGTGGATTCCGATGGTGCAGCCGTCTTTCAGGGCGCGCTGCATCAGTTTGATTTTCTGCGGATCGCTGTCGTAGCCGATGACGAAGAAGGTGGCGGGAACATGGTATTTCTCCAGTGTCTTCAGGATCTTCGGCGTGACGGTCGAACTCGGACCGTCGTCAAAGGTCAGGTAGATGACCTTCTTGATTTCGCGGACAGGCTCTCCCTCAACGGTCACGGTACGCGTTGCCGTGGCTTCGTTGCCGTAGGAATCGGAGACCGTATAGTTGATTTCATAGTCTCCCCGGTTGGAGGTGTCTACGATGCCCCTGGCCGTGACCTGATCTGTCACATCGCCATCGGAATCATCGACGGCCGTAAGACCGGGGTCTTCAAATTGACTCATAGGCAGGACCGTGAGGTGATCTCCGTCCGTTAATGTGATTTCCGGCGGCTCGCGGTCGACCACAGAGACAGTCCTGCTTTTGCTCGCGGATTTGTCCAGATAATCGACCGTGTAGGTGACAGTATAGGTACCGACCTTCTTGTCGTTCAGGTCGGACGTGTCGATCTGGATGTGGCTGCTGATGTCGTGAAACGAAAATGTTGCTTCCGCGCCGGGCTCCGTGTAGCCGTCCTTCATCGTGACTTCCATGACGGCATCGCCCTTCAGCGTGATCTGCGGCGTGGTGAAATAATAGAAGGCGAAAGCGCCGCCTCCCAGAATGAAAACGATCAAGATGATCAGTATTGCTTTAATACGTCTGTTTTTCTTTTTCTTCATTGATAGATCCCCCTGATAGTCGTATATATAATGCCGGACTCAAGCCTCCGACAGGCGCCGGTTGATTCTTTTGTCAAAAGAGAAGACGCGTGTGCTGCCTGCTTTCGCATAGGAAATCATCATGCAGTCCACAAGGTCCAGTTTCGTTTCTCCGTATTCCCGGATTGCTTCCAGAGATATTTCCTGCGGCCGTAATTCGACCTGATTCGCGACGATGCACAGCGCGGCATGGATGTCCTGACGTGGAAGGCCGTAAACGCTGTCAAGCACATAGGTGATTTCCGCAAGGACCTCGGGAGTGGTCCATGCTCCGCCATCGATGATGTGCTCCGCGATGAGGGCCATACTTTCATCGTCGTCCAGCAGGTAGCGGAGGAGTACGTTCGTATCGATCAGGACCTTATTCATCGTCTCCCTCCACTGTATAATTCCTGTGCTTTCGAGCTGCGTGCATGCGCCCGGCTTCTTTCTCGAGCGGCATCAGATCCGGATTCGCGAATTTACGGAGAAATCCGCGGCCTTCAGAAGCCTTCGGCTTTTCGTGATCCGTTGATGAAAAGGCAGGTGCGTCCTGCCCACCGGTAAGCGCGGTATATTCGTCGAGGCTGATCAAAACAGCGGTGCCGTATCCGTTCTTTGTCAGATAAACAACACCGGATTCCCTGAGATCTTTCTCGACATCCGGATAGTGATTTCGCAGATCGGTAACAGGTCTGATCAGCATATGCGGCGTCCTCCTCTCGAATATCATAATTATATCATAAATATATCAAAACGAGAGACAAAAATCAAAGGGTAAAGAAATGAGACGGTGAGACGGGGGACGGTGAGACAGGGGACGGTTCTCT
>JAZNNY010000123.1:0-4137 GCA_045580505.1 Lentihominibacter sp.
AGACAGAGAACCGTCCCCTGTCTTATATATATCGATTATAACACTTTTTTAAGTTTCCTACTCCCGGTATTTGCGGATATCTTTGTTTACCGTCCAGGAGCCGCGTGCCTGGAACCCTTCCATGCTCCGTTTGTGGAAGAAGTCTTCCAGTACCCAGTCCGTCATCTCCCCGAAGAGCGGCCGCCCGCAGACCCGCTGGGCATGATCGCCCGGGACGGTATTCAGTTCGATCAGAAGCGGATCGCCGTCCTGATCGAGCGTGAAATCCCAGCCGATCCACTTCAGGTGTCCTACCTGCGGATGCAGCGCCCGGACTTTCTCGCAGACCAGGCCCACGCCGGGGATCAGGAAACTGTCATCAAACAGGCCTTCCTCCCGGGCAGAGATCCAGTATCCGGCGTCGTGCCAGACTCTGCTGCAGACATGGCCGTCCGGCAGGATCTCCGCATTCCATTCGGCGCCCACGGTCACATGTGACGTATCCTCAGCTCCGACGCGCAGGTACATGAGGGGGATATGGACCTTGCCCTCCACGAATAGAGATAATACCCGGAGGGTGTTGACCGCGTCAGGATTCAGCGAGGCCAGGCTCGCGTGCTGCAGGATTTTCTCCTGGACGATCAGGTTCGCCCCGGTCGCGGCAAAAAAGCCCCTGATCTGCGAGTCCGTGCATTCAGACGGATCGAAGTGCTTGATCCCGTTGCCGAAGCAGCTGTATACGGACGGCTTGACGAAGAGCTCCCCTCCGTGCTCCCTGCAGAGCTTCAGGGCATCCTCCTCCCGGATGTTTTTCATGTTCTCATCGTAAAACTCCCCGGCGATCCGGCGGCAGACGGTCTGCGCCTGTTTCACCTCGGGGAATCTTCTGTCCAGATAGTTCTTGTCCTCCAGTGCCCAGTGAAAAGGCAGGTTATTGATGTAGGGCGCCAGCTCGATATAGTACAGGTCTGAAGGAATGAAGCGCGGATCCATCTTCTGATCGCGGGAGCCTGCAAGTTCAAACCAGAACCGCTTCGGCCGGCGGCCGAACTTCTTCCAATAAGGCACAACGGTTTCCAGGTATTCCTGCCTGCGGATTTCCCGGTCCCATCCGTTCGTCACCCGCCTGGCAAGTTCACGGTTGGCCTGTTCCATCGGCCTTCTGAAATACCGGTTCTTCGTGCTGATCGTTGTTCTAAGCGATACGCCGTAGAGCAGCGTATCAAGTCTGCTTCCTATTCCCATAGCATCCCTTTCTTTCAGGACCGCGAGATCCTCTCATAGACCGACCGGAAGAGAGTTCCGGCCGCATTATCGTATCTGTCCGCAAGCTGCAGGATCTGCTGCACGGTCTCTCTGGCAGAACTTGCCTCCGGACGCTGAGAGAAGAGGACCAGTGATTCGAACACCTCTTCTCGCTCCCGATCGTATTTATCCAGATCAAAGCATGCTTCGAAGCGGTCCAGTTTGCCCATGACATCGAGCGGTATCATCGTCTTCATGCAGGCGTAGCACCTGCCGCAGTTTTTTTCCTGCTTTCCTGTGTTGAAACAGACGAGCAGGTACTTCCGCGCGTCCGCATCGTCTGCCAGCGCCTCGAGCTTCTCGGGGCGGCTGACGACATCGCTGTTCATATAATGCAGCGTTTCAGTCCGGCAGCAATCGCAGATGAGTCCCTCATAATGCTGGGTCGGTACCGTCAGCGAAGCTTCGATCAGATCGCTGTCGTGTCCGGAAGAGGAACTGATGTAGGTCCCATACAGATGCTCCAACGCCAGTGTGCATGCCAGAAACCTGTACATCGAGCTGTAGATCTTGCCGCCTCTGTAGAAGTCCTCTTCGAGGTTGGACCTCATGAGGATCAGCGGCAGATCGTGATGCGCTGCGATGATGTACGCGTGATCGATGATGTGCGAGAAGATCTCTTCCTCCTCCCGGTAGATCTGCCGGACATCGTAAGGCGGATCGAGAAAAGGCAGCAGATAATTGCTGTCATAGTAGGCCAGGTGGGTCAGCTGCATGCCTTCCGGAGCATCCGGCCGGTCGTAGCAGCGCAGGGTATAGAGGGAATCTACGCCGCAGGACATGCCGGTCAGCACGCCTCCTGCGCAGGCGATGGGCTCTGAACTCACCGGCCCCTCGAGCCGTATAGCCCCGTCTTTTCCCATCAGGGCAGGGACCAGCCTTTGCGTTAAACCATCGTAGAGCCGTTCAGACAGCGGCGCCTCAAACCGTATATCCGAACCCGTGATCATCCCGTACCAGAGCATGGCCATCACGAACGCGTTGCTGCGCTCCGTGCACAGATACTCCGCGTACGCTGCAGGGGCGGAGAACCAAAGACTGCTGCCCGGCTTCTGCCAGGAGGACGGCGGGTAATCATACGCCGTCAGCCAGCCGGTGTTCTTCAGCGCAGCGGTCTGCTCCAGGTAGACTTGCACGGTATCTTCAGAGATCTGCACCGGCGCGCACAGATACGCCGTATCCTGCTCTGTTGTAATGTACGGTTTTCCGATGGTAATCATGTTCCTGCCTCGCCAGAATAGTAATTTCTTTAACAAGTATAGCATAAAGTACAAAAAAGGGGAGGGATATGTGGTATCATGACTATGTATATGTATAGCGAGGTGGGGTATGGAATTACTACTGTCAATCATTATACCGACCTACAACTGCGAAGCATTTTTGCAGGAGGGAATCGAGTCGGTTCTTCAGCAGCTGCCGGAGGATTGCGAACTGATTATTGTGGATGACGGTTCGACCGACGGGACGGTGTCAAAGCTGCAGGCCTACGAAGGGACCCGGAGCAATCTGGAGGTCTTTTATGGGGAGCACCGGGGTGCTTCCGCTGCTAGAAACATAGGTCTTGATCTGGCAGCCGGCAGGTTTGTGGCATTCATGGACTGCGATGACTGCATCCGGGACGATATCCTGGAGAAAAGCAGGCCGCTTCTGGAGGAGGACGCAGACCTGTACATCTTCGGGATCGAGCGGATTCCGCTGCAGGGGAACAATGAGTACTGGACCGTCCGGGATCATCATTACGAGAGTGCTTCGGATTTTGCGGATGAATACATTCGGACGAGGCAGCTCCTGGTTTACTCGAACTGCAATAAATTCTATCGCAGGAGCATCCTGGAGGAGCATAAGCTCCGCTTCCATGAGGGCATCGTATTTGGTGAAGACCGTTTGTTCAATTATGAATACATTTCTCTCTGCAGCAGCATCATCACATCTTCGCTGATCGCGCTGCGGTATATCCAGCGGAGCAGCCAATCCATGTCATCCAGATACATTCCGGATTATTTCGGACAGATTATGATGCTCCATGATGAGAAAATGAAGTGTTTCCTGAATCTTTCCAAGGGAACGGAGCACGAAGAACGCCTGGATTTTGTTGCATACGACCTGTCGATGGAGATCGAGCGAACGATCAGCCGGTTCGAGGAGCATCCGGAGGAGAAAGCTGAGAATCTGCCGAAGATCAACGAAATCGCCTTCGGAAAGGTTTCCGGTCATGATGCTCCCATCGACACACTGGTGATTCTCGGGAGCACCAACTGTGAGTATAAGGCCGCGCAGGCCCTGCCTTTGTTCAACAGGAACCCCGGGCTGCGCGTGATCGTCAGCGGAGGAAACATGCATCTGAACGGAATCCAGACGGAGGCGGAGTTCATGTCGGAATATCTGCAAAGGCAGGGCGTTCCGCAGTCACAGATCTATCTGGAAAACCGGGCGAAATACACGAAACAGAACCTGGAACTTTCCGCAGGAATTGTCCATGAGATCGGAGCGGAGAGGATCGGAGTCATGACGGGAGGTTTTCACATCCCGCGAACGAAAATTCTGGCAAAAAAGACACGCGCCTTCGGCGACAAAGAGGTTTACTGGCTGCCGGCTTACGGCCCCACCACCCACGCCGAAAACTGGTTTGAAAACCCGCTGGGGCGGCAGCTTGTCCTGCAGGAAATACGGAAAACGGTTAAGCTTGTTCTAATGGAGGAGAGCAGTAAATGAGAGAAGAACTGATATTTCAGCCGGATGACAGGATCGCGGTGATTGCGCCCCATCCTGATGACGAGTGTCTGGGGGCGGCGGCAGCGCTGCTGAAGGCCCCGGACAGGACGGATGTATTCGTGCTGACGGACGGAAGTCACG
>JAZNNY010000124.1:0-2074 GCA_045580505.1 Lentihominibacter sp.
GACTGCCCTGGCGATCGCCTGTCCCAGGACGATGCCTGTATCCTCGATCGTGTGATGGTCATCCACCTGAAGATCGCCGTCCACCTTGATGGTCAGGTCGAAGAGGCCGTGACGCGCGAATCCCTCCAGCATATGATCAAAGAAGCCCACGCCCGTATCGATCTGGGCCTGTCCGCTCCCGTCGAGATTCAGCTGAATCTCTATGCTTGTCTCCTTGGTATATCTTTCCACTTCAGCGATCCGTGCCATAGTATCCCCCGATCCTGCTGATGATCTTCCGCCTGTTTACAACCTACAGTTCGATTCCGAAACGGACCGCGATCGAATTCGCGTGCGCCGTAAGCTGCTCTGCTTTCGCGAACTGCTCTATATCTTCATGCACCTGTCTCAGAGCTTCTTCTGAATAATATATGATACTGGATTTCTTGATAAAGTCATCCACGCCCAGCGGGCTGAAGAACCGGGCTGTCCCGTTTGTCGGCAGAATGTGGTTGGGTCCTGCAAAATAATCTCCCAGCGGTTCGCTGGACCAGGTTCCCAGGAAAATGGCTCCGGCATTGCGGATCTTCATCATCGTTTCGAACGGGTTCGATGTGACGACTTCGAGATGTTCCGGAGCAATCGAATTCACAGTGTCAATTCCTTCCTCCAGACTGCCTGCCAGAAGGATATATCCGTAATTATCAAGAGATTTCTGTATGATCTCCCGTCTGGAGAGCTTCTTCAGATACTGATCGATCTCATCCGATACATCCTCTGCCAGCTTCTCACTGGTTGTAACGAGGATCGCCGATGCAAGTTCGTCATGCTCCGCCTGACTGAGCAGGTCCGCTGCCACAAAATGCGCGTTGGCCGTCCCGTCAGCAAGAACGGTGATTTCACTCGGCCCCGCGATGGAATCAATCCCCACAAAGCCGTAGACCATCTTCTTTGCCAGGGCCACAAAAATGTTGCCCGGTCCGACGATCTTGTCCACCTTGGGTATGCTGTCGGTTCCGAACGCGAGCGCCGCGATGGCCTGGGCGCCGCCGGCCTTATAGATTACATCCGCCCCTGCCTCGTGTGCTGCTACCAGGGTATTGGGACTGATCTTTCCGTCCCTTCCCGGAGGCGTGGTCATAATAATCTGCGGAACGCCGGCGACTTTTGCCGGCACGATATTCATCAGGACAGAAGACGGATAGACCGCTTTTCCTCCCGGAACATAGACGCCGACACGCGACAGAGGCGCAATCTTCTGCCCGAGGAGTACGCCCCGCTCATCGGAATCGAACCAGCTGCTGCGGCGCTGCTTCTCATGAAAGGTCCGGATATTGACCAGAGCCTTGCGGATCACGTCAACCAGTTTCGGATCGACCAGTTCGTATGCCTCCCGGATCTCTTCCTCCGTCACCGTGATATTCTCTTTCGTCAGCTTCATATGGTCAAACTTCTCTGTATAGGCGAAAAGAGCCTCGTCTCCTTTTTCGCGGACGTCCGCGACGATCCGGCTGACAGTCCCCTCGTACTCGGAATAATTGGAGGGACTCCGTTTCAGCAGATTGTTTAAAAGGTCTTTTCTCGTCTCCTCTGTCAGTCTGACGATTCTCATATGGTTTCCTCCTTTTTAAGGACCGCCGGCGGCGTTCCTGCTGCGCCGTGCCATGGAAGGCCTGTCTCTGAATGCCGGAGTCCGGATTTATTTCTGTGTCAGAATCCGGTTCATATCATCCAGAAGCTTCGTGATGCGGGCATTTTCCATCCGCATACTGACCGGATTCACCACCACCCTGGCAGACAGGGGGCAGACCTCCTCCAGTACTTTCAGGCCGTTTTCCTTCAGAGTGGAGCCGGTTTCCACGATATCAACGATCACCTCTGAAAGTCCCACAATCGGCGCAAGCTCGATGGAGCCGTTCAGCTTGATGATCTCCACCGTCTGGTTTTTCCGCTCTGTAAAATAGTCTCTTGCAATCTTGGGATATTTGGTCCCCACCCGGATCTGCCCCTGCCCGTTTAACAGAGCGCCCGCCTCTTCAGGGCCGGCAACGCACATCCGGCATTTCCCGAATCCCAGATCAAGGACTTCGTAGAT
>JAZNNY010000125.1:0-28255 GCA_045580505.1 Lentihominibacter sp.
ACATGGCTACGATCCGACTTCCTAAGACAGAGAACCGTCCCCTGTCTCATTCATGTCTCATTCTAACGCATCAGAAGGGCCATCTCCGCAGCGGACACGCCGTGGATATAGTTCTCTATTCCGAGCTCCTGCAGCCGGTCTGCCAGATGCTCATCGAGGGGGACCCCCTGCAGGGCCTGCTCCAGATCGTGGAGATCGCCGCTGCCGAAGAAGTCGCCGGACAGGCGGATCTCGGAGATAACGCCGTGCGCCACGTCCATGTCCACGGTGACGAGCCCGCCGGCAAATTTCTGCTCCCGGCGGATGGAGTAGGACCGGTAGAAGCCATAGTTCCACTCCCAGGTCTCGTATTTCTCACGCATTAAAGCCTGGACAGCTTCCTGATCAGCCTCGGTAAGTACGTATTCCCGGACGTTGCCTCCGCCGAAAACCTGCTGTTTCAGCGCGTCCTTGAATTCCTGCATAGAGATCCTCCGCGGGGCGTGCTCATTGATGGTGGTGACCCGGCTGCGGACGGATTTAACGCTCTTCGAGGTGAATTTGGCTTCTCTGACCCGCAGGGCATCGCCGACCTTATCCAGATTGGAGTCAAGCATGATGCAGCCGTGATGGAGTACGCGGCCGCCTTTCGCATACTGAGAGTTTCCGGAGAATTTGCAGCCGTCCAAAACCAGATCGTTGCGGCCGGTGAATTCGGCATGCACGCCAAGAGAATCCAGCGCCCGCAGCACAGGGCTCACAAATGCTTCGAAGTTAAAATCTGCGAATCCTTTCTGGTCCGCGATGAACGTGAAGTTCAGATTTCCCGCATCGTGGTAGACCGCTCCGCCCCCGGAAAGCCGCCGGACGACCCGGATCCCCTGAGCCGCGACAAATTCCTGGTTGACCTCCTCTGCGGTATTCTGGTATTTGCCGACGACGATGGTGTTCTCATTCTGCCAGAGCATAAAATAGTTCTCACGCTGGTCCAGATGTTCGAAGACATACTCTTCGAGGGCAAGGTTGTAATAGGGATTGGTGCTGGTGGATTCGATGTAGATCATGTGCGGACTCCTTTTGGGCAGTCAAATCATCTCCGCCGCGATGGCGAACAGGGTCAGGGTCAGCAGGGACAGGACCGTGGACAGCATGACGCCGCGGGTCGCGAAGCCCACATCCCCGTCATACTGCTGGGTGTAGATGGTGGAGACGACGCCTACCGGGGTGGCGAGTTCCACGGCCAGGACCTTGGCCAGAAGCGGCATGCCCGGGAAGGCCAGGTGCAGCAGGAACAGAAAGATCAGGGGAAGCGCGATCAGCTTAAGCGCGCAGAGCGCATACATCCGCGGATCTCCGATGAGGTCCCGGAAGTTGATTTTTCCAAGCTGAAAGCCCACGATGAGCATGGCCAGCGGGGAGGTCGCGGATCCGATCACATCCATCGGTCCCGAAATGATCTCCGGCAGGGTGATCCGGGCAACGAACAGGCCGACGCCGACGATGATGGAAATGAAGCCGGGCGTCAGGAAATGCTTCGGGCTCAGGCCGATGTGCTTTCCGGTGGACTTTTCGATCAGAATCATACCGCCCGTGAAGATAAAGATATCGAAAATGCTGTCGATCAGGGCGGCGTAGAAGGTGCCCTCCGCCCCGTAGAGCACCGTGCAGACCGGGATTCCCATGAATCCGGTGTTGCCGACGATGAGCATGAAGGTCATGAGATAGGCCTTGGACTGTTCCATCTTCATTGCCCGGCAGACCGCCCGGGATAGAATAAAGGCCACGATCATATCGGCGATGACGACGACGGCCAGGATCCCCATGTTGATCACGAGCTCCCGGCTGAACTCCCGCTGCAGGGACATGACGATCAGGCAGGGCCAGGTCACGTTGACAACGACGGAAGAAATCCCCTTGCTCTGCTGCTCATTCAGCGCGCCCGCTTTCGACAGGATGATTCCGGGGATGATCATCAGAAACAATTTGGCGAGTGACAGTACAATCTGTGTGGTTGCCATTTTCATAGCTCCTTTCGGGCTGATTATGTCAGTATTATACGACAAATGGTCGAAAAAAGAACGAAAATATAGTAAAATCAGTGTCATGAAACCCATGACCAAAAAAACAAGAATCCAGCTATCCGATCATTTTACCTACGGGAGACTTTCCAGATTCGTCCTGCCGACCATCGCCAACATGATTTTCCTGTCGTTCTACGGCATCGTGGACGGACTTTTTATTTCCAATTTTGTTGGTAAGGTGGCGTTCGCGGCGGTCAATGTCACGTTCCCGATCTTCTCTGTCCTCGGCGTGTTCGGCCTCATGATCGGCACCGGCGGATCCGCCATCATCGGCAAGACCCTGGGAGAGGGGGAGCGGGAGAAGGCAAACGGGTTCTTTTCTTTCTTCGTATTCGTCTGCGCCGGCATGGGCGTGCTCATGGCCATCATCGGGCTCCTGATCCTGCGGCCTGTGATCGGCCTGCTTGGCGTAGAACCGCAGATGATCCACCCCTGCATGGTCTACGGCATCATCGGGATGTTCACGGTCCCGTGTTACATGCTGCAGTATCTGTTCCAGATTCTCTTCGTTACCGCGGAGAAGCCGCGCCTGGGATTTTGGATCACGGTCATCGCAGGGCTGACCAATATCGTTCTCGATTTCTTCATGATCGCGGTATTCCACTGGGGCGTTGCGGGAGCGGCCATCGCGACGGGCATCAGCGAGATCGTCGGAGGGATCGTGCCGCTCATCTACTTCCTTCGGCCGAACGACAGTCTGCTGCACATCGGCCGTGCAAAGGCAGATCTGAGAGCCCTCGCCAAAGCCTGTACCAACGGGGTCTCGGAACTCGTTTCCACCGTTTCGGAATCCGTTGTGACCATGCTGTACAACTTCCAGCTGCTACGGATTGCGGGCTCCGACGGAGTCGCAGCCTTCGGCGTGATGGAGTACTGCACCTTTATCTTCTTCGCAATCTTCGCCGGCTACAACATGGGAGTCCAGCCTTTGTTCAGCTACAATTACGGGGCGAAGAACCAGACGGAGATGAAAAATCTTTTCAAAAAGAGCATGTTCCTCATGGAGGGCGGCGGCCTGTTCATGCTGGCGGTCATCATCATCTTCGCGCGGCCCCTGGTCTCCATCTTCGTAGGATATGATGCGGACCTTGTGGACATGGCGGTGCACGGCATCCGCATTTACGGGCTGATCTTTATCACCTGCGGGATCAACATCTTCGTCACGGGCATGTTCACGGCGCTCAACAACGGGCTCGTCTCAGCCATCATCGCGGCCGTACGGGTCATCATCTGCGAGATCGGCGCCGTCATGATCCTGCCGATTTTCTTCGGCCTGAACGGGATCTGGATCTCCGCATCGGTGGCGGAAGCGGGCTCGATCATCCCGGTAATTCTCTTCACCGTCTGCCTGAGAAAGAGGTACGGCTATGCGTAGCAACGAGCATGAACAAATACAGCATCCCTTCGGGCCGCTGTTTTCAGAAGAAAGCCGGGTTCTGATTCTGGGGTCCTTCCCTTCGGTAAAGTCCAGGGAGCAGAACTTCTTCTACGGTCATCCGCAGAACCGGTTCTGGAAGGTGATCGCGGCGGTCACCGGGCAGCCGGTGCCGAAGACGATCGATGAGAAGCGGCAGCTGATCCTCGCGCAAAGGCTGGCCTTATGGGACAGCATTGCCAGCTGTGAGATCACCGGTTCTTCCGATGCCAGCATCCGGAATGTGCAGGTCAATGACCTGAGCATCATTCTGGACCAGTGTGATATCCGGCAGATCTTCTGCAACGGGAAGAAATCCCACGAGTTATACCATAAGTACATCGAGAAGGAGACCGGCCGTCCGGCGGCCTGCCTTCCATCGACCAGCCCCGCCAATGCGCAGTGGTCGCTGGAGAAACTGATTGAGGCATGGTCGGTGATCAGGCTGCAGCAGGATTAATAAAAGAATGAAAAATAAGATCGTAACACAGGCGTTTTATAAATCCCTCCCCGTGATGGCGGGGTATGTTGTGCTGGGAATCGGGTTCGGCATCCTCCTGCGGTCGGCGGGCTACGGCCTTGTCTGGGCCCTGGCCATGAGCATTCTGATCTACGCCGGCGCCATGCAGTATGTCGGCGTGGGCCTGCTGGCGGGGGGCGCATCGATCATCACCGCCATTCTGACCACCGTCATGGTGAACGCGCGGCACCTGTTCTACAGCATTTCCATGATCGATCGGTATAAGGGGGCAGGTAAGTACAAGCCGTACCTGATCTTCGCCCTGACCGATGAGACCTATTCGCTGCTGTGCGATGGGAAAACCCCGGAAGGGGCGGACCCGCATCAGTTCCGCTTTCTCGTATCCCTCTTCAACCAGTGCTTCTGGGTGGCGGGGAGCGCGGCAGGCAGCCTGCTCGGGACGGTCCTGCCTTTTTCCACCATGGGAATCGAATTCTCCATGACGGCCCTCTTCATCGCCTCGTTTACGGAGCAGTGGATCACGACCCATGATCATGTCCCGGCCTTGACGGGCCTGATCGGAACGGCGGCCTGCCTGATCATGTTCGGGCCGGAGCACTTCCTGATTCCCGCCATGCTGTTCATCACGCTGGTGCTGACGATCCTGCCCAGGCTGAAACTGCCCCGGGGGAAAGGAGGCAGGGAATGACAGCAGCGATCCTTGTTTCCGTGATGGCGGTCGTGACATTCCTTCTGCGCGCCCTCCCGTTTCTGGTATTCCGGGGGGAAACGCCGGCCTATGTTTCCTATCTGGGAGAGGTCCTGCCTCCGGCGATCATCGGCATGCTGGTGATCTACTGCCTGAAGGATGTCCACTGGGCATCTTCTCCCTTCGGCCTTCCCGAGCTGATCGCCGCAGCCTGTGTCGTGGGGCTGCAGGTCTGGCGGCGGAATGCCCTGCTCAGCATCCTGGCGGGAACGGCGGTTTATATGGTTTTAGTGCAGCTGGTGTTCTGATAGTACTCTGAAAAACCCCCGGAAGCAGGTGCAGCTTTCGGGGGATTGATGTTTGTTCTATTAAAATTTATTATGCATCAAAGCTGCCAGAGGAGCCCATGACATCCTTGATCTTATGCTCGACCAGCGCCTGGATGGCATCACGGCCCGGGCCGATGTATTTTCTCGGATCGAAGCCATCGGGGTGCTCAGTGAAGTATTTTCTGATTTCCGCTGTCAGGGCCATGCGAATGTCGGTATCGACGTTTACCTTGCAGACACCACGTCTGGCTGCTTCGCGGATCATGTTCTCCGGAACACCCTGCGCGCCGGGAATCTTGCCGCCGTACTGGTTGCACTGCGCGGTCAGTTCTGCAGGAACGGATGATGCTCCGTGCAGCACGAGCGGGGTGTTCGGGATGAGGGCATGGATCTTCTCCAGGCGTTCCATGTCCAGCCTCGGAGTCCCGGAGAATTTGTATGCCCCATGGCTGGTGCCGATGGCGACAGCAAGTGAGTCGACACCGGTTCTTTCGACGAATTCAGCGGCTTCCTCAGGGACAGTGAATGTAGCGTCAGCGGCAGCGACCTGAACAGCATCTTCAATGCCTGCGAGTTTACCGAGTTCCGCTTCGACGACGACTCCGTGCGCATGAGCATACTCTACAACTTCTTTTGTCATGGCGACATTTTCTTCAAATGTATATTTGGATCCGTCAAACATGACGGAGGTGAAACCATTGTCTACACATTCCTTACAGATTCTGAAATTTGCACCGTGATCCAGATGCAGGCAGATGTCGATCCCGGTCTCCTCCATGGCGGCCTCAACCATGTGAAGCAGATAAGCAGGGGTGGCATAACTGATCGCCCCGGAGCTGGCCTGCAGGATCAGAGAGGATCTCTGCGCCGCGGCAGCCCGCGTGATACCCTGTACGATTTCCATGTTGTTCACATTGAATGCGCCGATCGCATAATCGCTGTTCAGTGCCTTCTGAAACATTTCCTTACTTGTAACCAGTGCCATTTTATTTACCTTTCCTTTCATTCTGTCCTCATAAGCAGAGGCTCTTTCATGGAATAACTTGTCGGCTTTTGGCTCCGAGCATACCACTATAGTATTGAAGCAGAATAGGAAAAAAAGGAGCATGCCCTGCCTTTGGATGATCGTAGCAGGCTGTTCCGTTTTGTCCTATCTGCTCCCATGAGGGAGGGGTATCATGGGTACTGTCAGAAGGGGAAAGGCCCCCGCAGACGAATCAAAGCAACCAAAGCCAAACCAAAGCTACTCTTAGTAAAGAGCCAAACAAAAAGGAGAGACGCAGATGTTCAACAGTATCGTAGACACAAATGAATTAAAATGCTCCCTGGGTGCACTGGTATCCGGCGGACAGCTGCAGGTCGCGGCAGGAACGGACGCTGACCTGTTTGATCGGATTAAGAATATTGAAGTATCCATCGGCGAATTCAACCAGATGAAAGACGTCGTCAAGTATGTCGGCGTCACAGAGGAATTTAAGAAAGTGATCAACACTTTCAAGCCGGCCGCCGGCGAGACTCCGGCAGGATTTCAGCAGGAACTGGTCCTGGGCGGTGACAGCCAGCTGCAGATCAATCTGAAGAGAAACATTTCCTTCATGAAGAACGGCGTACGCAGACCGACCAATGTTCTGTATTCAGCCAATACCGCGAACCCGTTCGAGGTAGCGACCATGAAGGATCTGATCGCGAACCTGACGACAAACCCGCAGATCATCTACAGCGGTTTTCTCAACAACCCGAAGGCTAACGCGAACGGAGAATTCAAGGATCGCTTCGAGGTTCTGGCAGAACTGAAGAAGCTGGTCGGACCGGGATGTGATATCAGTGTTGAACTGAACAATCCCTTCGCGCCGGAGGAAGAGATCTGGGAAGAAATCGACAAGATGGAATCCGTTCTGTCCAAGTATCAGCTGGTCGTCAAGGTGCCGCACACCGGACCGATCAACGCCGAAAACGTGGGTGATTTCCTGGGCGGAGAGTTCGGACAGTACGACAAGGGCGAGGCCAGAGACTTCTTCTACGGACACAACCTGGCTTACAAGATTCAGGATAAAGGCTACCGCGTCAACTTCACGCTGATGGCGGAGCCGCATCAGACAGCGCTGGCCCTGCAGGCGAAGCCATATTTTATCAACGCCTTTGTTGAGAGAAGAACGCAGCAGACCAGACAGCTGGCACTGCTCCTGAAGAATCTGGATGAGACAAAGGATGCGATCTATAAGGAAGAGATTCACGACTACATGATGAAGGCGGATATGCTGGCATCCGATGACAATGATCCGGAAGCCGCGGTCAAGAAGGCAAGATTCCTGGTTGGCTACCGCGGGAGCGACCTCTCCGGAAAGAATGACGGACTGGACAGCGTGCGTCACAGCCTGCGCGTGCTGAAGACCTCCAATCTGCCGGACACCAGACTGATCGTCTGTAACCTCAAGTCCCAGCAGATGTACGTCGACCTCGACAGAATGCTGACCGAGCCGGAGTTCGAGGATATGAAGCAGAGAGTCATCGTGACATGTGAACCGGACTACTTCGCACAGTTCACAGCCTCACCAACCGTTTACTGCTACCAGAGATCCTTCTTGACCAGCGTTAAATAAGGATGTGCATAAACCGGGCCGCAGCCTGATTCCAGGCCCGGATCAGATAAAGTCTATTCAGAGAACGAAACATAACAAAAAAAGAAACAGGAGGAAGAAACAATGTCAAAATGGCAGATCCCCGCACAGGGCGGACACATGGAAAAAAACGATGGTATCTATTTCCAGAACATGACAAACCTGGACGTTAAGGAAAGACTGAAGAAGAATGACGTCATCCTGATCCCGATCGGCTCCACTGAGAACCACGGACCGGACGCTCCTTACGGAGAGGACACCTATCTGGAAACGAGAATGTGCGAGCAGGTTGCTCTGGCAACCGGCGCTACAGTCGCACAGCCGATCTGGTACGGATCCCATCCCTATCAGCATCTGGGAATGCCGGGCACCATCATGATCCCGGAAGAGATTCTGGCAGACTACATCGTATATGTGATGGCAGGCTTCTGGAACACCGGGTTCCGTAAGATGATCCTGGTCAACGGACACGGACAGGACTACGTTATTCCTCTGGCGATCCACAAGTTCGGCAAGAAGTTCCAGGTTCCGGCAATCGCAGTTTATCCGCATCTGTGGCACGTTGCCAAGCACGAACTGGCAACTAAGAACGATGAAGGCTTCGACGGTGTTTATGACAGCCACCTGACGCACGCTTGCGAAGTTGAGCAGTCCTGGTCCATGTGCATGTTCCCGGATCTTTGCAGACCGGAAGACGCAGTAGAGACCAAGGGAACCCCGCTTTTCCCGGCTGGCCACATCGATTTCGCGGACGAACTCGGGACCAATGGCCCGATCAAATGGTACAACGCACTCGGCAACTGCGGCATGGAAGTCATCTGCACACCGGAAGGTGTCATCGGTAACCCGAAGAAGGCATCCGTAGAGAAGGGACGCAAGGGCTGCGAAGCAACCATGGATTACCTCGAAAGACTGGTCAACGACATTCTGGAGAAGTATCCGGCAGGAGAACTCCCACCGATCGATCTCGTAACCATGAGAAAGAAGGAAGACATCGAGGCCGTTATTCAGGGCCCGACCAACGGTGGAAGACACATCTATACGCTGGAGTACTAAACCAGCCAGTCAACTGAAGCGATGCTTCTGAACAATGGATTATTAACGGAGGAAAAAACAATGAAGATCAAAGCTGCAAGAATGCACGGTCCGAAAGACCTCAGATTAGAAGAAATTGAAATCCCCGAACTGGAACCGGATCAGATCCTGGTCAAGTCCAAGGCAGTCGGTATCTGTGGTTCAGATATCTCCTGTTACCTGGGACAGTCCACAGAGGGAAGATATGATATCGCTCCTTATACACCGGGTCACGAGTGGGCCGGTCAGGTCGAAGCGGTTGGTTCCGCAGTCACATCCATCAAGGTCGGTGACAAGGTCGTAGGCGACTGCCTCTGCCCCTGCCATAAGTGTGACAACTGCAAGGATGGCAAGATGCCTTCCGTATGCGAGAACATGGATGAAGTTGGATTCATGCCTGAGTCCTACGGCGCAATGGCTGAGTACCTGATCACAAACGAAGCGTTCACACACGTGATTCCGGATGACTGGTCCTATGAGATGGGCGCGTTGGTCGAAAACTTCAACGTAGGTTACTGGGGCGTCTGGGGCAACTTCGAAGGCCCGGATGCACAGGACATCTGTTGCGTCATCGGCGCAGGAACCATCGGTCTGTCCGCAGCCATGAGCTGTGCGGCAGCAGGAGCTACCGTATTCGTAGTAGACCCGATCGAGCAGAGAAGAGAGACCGCTCTGAAGTATGGCGCGGACTACGTGCTGGATCCGACTGCCTGCAATGTCGCAGAAGAAATTCGCAAGATCACAGGAACTGACGGCGCAACACTGCTGGTAGAATGCTCCGGTTCCGATGCCGGCATCCAGTCCTGCTTCGATATCGCTGCACCGAGCGCCAGAATCTCCGCAGTCGGCCACTCCCATGAGAGAATGGTCCCGATCAGATGGGAAGACTTCATCTGGAAGACTCTGTTGGTCAAGGGCTCCGCAGGAACAAGAAACTGGTTCCCAAGAACCATCCGGTTCATGTCCAAGATCAAGGACCGCTTCGATTTCGATGGTCTGGTATCCAACCGCTTCGCACTGGATGACCTCCTGGAAGCATTCCAGTACACCATCGACAACAAGGCAACGACTCAGAAGGTCATGCTGATGATTGACGACGAAGCAAAGTAGTGAACCGGTCATAACTGACAGTTGCATACGATTCCTCATATTTTATAACTTCGCGGAGGTAGTTGAAATGAAGTTTGCATGTTCCACCTGGATGATGCCGGGTGACAACTTTCTTAAGAAATTACACGCCGCGGCAAGCTACGGATTTGATGGTGTGGAGGTCCGCCTCTTCGAGGAGGATGCCACACCGGAACGAATCCGAGAAATCAAATTTGGTTTAGGAGAGACAGGTCTTGCGGCCTGCTCTCTTATTATGCCGGGCGAAACGTACAGGAAACCGCTGCTGGATAGAGAAACGCTGGAGGCGAAGGTCGCGCTTTCGAAAAAAGCCCTGGACGCAGCTGCTGAGCTGGGCTGTCCCACCATCGTCTGTCCGGAATACGGACCGCAGATCCCGCTGCCGCTCTTCGATCATCCGAGAAGGCCGTCAGAGGAGGTTCATGATCTTCTGATTGAATTTCTGAGCAGGGTTTCAGAATATGCCGGCAAGGAGGCGGGGACACTGGCAATGATCGAGCCGATCAACCGATATGAGACCAGGTTCTTCTATTCACTTCAGGACGGAGCGGATGTCATCAATGAAGTCGGAAGTCCGTATCTGAAACTGCTGGCGGATATTTTTCATATGAATATGGAGGAAGTGGATATTCCGCAGGCCATCCGGACACATGGGCAGCACATCGTTCACTTCCATCTGGGGGATTCGAATCGGCTTCTGCCGGGACAGGGACATACGGATTTCCGGTCCGCTTTCAAAGCACTGCAGGAGGTAGGTTATCAGGGATACTGCGCGCTGGAGTGCAGTACGGAAGGAAACCCCGACCGGATATTCCCGAGGTGTGTGACGTATCTTCGCGATCAGGCGAGATAGAATCTCTGCACAATGAGAGGAGCAATGAAAACAATGCGGATAGTCATAACAAACGATACAGGGTCCTGGCCTCTGAAGGCAGCGGTCAAGGATCATCTTACAGAGCAGGGGTATGAGATTCTGGATCTTGGCACCACAGAGGCAGATCAGGAGATGGTCTATACCAGGGCCGGCCATCTGGCAGCAGAAGCCATACAGAAGGCAGATGCCGACCTCGGCGTGATCTTCTGCGGCAGCGGCGCTGGCGTCTGTGTGAGCGCGAACAAGCATAGAGGCATCTATGCAGTCGTCTGCGAAAGCATCGAAACAGCGCGGGGCGCCAGGATCATAAACGATGCCAATATCCTCTGCATGGGGGCGAATGTCGTGTCGAAAGATCAGGCGAACCTCATGGCAGATGCCTTCCTCACAGCATCCTTTGCGGAGGGAAAAGACGCGGAGGTGAAAGACCGCCTGACTGGGTTCATAGATCAGATCCGGGAGATGGAGCGGGACTTCAGATAAAACGTTAAAGGAGAGATTCCGGTGAGAAAGAAAATCCGCAAGAATGCATTCGCGGCAGCCATGTTCGCTGCCTCTGTGTTCATAGGAATGGAGACCGGCGGCTACCAGTACATCGTGCTGAAGGTCGCGGAGGGGTATCGCTTATCGCAGAGCGCGATGGGTTTCCTGATCTCCATGCATTTTATTGCGGCAACGGTCATGCCGCCCCTCGTGGGGCCGCTTTCGGACAGGATCGGGAAAAAGAAGATGACGATCCTGGGCTGCCTTTTCTATTTGGCCGGGGCGGCTGTCTGCTGCTTTGTTCCGGACCCAAGAGGTTTTGCCGTGGGCATCTTTGGGGCTGGAGCTGCCTTTGGAACACTGTTAACGACCTGCCAGGCAGCGCTTTCGGATGCGCATCCCGGAGAGGCAGGAAAGTATGTGTCCCTGTTTCAGGGAACGCTTGGAATCGGATGCGTTGTGATCCCGCTGATTCTGGCCTGGCTGATGGAACAGGCAGGTGCCGGATGGAAGGTCCAGTTTATCATCTGCGGAGCGGGATTCCTTCTCGTCATGATTGCGGTGTTGTTCGTTCCCTTTCCTGACATGGCAGAGCAGCCTGCAGGGCACCTGCAGGCAGAGGAGGGGCGCGGTTTTCATGGATTGATGACGCGGTTTCTGGTTGGCACTCTGATCGGCATCATCCTCTATATGTTCTGCGAAACGACTCTAACATTCTTTATGGACTCCTTTTTTTCACTTGTGTTCCATGAGCCTGTCAGATCAGCGGCAGCCTTGTCGGCTTTCTGGGCGGGGCTAGCCTTCATTCGGCTCGTGGCCAGTAGATTGTACCGGTATGCGGGCGTACTGGTTCCGGCCCTGATGCTGATATCCGCTGCACTGATGATTGGATTTGCCATCAACCAGAACACCACCATCGCCATCCTCCTGGCGGGCCTGGCGGGTCTTTCGTTCGGGCCGATCTGGCCCTTCCTTCTGGGGCTTGCTACAGATGCTTATCCGGACCGGACAGGAACGGTGACCGGTCTGGTCATGCTGATGGACGGCGGCGGGGGCGCGTTGGCGCCGATTCTGATCGGGGTCCTGTCCGATGCGGCAGGGCTAAGATTTGCCTTCGGCCTTGTCGGGATCCTCATGATCGCAGCTGCAACAGCCTTCCTCATTCTGGTGAGAGAACCGAAAGGGGCGACGAAGGAGACGGTAGAATATGAATAACAAAATCTCAGGCAAAGTAGCCGGCAGCCTGCTGCTATTATATCTGTTCTGGGGATGTAACTTCGCAGTCATGCGGATTGCGGGATCATATTTTTCTCCCGTGATTTACGTCGCATTGCGGTTTTCACTGGGTGCAGCCATTATGCTTTCTGTCTGCGCGGCACGCGGGAGGCTGCTTCCCCCGCGGCAATATCTGAAATGGATAGCGCTGTCAGGCCTGCTGATGGTGGCGGGAAACAACCTGATCATTCAGGTCTGTACACTGCATCTGGGCGCCGGACTGACGGCTGTACTGAACTACACGCAGTCTGTGTTCGTCTGCATTCTCGCATCGATATTTCTGAAGGAATCCTTTACTGTCCGCAAGGCAGCCGGTATCGCGCTGTGCATAGCGGGTCTGATCGTTCTGATGAACATCAACAGTGGCGGCTCATTGTGGGCCATGTTGCTGGATATTGCCGGCGCAGCGCTATGGGGAGCCTCCAATGTGATTGTGAAGGCGAAACTGTCCGGCTGTGATACGGTCCAGTGCTCTGCCTGGCAGATGACGTTCGGAGCCGCAATACTGGCCGGCTATGCTATTCTGAATCCGCCGGAGCTCGTGAACTTCACTCCGGTCAGTATCCTGACGGTCATTTACGGAGGCGCGCTGGCATCTGCAGCTGCCTTCTTCCTCTTTAACTATCTGCTGACCCACATGGAGGCGGGGAAGGCGTCGATTGCCATCATGGCCGTTCCGGCAGTTGGAGTTCTGAGCGGAATCGCATTCTTTCGGGAACCGATGACGCTGCAGATTGCCCTTGGCATGACGGTCCTTCTCGGCGGAGTTCTCCTGGTTTTGTGGAACAAGCCCGTGCAGGTGAGGAGATAAAAAGAAACAAGAAAGAAACAAGGTGGTATAATCGTACCACCTTGTTTTTCTCGGCATATCACTTCCCGGCAGATCCTCAGTTCATCAGATCAGCAGGCTTTTCCCTTCCATGTACAGTTTCCCGATGGCATCGGTCGTCTTGACAGCAGCGATGGCATCCTGCGCGGTGACCTCGAACGGATGATTCTTCGGTCCGCCCTGGGCCAGGACATCCGCTGCGATCATGTTGTATTCTTCTTCCGTCAGGTCATCCAGCTGCATCTCCGCCAGCGTTGTCGGCAGGCCGACGCTCTGACAGAAGCGGACGACTTCATCGATCTCCTCAGCCGGAGCACCCTGCAGTACGAGGGATGCGATCGTGGAATACGCGACGAACTCTCCATGGTACATGTGCTCCTGCCGGTGGGTCAGGGAGCAGAACGCGTAGTAGAAGGTGTGGTCAGTAGCACCGCCGCTGGATTCCATGCCCAGTCCGGACAGCAGAGTGTTGACTTCGATGATCTTGTTAAGATCTTTCGTCATGACCTTCTGCTCGCAGGCCAGCTTCGCAGCAACACCGTGCTTCAGAAGCAGGTCGTAGGACAGTCTCGAAAGGGCCATGGACGCCTCGGTCGGCTTGCCGCCGAATTCGTTGTCACAGTATTCCTGGTAGGCAACGCGGGCGCCGATGTATGTGGAGAGGGCATCTCCCATACCTGCAACGAGGAAGCGGGCCGGCGCGTTCATGATGACGTGGGTGTCGACGAGGACGATCTCCGGGTTCTTAGCGAAGTGGACTTCCTGATCCAGGGACCCGTCTTCATTATAGATGACTGCCAGAGACCCGGTCGCAGCGTCGGTCGCCGCAATGGTCGGGATGACGATGATCGGAACACCGATTTTATCCGCCGCGGTCTTAGCAGTATCGATGACCTTGCCTCCACCCATACCGATGACGGCGTCAACCTTGTTTTCCCGTCCGCACTCTGTCGCCTTTTCGACGTTCTTCCAGGAACTTTCGCCTTCGTGTACGAGCTTGACGAGGTTGAATTCTTCTCCCAGACTTTCCTCGATGACCTTGCCCAGGTCGTTCATCCTGTTTTTGCTTGCCAGCAGCAGGAAGGTCTTCCCCATATAGGAAATATGCTGCTTAATGTTCTGTAATTCATCATAACCCTGGATGTATTTTCCCGGGCCGCCGTAAATCTGTGTCATGTCTGTTCCTCCATTGTTCAGATGTGATAATAGAAGTGAAAGTAGAATCTGAAGCGAACAACAGGCAATGATTTAGTTTAAGTTAAAGGGAATCGTTATAGAGCCGGAACGCGTCCCGCGGGAGCATGCCGGTCAGTTTCTTATAGGTAGCGTTCATATGGGACTGATCGTAGTAGCCGCACATCTGTGCCAGCAGTGCCATATTGGAATCGGACAGCTCCTCCTTGCCCAGGTGGTAGGACCACTGCATCTGAACGATCTGGCCGAACGTCTTCATCTTCATGCCCAGTTTCTGTCCCATGACCTTGCGCAGGTACCGGTCCGTGTAACCGGTCTCTTCAGCGAGATCGCTCAGACGGATCAGCCCATGAGTCTCCATGATCCGGCGGGTCACGTAACTGGCGAGATAATCGACTTCATATCCATCGTTCATCCGCTCCATCAGGTAATTGCCCAGTATCTGCATGCGGTCTTCAAAGATTTCGGCGCTCTTCAGGTCGCGTACCACCTGACCGCCTTTATACATGATGTCTTCCGCCGCGATAGAATCGCCGCCGGCATCGCACACCGGTTCCAGAAAGAGATTTCCGATCGTTCCGGGCCGGAATTTGATGCCGCAGATGGATTTCACCTCATCGATGAACTCGATGTCCCGCATGGACCGGGAGGTGTCGGTGCCGCTCATCAGATAGCAGTAGGCCCGGTCATTCGTATACAGGGTCATGATATCCGCGCAGATGTCCGGCAGGGCGATCTCCTTGGTGGAGTCAAAGTCATCGACCTGGTAGGCTTCCCAGATCAGCCCGGACAGGGGATGTTTATCCGTCGGCCGGAAGGAAACATAGTTCATGTTATATTCCAAATATGGCTGGTGACTGAAGAAGTCAAGATTATTATAGCTCTTAATCATTGTCTCACCTCTTTGACTTCTGCAAAGGCAGGCCTGCCTTTGCACTCATCAACATCAATGATTGTAACACAAGTTTACAATTATCTGAATATTTCCGATAGCAAAAAACGGAACAAATCAAAAGTGTACCAATTATATATCCCTGAATGCTGCACTGACCGGCAATTCCGTTTTATACTATCAGCACCCGGACAGGAAGGGTATTATGGTGGCGAAAGTAGAAAACCGGAAGCAAAAGCGCAATGTATAACGAACGAATTTTTTTCAGGAGGAAGACATGTTAAAGAAAGAAAAAAGTGAAGCGTTGTCAAAGAAATACAACGAGTACTATCCAGGCGGACACTCCAACCTGAGAGTTCCTATGGACGTCACCAAGCACAAGCTGTTCATCGATACTTCGATCGGAACACATCTGACAGATATCGATGGCAATGAATACATTGAGTACAACGGTTCCATGGGCCCGAACATTCTGGGACACGCACATCCGGAATTCGTTCAGATCCTGACCGACTATATGAAGACACACGGAACGGCCATTGGATCCAACCTGCTGTTCTCGCCACTGGACATCGAAGTTGCGGAGCTGCTGAGAAAGTATCTGCCCTGTGCAGAGGAAGTCAAGTTCACATCCTCCGGTACGGAGTGCGTCAAGATGGCTTATCGGATCATGAGAGCCTACACCGGCAAGCCGAGAATCCTCCGTCTGGAAGGCCACTACGGCGGCTGGGCGGATGAGATCCTGGGCGGCTGGATGAAGCCGGACGAGGAAGGCAGACCGTGCGTATCCTTCGAGGACAGAGGCCTGTCTGCTGACGAAGACCCGTACCAGACACACGGACGTGCGCCGCACTGTGAAGATGGCATCTTCATGATCCCCTACAATGATTTCGATGCTATGGAAGAGACCTTCGAGAAGTGGCACGATGAAATCGCGGGCGTTCACTTCGAAGGAATTAACTGGGACCACGACGGACTGTATCCGAAGCCGGGTTACCTGGAAAGAATGCGTGAGCTGTGCGACAAGTACAATGTCGTCATGTCCATGGATGAGATCATCACGGGCTTCCGTCTCGGCCTCGGCGGAGCGCAGACAGAACTGGGCGTAACGCCGGATATCTGCACACTGGGTAAGGCGATGGCAAACGGTATTCCGACCGCCTGCGTCGCAGGAAAGAAGAAGATCATGGACTGCATCAGAGATGGTTACGTCCTCTGCCCGGGAACCTATCCGGGTTACGGTCTCGGCCAGTGCGCGACCAAGGCGACCATCGAGATTCTGGCAAAGGACAACGGCGCTGTTTACAAGCAGGTATGGAATCTGCAGGAGCAGCTGATGGACGGCATGATTGCATGCGCTGAGAAGTATGACATTCCACTGACGATCACAGAATCCCAGGGTGTCTTCTCCACCATCTTCGGTATCCCGGGCGGCAGAAGAAGATTGTACACTAAGGAAGATCTGGTCGGCTTCGACAAGAAGATTGTCGAGGTATTCCAGCAGTACCTGCAGGAATACGGCGTATTCATCATGTTTGGCGGCAGGTGGTATGTCAACGCATCTCACAGCCAGGAGGACATCGATAAGACACTGGTAGCCATCGACAAGGCGATGAAGGCCATGAAAGAAAACGACATGAAATATGTATCCGAATAACGAATAGATGGATCAGGCCGACGGGCCTTTCCATAAAAAAGGAAATCCCCTCGCCGGGGTGAGCATCTCACCTTTCGCCCCGGCAGGCGATTTCACAAAGCCAACTCTTACGAGCCGGACCTATTATACTCTCTGAACGGGCTGATTGCAAGAAAAGCTATCAATAAAAGTTGGACATTAAGACATCACATATCGCAGAGGCAGGGGAAGGCTCATTCATGAAAGGAAAAATGTCATGAGTGAAAAGAACAACAATGCGGCAGTTCCGGCCACAGAACTGCAGGGTAATATTGGGACATTTCAACTGGTCATGTGCGTTGTGGCTCTGTCCGCACCGCTGATGACCGTCGCTGGCATCGGACCTCAGATGCTGAAGTATGGCGGCAATTCCGCGCCGCCGATTTTCCTGATGGTAACCATCATTCTGGTGCTCTTCTCCATCGGGTTCGTCAAAATGGGTATGCACATGCAGAACCCGGGCGGATTCTACGCCTACATCACCGCAGGTCTCGGCAAGAAGGTCGGTCTGGGCGCCGCTTTCGTAGCGGCCATCGGCTATCCGCTGATCGGCTTCATCGGATCCTGTTACTTCCCGCTCGTATTCACGGACTGGGTCCACAACCAGCTGGGCGGACCGGACATCCCGTGGTGGATCGTATCCCTGATCTATCTGGCGGTCATCGTATTCCTGGATATGAGAGGCGTTGACCTCTCCGTGAAGGTCATGTCCGTCGTCATGGCAATCGAGTGCATCATCGTCATCGCCATGGATATCGGCTGCTTCCTGCACGATCCGGGCGCCATGTCCGGCGGATCCGCGATCTCCTTCCCAAGACTCTGGGATTCCGAGGCGCAGGTAGGCCTGTCCATGCTCTTCATCTTCGGAACCTTCATGGGATTTGAATCCACTGTCATCTATCGTGAAGAAGTCAGAGAACCGAACAAGACCATCCCCAGAGCGACGCTGATCGCGGTATGCTTCATCGGAATCTTCTACGGGATCTCCACCTGGGCATTCATCTCCTACTATGGAGCCAATAATGTACAGGAAGTTGCTGCAGGCAATATGGACTTCATGATGCAGGATACCATGGTTCTCCTGTTCGGAAGAATCGTATTGGATGTCATCTCGGTGTTCATTATGATCTCCATGTTCGCGTCATCTCTGTCCGTCGTCAACGTAGCGGGACGGTATCTGTACTCCCTGGGTAAGGATGGCTGCCTGCCAAGAGCTCTCGGCAGAGCGCACCGCAAGTATCACTCTCCGTATATCGGCATTATCGTCGTGGGCGCGACCTATGCGATCGTCGTCATCTGCATGGCGATCTTCCGCCTGGACCCGGTAGAGATCTTCCCGAGAGTCAATGGCATCGGCTCCTTCACCATCATGCTGGTCATGCTGATCGCTTCCCTGGCTATCTTCATGTACTTCAAGAAGAATCCGATCGGGGATGCCGGCAACGCATGGAACACTAAGATCGCTCCGATCCTCGGCCTCATCGGCATCGCCATGATGACCTACTTCGCTCTGATCAACTACGGCGAGCTGACCGGTGGTTCCTTCGGCCTGACCGTGTTCGGCCTGACCGCGACAGTCGTCATCTTCCTGGGAGGCATCGTATATGCAGCCTACCTTGAGAAGCACAATCCGGAGACCTACTCCAGGATCGGACGTGAACGAATCTAATACAGCAAAGCCATAACATATGCCCTCATATACAACTCATGAAGCAGCCTCATCCGAGGCTGTTTTATGATGCAAAGGCAGGCGGGACTTTTTGCTGAAAAGGGCAGGTAATTCCTTTTTATCCTATATCCGCCGGAGAAAGCGGTTTAAGATAGAGACAGATAAAAGAGAGAACGGAGGATATATCCATGATCAATAGAATCGGGATCCTGACCAGCGGGGGAGATGCTCCCGGCATGAACGCAGCGATTCGCGCGGTCGTCAGGACAGCTATCTATAATGACATCGAAGTCGTTGGAATCCAGCGCGGCTACAAGGGAATGATGGATAAAAGCTTTGTTCCGATGGACCTCTCCAGCGTCGGGGACATCATCCAGCGCGGGGGCACGATCCTGCAAACCGCGCGCAGTAAGCGGATGATGACCCTGGAGGGGCAGATCGAAGCGGCGGAAAACCTCAGAGAGCAGGGAATCGAAGGAGTGATTGTCTGTGGCGGTGACGGAACCTACCGCGGTGCTATGAAACTGGCGGAGCAGGGAATCAATGTGATCGGCATCCCATGCACCATCGATAACGATATGGATTATACCGACAACACCATCGGTTTCGATACCGCACTCAATACGGTGCTCGATGCGATTGGTAACATCCGCGATACGGCATCCGCTCATAACCGGGTCTCCATCATCGAAGTCATGGGAAGGGACTGCGGAGACATCGCGATCTATGCGGGCATAGCCGGCGGAGCCGATGCCATCATCATCCCGGAGGTGGAGGTCGACATCAATGCCATCTGCGAGAAGATCAAGGCGGGCGTCGTCCGGGGAAAGACGCATACGATCATTCTGAAGGCAGAGGGGGTGGATATCCCGGTCAATGAACTGGCGGCCGTCATCCACTATAATACCGGGCAGGAAGTCAGAAGCGCTGTTCTCGCCTACGTACAGAGGGGCGGCAGCCCGTCGGCCAGAGACCGGATCATGGCGGCGGAGATGGGCAGCAAAGCCGTACGCCTGCTTTTGGAAGGCAAATCGAATGTCGCTGTAGGAATCGAAGGAAACCGGATCACCGAAACACCTCTGGAAGAGGCCGTTCGCCCGGGAGGAAAAGGGGTGGATCTGGAGAAACTGTCCCTGATCAACACACTGTCAATCTAGCAAATGATTGCTTTAATTACATACAAGACCTCCTTACCGGCAGCTCTGATCCAGGCACAGGATCAGAGCTTGTTGGTTAAGGGGTGGATACGAGGGAGGAAATGCAGATGAATATGAACATGCCGAAAATCGCATTGGGAGCCTGGGCCTGGGGAAACGACGGGACCTTCGGAGATGAGCATTCGAAGGGAGAACTGCGAGAGGTATTCGATGCAGCGATGGCGGAGGGACTGAACCTCTGGGATACCGCGTATGTCTACGGTATGGGAAGGGCGGAGGAAATTCTGGCAGATTTTCTGCGGGATTTGCCGGAGGACAGCTACATCCTTTCGGATAAATTCACCCCCCGCTGCGCCGATATGGCGTCGGCTTCGCCTCTTGTCGATATGCTGGAACAGCAGCTCGTAAGGATGAAACAGGATAGGTTCGATATCTACTGGATCCACAACGCCAGCGATGCGCCGCGCTGGACGACAGAACTTGCGGAGTATCTGGACGGCAGAGAGAACCTGCCGTTGATCGGCGTGTCCAATCATAATCTCGAGGAGATTCGTGAGGCAGAGAAGATCCTTGAGGGACACGGGCTGAGGCTATCGGCCGTGCAGAATCACTATAGTCTGCTGAACCGGTTTTCGGAGGAAGCCGGCATACTGGAATATTGCCGCGAAAAGGGGCTGCAGTTTTTCTCATATATGGTTCTGGAACAGGGAGCTCTGTCCGGCAGGTATGATGCGCAGCATCTGATGCCGGAGGATTCCGCCCGCGGCAAGGTGTATAATCCAATGATGACAGAGCTGGAAAAGCTGACTGGCCTGATCCGGGAGGTCGCGGGAGCACATCAGGTGAACCCTGCGCAGATTCCGGTCGCCTGGGCGATCGGGAAAGGGACGGTTCCGATCATCGGCGTGACAAAGCCTTCCCATGTGAAAGACGCTGCCTCGGCAGCAAACCTTCACTTGTCCGAAACGGAAATGAACGAACTGGAAAAAACGGCGGGGACCTTGAAGCTGGATGTGAACCGTTTCTGGGAACGGCAGATGAAATAGGACGTTCCTTAGAACGGGCCATATCCGATGGCGTTCATGCTTCTGATGTTCGCCGAGATGATGGGTGCGACCAGAGGCCTCGGATACTACATCGTCAACTACAACACCTACGGTAACTACACGAATGTCGTGGCAGGCATCATCATGATCGGCATCATCGTCACGATCCTGAACCGGTTCACTTCAGTCCTGCAAAAGCAGGTCGTACGGTGGAAATGAACTTGTTCTGCTTCCAATGGAATGGTAGAATCAAGGGAACCGATAAACCAGGGGGGAAAGAGACGATGAAAAGGGAAGTGCCTCTAAAGGTAACGATCGCACTGATCCCGCTCGCGATGGCGCTGTGCGCGTTCGGCATCTATCGCGGCGAGGTGGCCATCGTACTGGCTAAGGCGATCAATATATGCATGGAGTGCATCGGCCTTGGGTAAACTGAGAAAGGCGGTCCAGGCCGGCTGGGGGATTCTGACAAACGCGTATCTGGGCGGATTCCTTCCGGGAAACCCTGCGATCTATCAGGGGCCGCTGAAACAGATCTGCGTGCCGGGCATGAACTGCTATTCCTGTCCGGGAGCGCTCGGATCGTGTCCGATCGGGTCCATGCAGGCGATTTTCGACGGCAGGACCAGGGGCATCGGGGCCTACGTGATTGGCTACCTGGCCGTCATCGGCCTCTTTGTTGGCCGGTTCATCTGCGGGTGGCTCTGCCTGTTCGGCCTGATCCAGGAACTGCTGTATAAGATCCCGACGCCGAAGCTGACCATACCGGAGAAACCGGACCGGATTCTGCGGTATCTGAAGTACCTCATCCTCTTCGTCATGGTATTTGCGCTTCCGTTCTTCTACCGGAGCCAGTACGGGATAGGAGAGCCGTTTTTCTGCAAGTACATCTGTCCGGTGGGAACTCTGGAAGGAGGCATCCCGCTGGTGCTCTTAAACAGCGCGATGAGAGGGGCGCTCGGCTGGCTGTTTCGATGGAAGTTCCTGCTGCTGATCCTGTGTATCTGCGCATCGATCTTCATCTACCGACCGTTCTGCAAATACCTCTGCCCGCTCGGAGCATTTTACGGGCTCTTCCAGAAGGTGAGTCTGATCCGCATGCGGGTGGACCGGGAGAAGTGCGTGGACTGCGGCATCTGCGCCGGCACGTGCAGGATGAACGTGGATCCGCATAAGAATCCGAACAGCAATGAATGCATCCGGTGCCGGGCCTGCATCAAGGCCTGCCCGATGCAGGCGCTGGCCATGAAGATCGGCCCCGGGCCGGAGCAGGTGCAAAAGCAGGCTGACCTGCCTTTGGAAGAGACGAAAGCATAAAGCAGAAAGGAAATTGGGAAATGAAAAAGAAAACGATGTTAGCCGGACTGCTGCTGGTCATGGGACTGATGTTTGCCCTGGCGGGCTGCGGAGGAAGCGGAGAAACAGCGGACGCAGGTGCGGCGGCCGCGCAGCCTTCCGGAAGCGAAATCAGCTTCCAGGCGACGGATCTGGATGGAAACGCGGTGGACTCCGGGGAACTCTTCGCCGGCAGCAAGATCACGATGATCAACATCTGGGGCACCTACTGCGGCCCCTGCATCGAAGAGATGCCGGAGCTTGAAAAGATCAATCAGGAATACGCAGATCAAGGGGTCACCGTGGTAGGCCTACTGGTAGATGTTACGGAAACAGACGATACCTATCTGGCGGAGGCCGAGAGCATCGTCAGGGATACGGGCGTGACCTATCCGAGCCTGAAGTCCTGGGAAGGCTGCGGAGATCAGTTCCCCGCATCCGCCATTCCGACGACCTACTTCGTGGACAGCAGCGGCAAACTGGTCGGAGAGCCGATCGTAGGCGCGGACGTCATGAGCTACCGGCAGACGCTGGATGAACTTCTGGCAAAATAATCTCCAAAAAGAGAAAGACAGCAAGATAGTGATTTTTAGCCCGTTTCACGGAGCAAAAAAAGTGGGCAAATTATCATAAGTATGCTCACTTTTTTTCGTGGACTTCTTCCTGGTTGACACATCGAAAAAAACCGAGTTAGACTTTACTTGTCTAAAGAACATTTTAGATACAATTCTTTAACATTTTAACACAGTGAACAGGAGGACTCGTGGTTTCCTTAATTACCGGCGCACTCGCCGGAGCAGCATACGGCGGCCTGATCGGCGCCATCAAGTACACGGCACTTTGGAAGAGAATCCTGAAAGGCAACAAGAAAATATCGCAGGGGACCCTGTATCAGCACATGGGCCTCAGCTATGCGATCAATGTCCTAACCCTTCTTCTGGTCTTCTTACTGAGAGATACGATTCCCTGGGATTTCGCGGTCGTGATCGTCTCCGCGGCGATCATGCTCAGCCTCGTCGGCAAGCTTGCGCCGATGAGTGAGATCGTAAACCATGTGGAGGAGCCCGTATCATGATCAGCACATTACATGAAATAGGAATGACAGACGCCATGATCACGTCCGGCGTGATCACGATTGTTTTATGCGTCATCGCCATCATCATCGGCAGAAATCTGTCGATCGATCAACCGGAGGGCGTGCAGAACGCCGTGGAGATGGGGCTGGAGAAGCTGCACGGCTTCTTCCAGGAACTCATGGGAGAGGAGATGTGCAGGAAGTACTTCCCGCTGGTCGGGACCCTGTTCATCTATATCCTGATCTGCAACTACTCCGGACTTCTGCCTCTCGCAGGGCACGCGCCGGGCTTTCAGGCACCGACGAGCGATATGAACTTCCCGGCCGGACTGGCGCTGCTGGTCATCGTGCTGGTGCAGCTCATCGGAATCCGGGAGCACCGCGGCTTTGGAACCTATAAGCGGATGATCCAGCCTTTCGTATTCATCCTTCCGCTGATGCTGATGGATGAGCTGGCTAAGCCCATCTCGCTGACCTTCCGACTTTACGGGAACACCTACGGAGATGAAATGGTCGTAGATGTTCTCCGGGAAATCTGTCCATTTCTTCTGCCCGTAGTGATGCAGCTCCTGGTCGTGCTTCTGGCGCTGATTCAGGCCATCGTATTCGCATTGCTTACGGCGATCTATATAGGTGAAGCAGTAGAGAAGGAAACGAATCTGCCGATCCGGCAGCACTGATATCAATTATTATTTCTATCTGAAAGGAGCAATCAAATGACAACAGGATTAATCGCGCTGGCAGTAGCTATAGCAATCGGCGTCTCAACACTGGGGCCTGGAATCGGAATGGGAAATGCCGGCGGAAAAGCGCTGGAGGGAATGTCCCGGCAGCCGGAAATGATGGGACAGCTGAGAACCAACATGATCCTGGCTTTCGCCTTCATGGAATCCCTGACGATCTACGGTCTGGTACTGGCCTTCATGCTTTTGGCAAAAATGTAATAGCTTCAGGGAAGCAGGGAGGAATGATTCATGCTTGATGCATTAGGATTAAACCTGAAAGAAATCATATTCGCAGTGATAAACTTCCTCATTCTCGTTGGTGTACTGGGCAAGTTCCTGTATAAGCCTTTTTTGGGTGCCCTGGAGGCCAGAAAGCAGGCCATCAAGGACACCTATGATCAGGCGGATATCGTAAGCCGCAGGGCCGACGCCAAGATGGCCAAGTACGAGCGCCGCATCGCGAACGCGGAGGACGAGGCGTACGAGATCGTCAAGGCCGGCAGAAAGCGCGCCGAGAAGCAGGCGCAGGAGATCATCGAAGAAGCGAACCAGAAGGCATCTGAAATCGTGAAGCGGGCGGAAGAAGCCGCGGAGCTTGAGAAAGCGAAGGCGATGGATGAGCTCAGAGAGGAAATCGCGGACATGGTGATCATGGCGGCGGAGCAGGTAGTTGGAAGAGAAGTCGAGCGCGAGGGCCATCAGGCCATCATCGATGCTGTGATCGATAAGGCGAGGAATGTACAATGGCAGAATTAGCAGTTGATCTGACCTATGGCACCGCCTTGATCGAGGCGGCCAGGGAAACGGACCAGGAGGAGCGGATTCTCGAGGAAGGCATGCAGATCGCAGACATCTTCAAAGAGGAACCGGACTTTCGGAAGTTCATCACCTATCCCGGCATCAGCGCGGGTGAGAAAAAGGATGTACTCAGGTCCGTTTTTGAGGGAAAAATAAGCAAGGAACTTCTGAACTTCTTATTTGTCCTGGTCGATAAGAGAAGAGCAGGACGGTTTGAAAGCATCATGAAGGTATATAAGTCGCTGCTGGAAGAGGAAGAAGGCGTGCTCTACGGGACCGTCCTGTCCGTTGTGGGATTGGATGACCTGCAGCTTTCCGAGATCGAGAGCGAGACTTCCAGACTCCTTCAGAAGAAGGTCTGCCTGAGCAATGAGATGGATCCGGGCCTGCTCGCCGGATTCAAGATCTTCATCGACGGCAGGATCATAGATGCTTCGTACAGAAAGAAGCTCGAAGAACTATCGATGAGTATGAGGAGATCGTAGGAGAAGATTATGAGTTTAAGACCTGACGAGATCAGTTCAGTCATCAAAGAACATATAAAAAACTATAAAGACCAGCTGGACGTGACCGATTTCGGTACCGTCATCCAGGTCGGTGACGGCATCGCCCGTGTCTATGGGCTGGACAACTGTATGGCGGGAGAACTGCTGCAGTTCGGGGAAGACACCTACGGCATGGCGCAGAACCTGGAAGAGGACAATGTCGGCGCGGTCATCCTGGGCTCTGATGTGGAGATCAAGGAAGGCGACATCGTGAAGCCGACGGGCGCCGTCGTGGAAGTTCCGGTCGGAGAAGGTCTGATCGGAAGAGTCGTGAACGCGCTGGGCCAGCCTTTGGACGGCAAGGGACCGATCAAGGCGGAAGAGAGAAGGCCGATCGAGAGTCCGGCACCCGGCGTGCTGCAGAGAAAATCGGTCAACCAGCCTTTGCAGACGGGCATCAAGGCGATCGACTCCATGATCCCGATCGGAAGAGGACAGCGTGAGCTGATCATCGGCGACCGGCAGACCGGCAAGACCGCGATCGCCATCGATACGATGATCAACCAGAAGGGACAGAATGTGATCTGCATCTACGTCGCGATCGGACAGAAGGCGTCCACCGTTGCCCAGCTGACGCAGACGCTGCAGGAAAAGGGAGCGATGGATTATTCGATCATCGTCAGCGCGACCGCATCCGATGCGGCTCCGCTGCAGTACATCGCGCCGTACGCGGGATGCGCCATGGGAGAATACTTCATGCGGCAGGGAAGGGACGTTCTGATCGTCTACGATGACCTGTCCAAGCATGCGGTTGCTTACAGAGCCATGTCCCTGCTGCTGAGAAGACCGCCGGGGCGCGAGGCTTATCCGGGCGATGTTTTCTACCTGCACTCGAGACTGCTCGAGCGGGCGGCGAAGCTTTCAGATAAAGAGGGCGGCGGATCGCTGACAGCCCTTCCGATCATAGAAACGCAGGCCGGAGACGTATCGGCCTACATTCCGACCAACGTCATCTCGATCACGGACGGACAGATCTATCTGGAGACGGAACTCTTCTTCTCCGGGCAGAGACCTGCGGTAAATGCCGGTATCTCTGTATCCCGTGTCGGCGGCGACGCGCAGATCAAGGCAATGAAGCAGGTCGCCTCCAGCATCAAGCTGGAGCTGGCCCAGTACAGAGAACTGGCTTCCTTCTCGCAGTTCGGATCCGATATTGACGTGGAGACGAGAAAGAGACTGGACCACGGCGAGATCCTGATGGAACTGCTCAAGCAGCCGCAGTACAGACCGCTTCCGGTCGAAGACCAGGTTATGATCATCTATGCCGCTTCCGGCCACTATATGGACCAGGTGGGCGTAGAGAATGTCAGAGACTACGAAGCGAGCTTCCTGGAGTATATGGCAAATGCGCATCCGGAGGTAGGACACAGCATCAAGACCGAGGGCAAGATCCTGGAAGACACCGAGGAGAAGTTAAAGGGAGCGATCGAAAGCTTTACGGAGCAGTACCTCAGAGAGAATAAAAGGGAACCGATCATACAGCCGGAGACTGAGTAATGGCAAAACAATCGATGCAGGATATCAAGCGGCGGATCAAGTCCGTTTCCAGCACGGAGAGGATCACCAATTCGATGAAGCTGATCTCGGCAGGCAAGCTGAGAAAGGCCAGAAAGCTATTCGAAGAAACGCATGAGAATTCGCTTTTCATCACGAATACGATCAACGAACTGTTCCAGAGCAGCATTGATATCCCGACAAAATATCTGGAAAACAAAAGAAAACAGGACAAGACAGCATATATCGTGGTCACGAGCAGCAAGGGACTCTGCGGCGGCTTCAACACCAACATACTGAAGCGGGCGCAGGAGAGGATTGACGCCGAGAAAACGGCCCCGCACATTCTGGCCATCGGAGGCAAGGGGCTGGAGTACTTCGAAAAGCGCGGGTACGGAATCTACAATTCCTATCTGTCGCCGCCGGAGACCATTTCCTTCCTCGAAACGGAAGAGCTGACGAAGCCGCTCATCGAGATGTTCGACGAGGGAAAGATCAACAAAGTCGTCCTGATCTACACCGCGTTCGTCAACGCCATAGAGCAGAAGGTCGTCGAAAAGACGCTGCTGCCCTTTCACATCGAACCGGACCCCGAGCGGGCGGGAAATGCGGAGCAGATCACGGAGTACGAGCCGTCTGCGGAGGAGGTGTTCAATTACCTCATCCCGAAGTATGTGGAGATGGAACTGTACGCTTCGGTCATTGAGTCTGCGACCTGCGAGCACGCGGCCCGCAGAACCGCGATGGAGAACGCGACGGACAACGCCCGGGACATGCTGAGGGGACTCAACCTGAGCTACAACAGAGCGCGGCAGGCGGCCATCACCAACCAGATCATCGAGATCGTGGCCGGCGCGCAGGCGCAGAATTAATTAAGCTGGAGGAACAGGAATATGAACAAAGGAAGAATTCATCAGGTCATCGGTCCTGTTATCGATATCAAGTTCAAGGAAGACGAGATGCCGGAACTGCTGAATGCAGTCGACATCGAGCTGGACGGCCGCCGGATCGTCACCGAGGTCGCGCAGCACCTGGGCGATGACGTAGCGCGCTGCGTCGCCCTGTCCTCGACCGACGGACTCAGAAGGGGCATGGAAGCCGTCGATACGGGCGGCCCGATCGCCATCCACGTGGGCAAGGAGGTCCTGGGCAGAATGTTCAACGTTATCGGCGAGCCGATCGACGACATGCCGCCCATCGAGTCGGATCTGATGGCGTCCATCCACAGAGCGGCCCCGCCGTTTGAGGAGCAGGATACATCGGCGCAGATCTTCGAAACGGGCATCAAGGTCATCGACCTGATCGCGCCCTACACCAGAGGCGGTAAGGTCGGACTGTTCGGAGGAGCGGGCGTCGGCAAGACGGTCCTGATCCAGGAACTGATCAACAACATCGCC
>JAZNNY010000126.1:0-13976 GCA_045580505.1 Lentihominibacter sp.
GGCGATCTTCCGAATATTGTCCACACTCTTGAACTGCTCCAGCAGGGCGTTTCGCCTGGTTGGACCGATTCCCGGAATCTCATCGAGCGCAGAGCCTGCAGCATGCTTGCTCCGGACTTTTCTGTGGTATTCGATGGCAAACCGGTGGACCTCTTCCTGCATCCTGCCGATGTAACTATAGAGGAGCGGTTTACCCGCAAGGCTGATTTCCACATAGTCGGAATCTTTTTCATCGCCCTGCGCGCGTCCTTCTGCGCTCTTTTTACGATATACCAGGGCCCGGGTCCTGTGATGATCGTCCTTGACCATACCAACCACCGGAATATCAAAGCCCGTGGCATCGATTACTTCAAGCGCCGTCGAAACATGGCCCTTGCCCCCGTCCATGAAGATGATGTCAGGGAGCACGGAGAATTTGTCGTCCCCCTGGAACACCCGGGTAAAGCGCCGGGTCAGCACCTCCTGCATACAGGCGTAGTCATCCTGGCCCTGCACGGTCCGGATCCGGAACTTGCGATAGCCCTGTTTATCAGCTTTCAGACCGTCAAAGGTCACCATCGCGCCTACGGTATCAACTCCATTGGTGTTGGAGATGTCATATGCCTCCGCTCTGAACTGACGTCCGTCATAACCGGGCAGCCCCGTCGAAGGGTCCGTGCTCCCATCGATCACAGAGGATGCTCCCATGGCGTGGAGCACATCGTAGATCTCCTGTCCCAGGCTCTGCCGCCGCTCCCTGGCCGCCTTGGCCCGGTCATCGATGGTCCGAAGCATCTCGAGCACATCTCTGCGGGCCATCTCAACGAGCGCCCTCTTCTCTCCCCTCTGCGGGCAGAGCAGTTTCACGCTATGCCCTGCGCTTTGTCCCAGATATTCTTCGAGCACCTCTGCATCCTCCGGCATTTTGGTGAGCAGGATCTCCTTCGGAACATTCGGAAGCCTGCTGTAATGCTGGTTGAGAAAGGCTGACAGCAGTGCCGCGTCCCCGTCATCCGGCGCTGCGGCCGTATCCAGTTCGAAGCTCTCTCTGCCGATCAGTTTGCCTTCTCTCACGAAAAAGACCGCCATATAAGTTTGCTCCGTTCCTCTGGCGGGAATGACCACATCCGCTTCCTCGCTGTGATGCATGACCACCCTCTGGGTCTCGGACAGGGATTCCGCAGCCGCCAGATAATCCCGGTAAAGGGCCGCTTCCTCATAATCCAGCCGCTCTGATGCTGCCTGCATCTTCTCCTTCAGCACCGTCTGAAGTTTTTTGCTTCTGCCGCTGAGGAACTCCACGGCTCCCTCGATCGCTTCCGCATACTCCTCCGGATCTACATTGCCGCTGCAGATTCCGCGGCATTGGTTGATGTGATAATTCAGGCAGGGCCTGAACCCGGGCGGGAAGGCCGTTGCAGAGCACCGTTTCAGCGCGAAGCTGGAATTCAGCAGGTCGACGATCTTGTTGACGGCGCCCGCATCGCTGTAGGGGCCGAAGTAGCGTCCCCCGTCCTTTCGGATCAGCCTCGTCTTCACGATCCTCGGAAATGGCTCGTTTGTGATCTTGATATGCGGATAGGTCTTGTCATCGCGCAGCAGAATGTTGTACTTCGGCCGATGCTTCTTGATCAGATTGCATTCCAGAATCAGGGCCTCCATTTCACTGGCGACCTTGATATACTCAAACTCCGCGATTTGTGAAACCATGCTCCGCACCTTGGGATCCATATGGCGCGAGGACTGGAAATACTGGCGGACACGATTGCGCAGAGAAATAGCCTTGCCGACATAGATGATGTTGCCCAGGCGGTCCTTATGCATATACACGCCGGGGCAATCCGGCAGTTTTTTCAGGTTTTCCTGAATATCAAACATCCGCTTGATCCTTTCCCCTGTCTGCCTGCATGACTTCCTCCATCTCTTCCGGTGTCAGTTTCCCGTGCCGACGCGGCTGGTTGATGTCAGTCGTTTCGGTGGCTCCCAGCATGTCAAAAAGTTCCTCATCGCTGAGCGGCGTGTTCCTGTCATACCCGCCTTTCACGCTTCGACCGCCAAACCGGCTGCCGCTGTAGCGCTCTTCTTCCGTACGCTGCTCTGTGCTGGTCCATGCCGTCAGTTCTTCGTCGCTGATCCTGGCCGGTCCCTTCGGGATTGGCTGAATGATTTCCTCGCCGGTCAGATCGGAGAGCTCGCTCGCCGTAAGTCCCACTCCTGCTGTACGCATGGTCTGCAGCTGTCCTGCAATTTCCTCCTGCTGTCTGCTGCGCGCCCGCTTTCTTCTGACATGGGTCCGGATGCAGAGAATCACAATGAGCAGGACGATGCCGCCTGCAATGCCGCCTGCAAGCGGCAGATCTTCATCCGCTATGCCGAACCTGGACAGCGGACCGCCGACGCCGACAGAAGCCGCGGCATAGATGTCTTCCGCTCCGACGAGCCTGCCTTTGCTGTTGAAGATGAGCGCCTGTCCCATCTTCTGACCTTTTTGAATCGGCGCTTCGACCTTGGAATCAGTCAGTTTGAATTCGGTCGTGAAGTCCTGTTCGGGCGCAGTGCCTTTCTCAATGGTAACGGCTAGCTCTCTAGTGATCTTCAGTTTGACAGAGCGCTTTTTTCCTCCCCATACGCGGCTTTTACCCACCTCCTGGTCTGCCTGGAGCACCTGGTAGGTTTCGTACTTGCCGAGCGCATAGTCCCACATGATGATTCCGTCCTTGTAACGCTGGGCGAGACCTTTGCAGTTCAGGGATACAACGAGTATTTCGGTTCCGTTCCTTTCGGCGCTGCCCACAAAACAGTTTCCTGCGTCACTGGTATATCCGGTTTTGATTCCCGTGCAGCCCTCATATTTGAACGGAACCTTCTTGCCATTGATCTTGGTCTTTTTCTCCCTGTACAGGCATACGTTGGAGTTCTTCAGTTCTCGCTCCTCTGACATATTCGTGGCCGGTACCGTATACTTCGCAGTCCCCACGATTTTACGGAATTCCTGATTCGCCATGGCTTCCCTTGAAATCAGCGCCAGGTCTCTTGCCGTCGTGTAATTCAGGCGGTCCGGGTCTTCGTTCAATCCGTTCGGATTCCGGAAATCCGTATGCATCGCTCCGCACTCCTTCGCGCGGGCGTTCATCATCTTGCTGAATTCGTCAATGCTTCCTGCGGTCGCTATCGCAAGGACCTCGGCCGCATCATTTCCGGAAGGCAGCATCAGACCGTACAGCAACTGCTCTACCGTCAGCTTTTCACCAGGCATGACGCCCATGACGCTCCCGTTCAGTTCGATTCCCTCCGGCACTACGATCTCCTGATCCAAAGGCAGGTTCTCCAAAACGACGAGGCACGTCAGAATCTTGGTTACACTGGCCGGCTGCCGTACTTTGTCTGCATTCTTCTCATAAAGTACAGTGCCGGTATTCATATCTGTAACGATCACGGACGTTCCATAGACCCTGGGAGCATCGGTCTGGTCAATGTTGATTGCCGGGAGCACGACCCGGGCGTTCTCACCGTCTGCGTCAGTTGCCGTCTGCTGGGATTCTTCAGTTGCAACCGGCTGGGATTGTCCTGCCTTTGCATCTTCAACAGCAAAACTTTCCCACCCGAAAGAAGGCACTGCTCCGGTCAGGAGCAGCGCCGTGATCACAACTGATATGATGAAGTTATATGAACTGTGGATGATTCGCCTCATTACTTATTCTCTGCTTCAAACTTCTTCATGAACTCGATCAGTTTGTCAACGCCTTCTTCCGGCATCGCGTTGTAGATGCTGGCGCGCATGCCGCCGACCGTTCTGTGACCGCCCAGGTTGTGAAGTCCCTCTGCCTTGGCTTCTGCGACGAACTTCTTCTCAACGTCCTTGTCACCGATGACGAAGACGACATTCATCAGGGATCTGTCTTCCTTGTTCACCGGGCACTTGTAGTAATCGCTGGCGTCGATGAAGTCGTAGAGCTTGTTCGCCTTGATGACGTCTCTGCGGTTCATCTCAGCGATACCGCCGATGCTCTTGATGTACTTGAACACTTCGCCGGATACGTAGATGGACCAGCAGTTCGGTGTGTTGTAAGCGGATTCCTTCTCAACGTGCGGCTTGTAGTCCAGATAGGTCGGAATGTCAGCCGGCGCCTGTCCGATCAGGTCCTCACGGATGATGGCGACTGCAACGCCTGCCGGAGCGACGTTCTTCTGTACGCCGAACCAGATAATTCCGAACTTGGACACATCGATCTCCTCGGAAAGGATGCAGGAGGACATGTCAGCTACGAGCGGAATGTCTCCGGTATCCGGAATGTAGTTGTAGTGGGTTCCGTAGATCGTGTTGTTGAAGCAGATGTGTACATAATCTGCATCCGGACGGATGTCGTCCTTCGTGATCTTCGGGATCCATGTATAAACATCGTCCTCGGAGGAAGCGATGACCTTGGCGTCGAAGCCCAGCTTGACGGCTTCCTGATAGGCCTTCTTCGCCCACTGACCGGTAACGACGAAATCGATCTTGCCGGACTTAACAGCCAGATTCATCGGAACCATCGCGAACTGCAGTGTGCCTCCGCCCTGTACGAAGACAACCTTGTAGTTGTCCGGAATATTCATGATGTCCCGCAGCGATGCCTCTGCATCGGCCAGAATCTGCTTGAACTCTGCGGACCGGTGACTCATCTCCATGACGGACTCGCCGCAGCCCTTGTAGTTCAGAAGATTCTCCTTGACCTCTTCCAGAACCGGAAGCGGCAGCATGGACGGACCAGCTGAGAAGTTATAAGCTCTTTCGTTACTCATGTTTGATACCTCCGTTATATGAACATTTTATTTATTGACCATACTTTAATAATTGTACCACGGCACATGGGGAAATACCATATGCCATTGTGCAAAAACTTCTTTTGGATGAGAAGGATTTTCTTATACGTTACCTCGTTAAAACAGAATAGTCTCAGGATTGTTTTAGCCTCTTGATTGTGATACAATTGCTCTTGGCGGATTAGATTCAATCCGAAAGCATATCGATACGAGGTGATAAAATGTACAAAATCGGAACTTTCAACAAGATCTCCCCGGTAGGATTGGGCAGATTGACAGACAACTACACGCTGGTCGAAGACCAGAACGAGGCCAACGGAATCATCCTGAGAAGTTATGACATGCATGAAATGGACTTCTCCGATAACCTCCTGGCGATCGGCAGAGCAGGAGCCGGAACCAACAACATTCCGGTCGACAAGTGCGCCGACCAGGGCATCGTCGTATTTAACGCTCCGGGCGCCAATGCCAACGCAGTCAAGGAGCTTTGCATCGCCGGCATGCTGCTGGCAGCCAGAAACATTCCGGCAGGTCTTGCCTGGGCGAAGACACTGGTCGGCAGCGAAGGCGTCGGCAAGCAGATCGAGAAGGGCAAGGGCCAGTTCGCAGGTACTGAGATCATGGGCAAGACCCTCGGTATCATCGGTCTCGGCGCAATCGGCGTTCTCGTAGCCAACGCTGCGGAGCAGCTCGGCATGAAGGTCATTGGCTATGATGCGTTCTACGGAACGAAGGCTGCTCATGCGCTCTCCCCGACAGTCAAGGTCGTCGATCAGCTGAAGGATCTGTATCCGGAGTGCGACTATATTTCCATCCACGTTCCTGCCAACGATTCCACCAAGGGCATGATGAACGCGGAAGCTTTCGCGCAGATGAAGGACGGCGTTGTCTTCCTGAACTTCGCAAGAGATAAACTGATGAATGATGATGATCTGCTGGCTGCTCTGGATTCCGGCAAAATCGCTAAATACGTCACCGACTTCGCCGACGATGCAGTCCTGAATGCTGACAAGCCGGGCATCATCGTACTGCCGCACCTTGGCGCATCCTCCGAGGAAGCTGAGGACAACTGCGCTACCATGGCAGTCGATCAGGTCATGGATTACCTGGAGAACGGCAACATCGTCAACTCCGTCAACTACCCGGCGGTTTCCCTGGGCGCCAAGAAGGGCACCCGCGTTTGCGTCATCGCAAAGGCAGATGCCGGCGCAGCCGAGAAGGTTGCCGCTGCGGCTGCAGGCGCTGATATGGCCTGCGCCACCAAGGGCGATTACATGTATGTCCTGGCTGAGACCACCGGCCCGGTCGATGCTTCCGCCATCGCAGGCGACGGCATCATCCGCGTGAGAGTGATCGAATAAATATCTGAGTTATGAAAACCCCCGCCGCGGCGGTGGTTTTTTGTAGTTTCTCTGTCGGGCGGTCGCTTTATTTGTCCTGCGCTACGCCCCTTTTCAGGCAGAGCCCGCTGATCGGGCAGTCTTCGCACTTGGGTTTTCTCGCGCTGCAGCAGCGCCGGCCGTGCCAGATCAGCAGGTGGTGCGCCTGGGTCCAGCGATCTTCGGGCAGGATGTCCATCAGAGCATACTCCGTCTTCAGTACATCCTTCTCATCCGCGAGCCCGATCCGGTTTGATACACGGAAGACATGCGTATCTACCGCTATTTTCTGGTGGCCAAAGCCTTCAGCGAGAACCACATTGGCTGTTTTCCTTCCCACCCCCGGAAGCGCAACCAGGGCGTCGTAATCCTCAGGAACGATCCCCCCATGGTCCCGGCACAGGGCCTGGGCCAGCTTGATGATATTCTTTGACTTCGTCTTATACATGCCAATCGTCCGGATGAGTTCGATCACGTCCTCCTGGTCTGCTTCGGCCAGTGCCTTCGCATCCGGATACTTCGCAAACAGCTGCGGCGTCACTTTGTTAACGCTGACGTCCGTCGTCTGCGCGGATAGCGCCACCGCGATCAGAAGTTCAAATGTGTCGACATGCTCGAGCGCGCAGCCCGCCTCCGGATAAGCCTGCAAAAGCAGGTCCAGCATCTGCGAGACCTCCTTCGCAGTAAACTGCTTTTTTGATGTGCTTTTCTTTGTATTTCCCATAGTTCACCTCTTGCTTGAATTATACCTCAGTCGCCTTCTGTTTCCAACCTGCCTTTGCGATCATAGTTTGAGTAATGATCAGCCTGTGTTATAATGGGTGAAACCACACGCAGAAAAAGGAGGTAAGACTATGTTATCAAAGAAAGTAAAAGACCTGCTCAATGCGCAGGTAAACGCTGAATTCTATTCCGCATATCTGTATCTGGACTTCTCAAACTTCTACAAGGATGAGGGTCTGGACGGCTATTCCAACTGGTACTACATCCAGGCGCAGGAAGAGCGCGACCACGCCATGCTGTTCATCCAGTATCTGCAGCAGAACGGCGAATCCGTCGAGCTGGAAGCCATCGCGAAACCGGATAAGGAATTCAAGGAATTTATCGATCCTCTGAAGGCCGGCGCGGAGCATGAGAGACACGTCACTGCTCTGATCAACAACATCTACGCCGCTGCCTATGAAGAGAAGGACTTCCGCACCATGCAGTTCCTCGACTGGTTCGTCAAGGAGCAGGCAGAGGAAGAAGACAACGCGGACGACAACGTCAAGAAGTTCGAACTGTTCGGCAGCGACATGCGCAGCCTGTACGAACTCGACAGCGAGCTCAAGGCCCGCGTTTACACCGCCCCGTCCCTGACCCTGGACTAAACATTTAGTTTCGGGCTGGTCGTTTCGGGCTGGTCGTTTCGGGCGACTCCTACCCCGGAGGGGCCCTTCTCAGCGGAGGGAGGTTTCCCGAACGAAATCCGCAGGTGCGGCAGCGGTCATCTGTTGAGCGAATCAAGAGAATAGAAAACCCCGAGCATTGTCCGAGTGACGAACGTCACGAGTTTGCTCGGGGTTCTATTCTCTATGAGCGAGCAGTTATGACCGCCCGCACCGAGGACCTAGTGAGGGAAACCTCCCTCCGTTCTTTACAGTTCCGGTCCCTTGAACTTCAGTTTCTTCTGCTTGATGAACTTGCCGTCGCCGGACTGACCAACATAGTCCTTGCCGTCGAACAGGAGCTTGCCGCGGTTGTAAACCAGTGCCGGATAGCCCTTGAACTTGGCAGTTTCCCAAATGGTGTGGTCGAGTGCGCCGTGCTGGTTCTCGGCGTTCTTGACTTCGAAGTTCTTCTTCGGGTCGTAAACGACGATATCAGCATCGAGGCCAACTTCGATCGCGCCCTTGCAGTAGTCGATACCGAACAGCTTCGCCGGGTTGGTAGCAGAGATCTCTACTGCCTTGTTGAAGCTGATTCTGCCCTTGTTCGCCTCGGACAGGATGTACGGATACATGTTCTCAATGCCTGCGCAGCCATTCGGAATGGTTGTGAAGTCGCCCGGGGTTCCGTCCTTCTTCGTAACGCCCCAATCCTTCTCGGACTGCAGGAACGGGCAGTGGTCGGTCGCCAGTGTGGATACTGCGCCGGTCTTGATTCCGTTCCACAGAGCATCCTGGGAAGCCTTGCCCTTCATCGGAGGTGAGCATACGAAGTCGCGCGCTCTCAGGCCGAGTTCCGGAATGCCGTTCTTGTAAACGTCCTTGGTGAAGTACAGGTACTGCGGGCAGGTCTCTGCAAAGATCGGATATCCCTCAGCTCTTGCAGCGGCAACTGCCTCAACACCCTGCTTGTTGTCCAGGTGTACGATGTACAGCGGAGCTCCAGCCATCTTAGCCAGGTTGATCGCTCTGACATCAGCTTCGCCTGCAACAGCTTCGTTCTTGGACATGTAGTGCCACCATGCTTCGGTCTTGCCCTCAGCCAGGTACTGCTTGATCAGAGCGTTGTTAACTTCTCTGTTCTCAGCGTGTACGCCGACCAGCGCACCGATCTTGGCTGCGTGCTGCAGTGTCTCGAAGAACTGACCATCATCTACGCCGAAGTCATAAACCATGAATACCTTGAAGGTAGCAACGCCCATCTTCATGCATTCATCCATAGATGCGATCATCTCCGGTGTGGTTACATCGCCAACGCCGATGTGATAGGAATAGTCACAAGCCGGACCATCCTTCTTGCAGATGTCGTCTCTTCTCTTCAGAGCAGCGTCCATGGTCTCGCCAACACCCTGCAGAACGAAGTCAAATACAGTCGTGGTTCCGCCGCAGGCAGCAGCTCTGGTACCTGTGAAGTAGTCATCTGTAGCGATGGTGCCGCCAAACGGCATTGCCAGATGTGTATGGCCATCGATCGCGCCCGGCAGGATCATCTTACCCTTCGCATCGATTACTTCCGTCTTCTTGTCCGGCTTCAGGCCAGCGCCGATTGCGCTGATCTTACCATTGGTTACCGCAACGTCTGCCTTAAAGGTCGATTTCGCTGTAACGACGGTGCCGCCTTTGAATAATAAATCCATAACATTTGCCTCCTTTTCTAACGTTCTTAGAAAAAAGCAGGAACCTCTTGATGAGGCTCCTGCTTGGTTATATAAAGTTTTTTGAAACACTTTATACGGATGTTTGAGCCTCAATTATGTAGCTCTGTGACAGAGAGTTATGCTCTCCTTGTGAATGCTTCGTGCTCTTCTTCAGTTACGTTGGAGTTTCCAGCCATGCTGGTCTTCATCAGGATGACGTAGAGTACGAATCCGACGACGAAGGACCATACATAGTTGATGGAGTTAACGAATGTGAAGAAGGATCCGGAAGCTCCGAAGTAGGTCAGCAGCGGCAGGATGAATGCAGCAACCCAAGCGATGACTGCAGCCCAGTTCCAACCACCGGAGTACCAGTATCTGCCTTCCTTACCCTGGAACAGAGCCATGATGTCGATTCTCTTATGCTTGACAACGAAGTAGTCCGCGATGAAGATCGCAGCGATCGGTGCCAGGATCGTGCCGTAAGCGTTCATCCATGTGAAGTAAGCGCCGCCGGAACCATAGATCCACCATGCCTGCAGGATGAAGAATGCAACGAGGACGGTGACGAGTACGCCCATCCTGTAGCTGATCTTCTTCGGGTTGATGTTGGAAATTCCGTTTGCCGGAGCAACTACGTTAGCAGCAACGCAGGTTGTGATTGTAGCTGCTACAGTACCGATAGCGGAGATCAGTACGACGATCGGGTTGCTGATGTGATACAGAACGCCGGTCGGGTCGAACATCGCTTCGCCAAAGGCCATCTTAGTAGCCTGAGCATAGTATGCACCAACGAATGCGCAGAATGCCATCGGAATCGGCATGCCGAGCAGCTGGCCCATGAACTGGTCTTTCTGAGATCTCGCATAACGGGAGAAGTCAGGAATATTCAGAGCCATGGTAGCCCAGAATGCGATGTTGCCCATCAGGCCTCCCAGATATACAAGTGTGAATCCGCCGGAAGCCTCGATCAGTGCTTCGTCATTGCCCTGTCTCATAACATCCCAGAATCCGGTGCCATCAGGTACGATGGAAGCGGACCAGATCAGCAGTGCGATCATGATGATGATGAGCAGCGGGCCGCCGATGTCCTGAACGATCTTGATTCTGTCCATGCCGTTGTAAGCAACCCATGCGATGAACAGCATGAAGATAATGTAGCCGATGAACTGGCCTGCCTGTGCCGGCTGCATGCCGCCCCAGGAAGGAAGGCTCATCATCCATTCAGGATCTGCGAACTTCTTAATAAATACACCAATAATAGCGCCTACAGCACCGCCGCCGACCCATGCCTGTACAGAACACCATCCGCAGGCGGTGAGCGCTCTCAGCAGAGCCGGGATCTGCGCACCGATCGAGCCGAAGGTCAGTCTCGCAAACAGTGGGAACGGGATACCGTACTTAGTACCGATCTGTGAGTTCAGCTGGATCGGGATCAGGATGATGATGTTACCAAGTGCTACGTTGATAACAGCCAGCCATGGGGATACGCCCATACCGATCAGTCCGGATGAAAGTGACAGGGAAGGAATACAGATCGACATTCCGACCCACAGCATACCGATGTTGTACGTGGTCCATTTACGTTCGGCGACCGTTGTCGGGCTCAGGTCTTCATTGTAATATGGTGAAGACACAAGCTCGGCTCTGGCTTCTTCCGAAAGTTCGAACAGACCATTCTGTTCAACTTGTGAATACTTAGCCATAAAACACCTCCATATTCAGATTTTGATATATAATAACAACTAAATTATACTACAAAAAGTATGGAATGTAACCGGTTTTTGAATTTTTTTTAACATACAAAAAGTTCTGTATTTTTATCCATCACCCCAAACCGTTGAAATTGCTGGGTTTCCTCTTTTTCATTCTCAAATAAATTGAGAATATGCCACAAAATAATTATTATTATTTTCTGACAACATAGGCAAATTAATCATTCAATGAGTATTTATGCAGCAAACTAGTTACTTTTCGAGGGATTTTCCTGATTTTGCACGCTAATGTAACGGGTTTCATCATCCCAAAAAAAAACGATTTCCGGTGGTCTGATTCGCCAACTTTTGATAGAATAGGAACGGTCACTCTCCGGGGTGACAGGAAGGAGATTTTAAATGTTAGGAAATTTTGGCTACAGCAATCCGACCCGCCTTTATTTCGGCGACAATTCCCTGAAGTATCTGAACCGTGAGCTGAAGAAGTTCGGACCGCGCGTCCTGCTTGCCTACGGCGGCGGTTCCATTAAAAAGAACGGCATCTACGACGAAGTCCTGCAGATCCTGCAGATGAACGATAAGGAAGTGATCGAACTGCCCGGCGTCATGTCCAACCCGACGGTGCACAAGCTCTATGAAGGGTGCGAACTGGCGCGGGAGAAGAAGATCGATCTGATTCTGGCGGTCGGCGGCGGCTCTGTCTGCGACTTTGCCAAAGCCCTCTCCATTTCTGTGCACTGCGAGGATGACCCATGGGAAAAATACTACATCCGCCAGGAGCGACTCGGCAATGAGGTCATCCCGGTCGGCTGCATTCTGACCATGGCCGGCACCGGCTCCGAGATGAACGGCGGGTCCGTCATCACCCATCCGGAGCAGAAGCTGAAGATCGGTCACGTCTTTGGGGATGAAGTCATGCCGAAGTTTTCAATCCTGAACCCGGCCTACACACTGACGGTGCCGCGTTACCAGATGGTCTCCGGCATCTTCGACATCATGTCACACATTTTGGAGCAGTATCTTTCCGGAGAAGACGACAACACTACGGATTACCTTGCCGAAGGTCTCATGAAGTCGCTCATTCACAGCAGCCGGATCGCGGTAAAGGACCCTCAGGATTACGAGGCCCGCAGCAACATCATGTGGACGGCGACCTGGGCCCTGAACACCCTGCTCTCCCGCGGTAAAACGACCGACTGGGAGGTGCACATGATCGGCCAGGCGGTCAGCGGCGTGACGGATGCGACCCACGGCATGACCCTGGCGGCGGTCTCCCTGCCCTACTACCGCTTCATCATGAAGGACGGGCTCGCCAAATTCCGGCGGTTCGCAGTTCACGTCTGGGACGTGGAGACCGAGGGCAAATCGGATGAGGCGATTGCAAAGGCAGGCCTGAAGGCTCTCGAGAAGTGGATGAAGGAGATCGGCGTCGTCATGCATCTGGCAGAGCTGGGAGTTAAAGAGGATATGTTCGATGCGATCGCGGACGGCACCTTCCTGCTCAAGGGCGGCTACCGCGTGCTGACCAGAGAGGATGTTATTGAAATTCTTAAGCAGAGTATGTAATAGGAAGAAAGGCAATTGATTATGGACTATGAAAAACTCGCGGAGCTTCTGTTCCCGCAGATCGATAAAACACCGGAAGATTATGAGAAGCTGTATCCGGCCAGAGATCTCCCCGAAGGAGCCATGGTCACCAGGCTCGGACCGAGCCCGACCGGCTTCATTCACCTGGGCAACCTGTACGGCGCCTTTGTCGACGAGCGTCTGGCGCACCAGTCCGGCGGCACCTTCTATCTTCGGATCGAGGATACGGATGACAAGCGCTACGTAGAGGGCGCCGTTGAGACGATCACCTCTGCCCTGCGTTTCTTCGATATCAACTTCGATGAAGGCGCGGAGATGGACGGCGGAGTTTACGGTCCCTATTACCAGAGCCGGCGCGGCGAGATCTACCAGGCCTTTGTCAAGGATCTGGTCGCACGCGGCCAGGCCTATCCGTGTTTCCTGACGGAGGAAGAACTCGCCGAGATCCGCGCTGAGCAGGAAGCAGCCAAGGTCACGACCGGCATCTACGGCAAATATGCCCGCAGCCGGGATCTCACCTATGAGGAAATCGAGGCGAACCTGCAGGCAGGAAAGCCCTACGTTGTCCGGATCAAGTCAAAGGGCAACCAGGCCAGCCCGGACCACTGCTGTCATGAAGACGGAGCGGAATGCTTTACCAGAAGCGGGGCCAAATGTGTCAATCACGACGGCACCATGTACATCCACGTGAACGATGCGATCCGCGGCGAAGTCGCCATGCCGGCCAACGACCAGGACGTCATCATCCTGAAGGCCACCGGCATTCCCACCTACCACTTCGCCCACGTGATCGACGATCACCTGATGCGGACCACCCATGTCGTTCGCGGCGAGGAATGGCTGATGTCCCTGCCGATCCATGTGGAGCTGTTCGATAAATGCGGTTTCCCGCTGCCCACCTACTGCCATACGGCGGTCCTGATGAAACTGGACGATGAGACGGGCAACAAGCGGAAGCTGAGCAAGCGCAAGGATCCGGAGCTGTCCCTGGACTACTATCGCAACGAGGGCTATCACCCGCAGGCGGTCAAGGAATACCTGCTGACCATCCTGAACTCCAACTTCGAAGAATGGCGGATGGACAACCCGGACGCCTCTATCGACGAATTCCGCTTCACCACCGAGAAGATGAGCAGCGGCGGCGCCCTGTTCGATCTGGACAAGCTGAACGACGTCTCCAAGGATGTCCTGCTGAAGATTCCGGCGGCTGAGCTGGCGCAGTTCATGTGCGGCTGGGCAAAAGAATTCAGACCGGAACTCCTGCCTTTGCTAAGTCGGATCGTAGCCATGTCGTTCTGTGAGCCAAGGGGTTGTGTGATGAAATTGTCTTCCTAAGCCCGCTTGGCCTCCGACTTATCTTCAGCAGGACATCCTTGGAGACGTCGTTCAGCTTGTCCAGATCGAACAGGGCGCCGCCGCTGCTCATCTTCTCGGTGGTGAAGCGGAATT
>JAZNNY010000127.1:0-3661 GCA_045580505.1 Lentihominibacter sp.
GCCTTTCCGAGCAGGAAATCCCGATGGACATCGGATTCACCAACGATTATCTGCCGCAGAAGTAAAAGCCAATGAATACCCACAAACTTGAAACACAGAATATCTCAATGAAATTCGGAGACGAAACGATCATCCGCGATATTTCCATTGCTGTGGATCAGGGGGAACTGGTCAGCCTGCTCGGCGTGTCCGGAAGCGGCAAGACCACGCTCTTTAACTGCATCTCCGGAATCTACCGACCGGCCTCGGGGCAGGTGCTCCTGGACGGCGAAGACATCACCGGAACCACGGGGAAGATCAGTTACATGCTGCAGAAGGACCTCCTGCTGCCCTATAAGACCATCGAGGACAACGTGGCGCTGCCGCTTCTGATCCGCGGCGTACCGAAAAAGCAGGCCCGCCTGCAGGCCTCTGAGCACTTTGAGGAGTTCGGTCTGGAAGGGACGCAGAAGAAGTACCCAAAGCAGCTTTCCGGCGGAATGCGGCAGCGGGCGGCGCTGCTCCGCACCTGGATGTTTTCCGACAATGTGGCTTTGCTCGATGAGCCATTCTCGGCGCTGGATACGATCACGAAGGGAAAGATCCACCGCTGGTATCTGGATGTCATGGAGAAGATCCGTCTCACGACCGTCTTCATCACGCACGACATCAATGAGGCAATCCTGCTTTCCGACCGGATCTATCTCCTGACGGGAAAGCCGGGGGAGATCACGTCCGAGATTCGGGTAAAGACGCCGCGCGGACAGAGAAAGGACTTCGATCTGACGGAGGAATTCCTGGAGTATAAGCGGCAGATCATGCGGGAACTGACTTCCGTTTCATCGACATGAACATGCCGGCGATGCAGATGAGGGCGAAGATGCGGAAGGAAAGGTGCATGGCGGATTCGAACTGGAGATTCGACGCTTCCTGCAGGGTGATCTGACCGAGCTGTGCGTTCACGACGATCGTCGTGATGGCGATGCCCGAGGTCTGGCCCAGCGTGCGCATCGTGGCCAGGATGGAACTGGCGACGCTGTAATGGGCCCGGTCCACGCAGCTCATGATGGCGTTCATGTTCGGAGAAGAGAATACGGCAACTCCGATGCCTGCCATCAGCAGGGCCGCGATGATGGCCCAGGCTGGCGTCGCATGCACGGTCAGCGAGAAAAAGATCAGGCAGCAGGCGCAGATGCCCATTCCGATGGTCGCGAGCCGGTAGGGAGGGATCCGGTCGGAAAGGGCGCCGAACTTCGAAGTCAGAAGCGCCATCATGACCGGCTGGCAGATCAGAAACAGGCCGGCCGCATCGGAAGAGTAGCCCTGGTCGAGCTGCAAAAAGAGCGACATGAAGTAGCCGATTCCGAAGATTGCGCTGTAGTTGAACAGGGCGGCCAGGTTGGACAGGGTGTAGGCGGGGCTCGACCGGAAGATCCGGACGTCGATCACCGGATTCGCTGCCTTAAGTTCCGTGCGGACGAACAGCGCGCCGAGCACGAGGCCGCAGCCGATCAGGACCGGCGGGAGCCATCCGCTGCCGATGGCGGCAAATCCGTACATGGTGCAGCAGATCATGAGGATGAACAGGACATTTCCCGCAAGGTCTGTGGAAGAACCGGAGACGCCCGGCATTTCCTCCTTCATCGGAAGGTGACGGAAGGCCGGAACCAGAGAGATCGCGACAGCAGCCGCTACGGCGAGGAAAATGCTGTGCCAGCCAAACCAGTGATTGAGCAGTCCCGAGAGAACGGGGCCGCAGGCCAGTCCCACATAGGTCCCGGAGAGCATCCTGCCGATGGCCCGGCCGCGCTCCTGCGGCGGATGGCAGGCTGTGATGATCGCGGTGTTGGTTGCGAAGATCATGGACGCGCCGATGCCCTGCAGGGTGCGCAGGACCAGAATGGATGCGAAGCTGCCGGCGAAAAAGCAGGCCAGACAGGATGCGCACAGCAGGATGAGGCCGATGAGAAAGATCCGGTTCCTGCCGGTCTGGTCCGCCAGCTTGCCGAACGGAACGGAAAGACCGCAGGTAGCCAGTGAGTAAACGGTGATCAGCCAGCCGATGTCACCGGCGCTGACGCTGAGCGCCGCACTGATCGAAGGCACGACAATATTGACCGCGCTTCCAAGAAAGGAAGAACAGAACGATGTCAGTATGATCACGCGCGTGATCGTGCTGTTTTTTGTTTGTTTGGCTTTTCCTCCGATATCCATTTGCCGCCTCCCGGCTTCAAGTATAAGCCGACGTGCGCCGGGGTGTAAAGCACTTGTTTCTAAGGGGAACAAAATGTGTTATGATAGGTGAGGTGATCAGAACATGATCGAAGAAAGGAAGACTGCAAATGGATATTAAAACGATCGATCTGAAAAAGACGATTCTTGAAGATAATGACCGGGATGCCGATGTCCTGCGCCAGACTTTGAAAGCAGATAAGACATACTATATGAACATCATGTCTTCTCCGGGATCGGGGAAGACGACGACGCTCGTCAGGACGATCCGAAGACTCAGGAAGATGGCGGGAGAACGGCCGCAGCTGAAGATCGGCGTTCTGGAGGCTGATATCGACAGCGATGTGGACGCGAGGACCATCGCCTCTGAGACGGAGGCGCCCTCGGTGCAGCTGCATACCGGCGGCATGTGTCATCTGGACGCGGATATGTCCCGGCAGGGGCTGAGGGAGATCGGTTCGAAGGAACTGGACCTGGTTTTTCTTGAAAATGTAGGGAATCTGGTCTGCCCCGCCGAATTCGATACGGGAGCGGTGAAGAACGTCGTGATCCTGTCCGTTCCGGAAGGAGACGATAAACCGCTGAAGTATCCGCTGATGTTCCGGGAAGCCGACGTTGTGCTGGTAAACAAGATCGACGCCATGCCTGCCTTTGATTTCGATGCGGACCGCTTCAGGGAGAACCTGAAGCAGTGCAACCCGCAGGCACCGGTCTTCTTCATCTCGGCAGGGACGGGAGAAGGCGTGGATGCGTGGTGCGAGTGGCTGGACGGCGAAGTCCGCAGCTGGATCGGGAAATAGAAGGTTAAAGGAGAAACGCAATGGCAGTAAAAGTGGTCGATGTGAAGGTCGGCATTTTTGATGAAAACAACAGGATCGCAGATGAGATCCGCGATTATAATCAGGCGAACGGGACGCTGATGGTCAACATCATGGCTTCTCCCGGCGCGGGGAAGACGACGACGCTCCTGCGGACGATCGATGAACTGAAGGAGGACTACCGGATCGGCGTTCTCGAGGCGGATATCGAAGCCAGTGTCGATGCTGAGAAGATGGAAAACGCCGGGGTCCGTTCGATCCAGGTCCACACCGGCGGGGAGTGCGCGATGGATGCCTCCATGGTGCGGCAGGCGCTCTATCAGTTCGACACGTCGGACATCGACATTCTGTTCATGGAGAATGTGGGCAATCTGGTCTGCACCGCGGAGCAGGATACCGGAGCGCATGTGAACGTGGAGATCCTGTCCCTTCCGGAGGGCGATGACAAACCGCTGAAGTACCCCCTGATGTTTACCGTCTGTCAGTGCGTGCTGATCAATAAGACCGACACGAGAGAATGGTTCGACTTCGATGACGACGCGGTCCGTGAGCGGATCCTGCGGCTGAATCCTGACGCGAAGATCTTCTTTGTCTCCGCCAAGACCGGCGAAGGATTCGCGGGCTGGCTTGAC
>JAZNNY010000128.1:0-13961 GCA_045580505.1 Lentihominibacter sp.
GTCCATCTGATCTTCGCTCTTGCTGTCCTGGATGTGGACCTGCGCCCCCTGAAGGAGTGCCAGATTCATGGCCGCTTCTCCGGACTTGCCCATACCGACGATCAGGACTTTTTTATTCTTCAGTAGTTCATTCTGTTTTGTCATAATCTGTTTCTCCGCGTGTTATCAAATGATGAGCAGGCCGACGATGCAGCAAAGGGCGGTAAAGCCCCAGAACATCTTCACGACCTGTGTCTCTTTCATGCCGCACTTCTCGAAGTGGTGATGGATCGGCGCCATCTTGAAGATTCGCTTGCCGTGCGTCAGCTTGAAGTAGCTGACCTGCAGCACCACGGAAAGCGCCTCGATCACATAGAGCAGCCCGATGATCAGCAGGAGAAGTTCCAGCTTCATCGCAATCGCAGCCGCCGCAACGCCCCCTCCCAGGGCGAGTGATCCGGTGTCTCCCATGAATATCTTCGCCGGATTCTTGTTGAAGACGAGAAAGCCCAGGCAGCCGCCGCACAGGGCAGCGAAAAAGATGATGCCCGGAATCGTCTCTACATCCGCCCCGCTGTTCATCGCAGAAAACAGGATGCCGGCGATCACGAAGGCGATCGATACCATTGCCGTCACTCCGGATGCCAGTCCATCCAGTCCGTCGGTCAGGTTGACCGCGTTGGTCATGGCCAGGACCGCGAATACGATAAACGGGACGTAGAAAATCCCGAAATCCACATAGGTATCCACTCCCGGGATGTAGACAAGTGATCCCTGCTCCGAGAAGATCCGGAAGAGGATGCCGAAGGCGATCGCGATCACCATCTGCGCAGCAAACTTCGGCTTCACCTTGAATCCTTCATTCTGCTTCTTGATGACTTTCAGGTAGTCGTCAAGAAAGCCGACCACACCGAAGCCCAGGAATACGATCAGTATAATGAGGATCGTTCCCATGTGCAGGCCCATCTGCACTGCGGCCGCAGCGCTCGCCCCAAGCGATGCCAGACAGGTTCCGATGATGATGCTGATGCCTCCCATGCTTGGCGTGCCCGCCTTGGCATAGTGGGATTTCAGGCCTTCCTCACGGATGTTCTGTCCTGCCTTTGCTCGCAGAACCGGGATCTCAAGTTTTGTTATGATCACGGCGATCAGAAAGGACGCCGCTGCTGTGATCAGAATCGGTGCTATCATTCTCTATAGTTCTCCTGCAAGTTGTTTTACGATCTCTTCCATCTTCATCCCGCGGGATGCTTTCACCAGGATCAGATCTCCGGGCGAGACGAATTCCTGCCAGACCTTCAGAAAGTCCTCCTTCGTATTAAACCAGGCGGTCTCCGTCATTCCGCCGCTGCAGCCGTCCGCGATGTTCTTTGCCAGCGGGCCGATCGCGATCAGCCGGTCGATTCCGCAGCTTCTCGCGAAAACACCGACGCCAAAATGCAGCTGTTCGCTGCTGCTGCCGAGCTCATACATTTCTCCGAGGATGGCCGTCCTTCGTCCGCTGCAGCTGCTCTGCTGCAGGACTTTCAGCGCACCCTTCATGGAATCCGGGCTGGCATTATAGGTGTCGTCGATCACCGTCAGGCCGTCTCTGCGCAGAACGCGGAGCCTGCTCCCCGTGAGGCTGACCTTGGAAAGTCCACTCATGATCTGCTCCGGGGAAAGCCCGAGTTTCTCTCCGATCGCCGCCGCGACAGCGCCGTTGAAGGCGTTGTGCCTTCCGGGAACCGGGATCTGCACGAGCCTGCTGATCGTATTGTGCTCCAGCCGGAAACTGACGCCGTCGACCCCGTGGTCCTCAATCTGCGACAGGATGAAGTCGCTCCTCCCGTCGGTTCCCACAAAGATCCGGTCATAGTCCCCCGCGGTATTCTCGCGATTCAGGAATTCGTCATCATAAACGAAGACCATTGTACCGCCCGTCTCTTCAGAAAGCAAGTGCTTTGTGAGTTCCATTTTCGCGCGGAAAATCCCTTCCCTGCTGCCCAGGTTTTCCATGTGGGCGACGCCGATATTGGTGATCACCCCGATCTGCGGGCGCACGATCTCAGCCAGGCGGTCGATTTCGCCGAAATCGCTCATCCCCATCTCGAGGACGACCGCCTCACAGGTTTCGTCCAGATTGAAGATGGAAATCGGCAGGCCGATGTCGTTGTTAAAGTTTTTCAGGTTCCTGCCGCAGCGATACTTCTCATTCAGCACATAGTAGATCATGTCCCGGGTGGATGTCTTGCCGACGCTGCCCGTGACGGCGATCCGGATCAGATCCAGCTGGTTCAGATAGTTTTTTGCCAGTTCTCCCATGGCGTACACAGTATCGCTGACCAGGACCGCATTGACGTCCATGTCATCCGTCAGGAAGGCCGGATCGGAGATCAGCAGGCTCCTGCAGCCCTGTTCGATCACCTGCGGGATAAAACTGTGCCCGTCCCTGTTCGGCCCCTTGATGCACACGAACAGATCTCCTGTCCCGCACTCCCGCGAATCATGCCGGACTCCGCTGATGGTCTGCTCACTGCAGGTACGAATCAGCTCGCCGCCGGCCATCCCGGCGATCTCCTGTATGGTCATATTCTTCATGCCGCCTAATCCTTTCAATGGCAATACCTTCACCGCCTACTGACGGTAAAGGTATACTTTCGTTTCCTTTTTCACCTTCGTTCCCGGTGCGGGATACTGCTTGATGACGAGATAATCGTCTCCGTCATCCGCGGAATCATCTATATCATAGTCGAGATTCTTGCTCTCAAGCACGCCGATGGCATCGCTGACATTCTTGCCGACGACATCCGGCACCTTGACCTTTTTCTCTTCTTTTTCTTCCTTCTTCGCATCCGTAGAGATGTTCAGGTAGGGCAGCGCCTTGCTGAGCACCCGGTTGACCGCAGGAGCTGCAGTTACACTGCCGAACTTGACCCCCTTCGGGCTGTCCACGATGATCAGAACCGCGATTTTAGGATCGTTCATCGGTGCCATCGCAATGCAGGAGGAATATGTGTCGGAGCTGTAGCCCACGCCGTCTTCCCTGGGTTTGTTCGCAGTACCGGTCTTGGCGCCCACGCGATATCCCTCGACTGCTGCCGCTGCTGCGCCGCCGCCGTCGGCGACGAACTCCATGATGTCACAGACGTTTCGGGCCGTCTTCTTCGATACCGTCCGCCGTACGACTTCAGGCTCGATCTTCTGAACGGTATTGCCGTCCACGTCGGTCATCTCCTTCACCAGGCGCGGCTTCATGAGTTTGCCATCGTTGCCCAGAGAGCTTACCGCCGTAATCAGCTGGATCGGGGTTACCGCCACGCCCTGTCCGAATCCGATCGTGGCAAGACCGATGTCGCCGGCGCTCTCCTTGTTCTGCAGGATCGCCGTCGTCTCACCTGGGAAGTCGATTCCGGTCTTCTTCATGATCCCGAACACATCCAGATAATCGTAGAAGGTGTCGATGCCGATCTTCAGGGCAAGCTTCATGAATACCGGGTTACAGGAGTTGCTGACCGCTTCCTTCAGCGTCTCCGTTCCGTGGGAATCCGGATACGCCCAGCACTGAATGAATCTTCCATTCACGGCGTATCCGCTGTTGCATTTGTATTTTTTCTTCAGATTCGTAACGTTTTCTTCCAACGCCGTCGAAGTCGTGATCAGCTTGAAGGTGGATCCGGGCTCATAAACGTCGCAGATCAGAGAGTTTCTCCACATATCCGAGAGATAGGCTGACTGTTCTGCGTCGGACATCTTCTCGAATTTTTTCTTGTCCGCCTTGTTCGATGGCTGCATCGGATCATTCAGGTCGAACGACGGGTACTGAGCCATTCCCATCACGTCACCGGTCTCAACTCCCATAACGATCCCAAGCGCCCGCTTGGCCCTGGTGTCCTTCACCGCCTTCTTCAGGGATTCCTCCAGATAGTGCTGCACCACATGATCCAGCGTCGTGACCAGGTTGTAGCCATCCTTGGCCTTGTAATACCGTTCTTCGTCGTAGGTCGTCGTGAGCTGTCTGCCGCCGGTGTCCGTATAACTGATCCACCTGCCGGAGATGCCGCTCAAATAGGTGTTGTACTGCAGTTCCAGACCGGACAGGCCCTGGTTGTCAACGTTGACAGAGCCGATCACGTGCGCTGCGCTCTCGCTGAGCGGGTAGTTCCGTTTGGTATCTTCTACGATCTCGATGCCTTTGGCCTTGGAACTACGGATGTTGTCAGCAGCATCCTTATTGATCCCTCGGGCTACGCAGACCAGCCTTTCGTTGGAATTAAGGATCCGGTTGATCTTAGGCTTCGGTACATCCGTATTTTCCGCCAGAACTGCGGCTGTTGCCGCCATGTTCGCTCCGATTTCCGCTCCGCTTTCTCCGACCTTCACGTTGTCCGGGCGGACCCAGATCGAATAGCAGGTCACAGTGACTGCCAGTTCCTCTCCGTTGGCATCATAAATGACCCCGCGCTCTGCCTTCAGCGTCTGATCCTTCGTCTGCTGCTGGACCGCTCTGGCGGAATATTCTTCCCCTTTTACGATCTGGATCCAGCCAATGCGGAAGGCAAGGAGCAGGAGGACTGCGAAAACCAGTATGACAACGATAATCAGGTTGTGTTTGCTCTTTGCGGATGGCGACATATCTTCCTTCCCTGGAAAAAGCAATCCCCAGACATAGCTGAAAAGAAACGTCCGGGGTGCTTCTGTTTGATTGTTTATTGATAAGCTTTTGCTTTCAGTACATCTGCGAATCCCGCTGTCGGGATATCATCACTCGTGATATAAACGCATTCTTCTGTTCCTGCAGAGACCATGTCCAGTTCTTTTCTGGCCTTTTCTTCAACGTACCCGACGCCGTTCATCGTCGTCTCATGGGACTGCAGAGTCTTGATTTCGTCCCAAAGCACGTTATTCTCGGCCTGCACCTGCCCGATGTCGTAGCGAATCGATGCTGCGTACGCATTCATCACGATCAGCAGAATCAATGTCACCGCAATCGAGAGGAGCAAAACCAGGAGTGCCTTGCGGTCCTTTCCGACGTTGATCTCAAAGCCTGTCGCCAGCCTCGCTGCCTGGCGTCTCCGCTCACGGTGTTCCCTGCTTTCCCGAGGCCCCATATCCAAGCCGTATTTCTGATATTGCTGCTGGTACTCATACCATTGCTCAGGTGCAATCATTTAGCTCGCCTCTTTTCAATGATGCGCAGTTTCGCGCTGCGCGCTCTCGGATTCGCCTCCAGTTCTTCCTCTGAAGCGGTGATCGGCTTCCCCGTTACTTTCTTCACATCCGGTTTCTTCCCGCAGATACAAACCGGAAGATCTTTAGGACAGGTGCAGGGGTTAAGTCTTCTCCCGAACGCCTCCTTTACGATCCTGTCCTCCAGCGAGTGGAATGTGATGATGCACAGCCTGCCGCCAGGCAGAAGCATGTCGCAGTATTCATCCACCGCTGTCTTCAATTGTTCTAACTCTCCGTTGACTTCGATCCGCAGAGCCTGAAAGGTCCGTTTCGCCGGATGCGGTCCGTCCCTTCTGGCCGACGCCGGAATCGCCGCCTTGATCAGGTCGGTCAGTTCTCCCGTCGTTCTGATCGACCCGCCCTCTCGGGCATTTATGATGAAATCAGCGATCCTGGATGCCCATTTCTCCTCGCCGTAGGTCCGGATGACCCAGGCCAACTGATCTCTGTCATATCCGTTAACAATATCGTAGGCGCTGAACCGGTCATCCCTGTTCATGCGCATATCCAGGGGCGCGTCGTGCATATAGGAGAATCCTCTGTCCGGATTGTCCAGCTGAAACGAGGAAACCCCGATGTCCAGAATCGCGCCGTCGATTCCGGGAATCCCGTTTTCCTCCAGGACATCTCTGATCTCGGCATAGGTCTTCTGCACGAGCAGCTTCCTGCACGGATACTCCTTCAGCCTCTCGCCTGCTGCATCAAGAGCGTCTCTGTCGCGATCGATGCCGATGAGAAGTCCCTCCGGCCCGATCCGCTCTGCAATGCCTGCCGCGTGTCCGCCGCCGCCGAGCGTTCCGTCAGCATAGACGCCGCCTTCCCTGACGGCAAGGCCCTCCATGCATTCTTCAAAGAGTACCGGTGTATGATTAAAATCCATAAACTTCCAGTCCCTCTGCCGCTTCGCTGGCATCCATCAGTTCCCCGGTGTCCGGATCCAGCTGTGCATCCCAGTTCTCCCTGCTCCATACCTCGATCACCTTATTGCTTCCGACTGTAATCAGATCCTTGGTGATCCCGGCATAATCCCGCAGTTCCTGCGGGATCGTCAGCCTGCCCTGCTTGTCGATGTCGCATTCAGCCGCAGAGGAGTAAAAGTGTCGCTTTACCCGTCTGCTGGCAGGATTGCTGGTCGGCAGCTGGTCCAGCTTGTCCACAAACTTCGCCCATTCTTCGACTGTATAGATGGTCAGGCACTTATCAAGCGCTTTCGCGATGATGCACCTTCCACGGAGTTCTTCTCTGAATCTGGCAGGCACAATCAATCTGAACTTGCTGTCTATGGAATTGTTGTACTTGCCTACAAACATAGAGACTCCTTTCATCCTATTTTGTCTCCATTTTAAGCCACTCCCCTCCATTTGTCAACCACTATCCTCCCCCTACACTCCATTCCATGGGCATATTCCTCATTCATCCGGTCCACAAAGCCCTAAAACGCTTGAAAACACTTGAATAGAGCCCTTTCGCGGTGTATCATATGGGTGGAATTAAGATATTTTATGGAACATGGAGGGACGTCTTATGAAACGTTCGAGAAAGTTATTTCTGATCATCTCAGTTTTTTGCATCGCTCTCGCCTTAACGTCCTGCCAGTCCAAGGACAGCGATGAGGATTTCAGCGAATCCTACGACGATGTGGAATACCTGATGACCGACTATGTGGACCAGCTCGTGCGGGACGGCGCCGAAACTGTCACCGGCACGCTCGAGATCACCGGAACCGAAGAGAACTACTCCGTCACCGTGGACGAAAAGAAGGTCGTAATCAACGACAACTACGATGACGGTTACTATATTGCCGACCGAAACATTACCAATACCTATCCTCTCGGCAATGACACCGGTTTCGTCGTCATGGAGGACGGCAATCCCGTAATCTGCACTGCCGAGGAATTCATGGAGAAACATGCCGGAGACACGAATTCACTTTATACCGTCTATCTGATGGGCGACACAGCCGAACACATCATCCCGCTGGATCCTCAGTCTCTGATAGAACAGACCGACTAACCAGGAGGTCCTCATGCCGGTTCCCGATCCAGTAGCTTTCACTATCTTTGGTATTGATATTATGTGGTATGCGATCCTGATTTCTGTCGGGATCGTTCTTGCTGTGCTGATTTGCTGCCTGCGTGCCCCGCGCTACGGGCTCAGTTCGGACCAGATCCTGAACTTTGTTCTCATCTGCATCCCCGCAGGAATCATCGGCGCGCGGCTTTACTATATCCTGTTCCACTGGGACTGGTACGCCGGAGACATCGGCGCCATGATCAACATCCGTGCCGGCGGGCTTGCCATCCACGGCGGCCTCATCGCGGGACTCGGAACCGCTGCCCTGCTCTGCCGGCTCTGGAAGATCCGTCCCCTGCACCTGCTGGACCTTGCTGCGCCTGAGATCGCCCTGGCCCAGTCCATCGGCCGCTGGGGAAACTACTTCAACTCCGAAGCCCACGGCGGACCGACCGATCTCCCCTGGGCGATCATTGCTGACGGCCAGTCCGTCCATCCCACCTTCCTCTATGAATCCATCTGGTGCTTCCTGCTGTTCCTCTTCCTGCTCTGGCTGGACCGCGCGCGGAAGGCAGATCAGCCGGGCGGTACAAAGGCAGGCCGGGCGGCCCGGTCACAGGCCGGCGGGACGGCCGGAAGCAATAAAAAAGCCGGCCTTACGGCCGGCGCCTTCGAAGGCCGGATCATCCTCGCCTACGGCATGCTCTATTCAATTGAACGCTTCTTCGTGGAAGCCCTGCGCACCGACAGCCTCATGATCGGCCCCTTCAAGCAGGCCCAGGTCATCAGCCTGGTGATCTTCGCCGTATGCGCCGTGGGCTACGCACTGCTTCGCCGTCGCAACAGATAAGACAGGGATAAGACAGGGGACGGAGCTCTGTCTTATTTTCGGATAAGACAGAGAACCGTCCCCTGTCTTACTTTATTAAACGTTGAACAGGAAGTGGCAGATGTCCCCGTCCTTGACTTCGTAATCTTTTCCCTCTGACCGCAGCCAGCCGTGCTCTTTGGCGGTCGACAGTTTGCCGCCCGCCTCCATCAGCTTGTCATAGGCGATGGTCTCGGAACGGATGAATCCCTTTTCGAAATCGGTGTGGATCTTGCCGGCCGCCTGCGGGGCAAGTGTGCCGCGCTTGATGGTCCAGGCCCTGGTTTCGTCTTCTCCGGTCGTGATGAAGGAAATCAGGTCAAGAAGCGCGTAGGAAGACTTGATCAGCTTCTCCAGACCGGCTTCTTCGATGCCCAGTTCTTCAAGGAACATTTCCCTCTCATCGTCCTCCAGCTCAGAAAGCTCTGCCTCGACCTTGGCGCAGATCACGACGACCTGGGACCCCTCTGCCTTTGCATAGTCGCGGACCGCCTGCACGTAGGCGTTGTCCTCGCCGGCGGCGTCCTCTTCGGAAACGTTGGCAGCGTAGATGACCGGCTTATAGGAGAGCAGGTCCAGGCTCTTCACAAAGGCCGCTTCCTCCTCGTCCAGGTCCATGGCCCGGGCGGATGTTCCGTCTTCGATAAAGGCAGCCACGCGCTGCAGCAGGTCCAGTTCCTTCTGCAGGGACTTGTCTCCCTTGAGGTTTTTCTGGGTCTTCTGGATGCGGCGCTCCAGCACTTCCATATCGGAAAGGATCAGTTCCATGTTGATGGTCTCGATGTCTGAGATCGGGTCGATCTTCCCGTCGACGTGAACGACATTGCCGTCCTCGAAGCAGCGAACGACGTGGACGATGGCTTCGACCTCGCGGATGTGACCGAGGAATTTATTGCCCAGGCCCTCGCCTTTGCTCGCGCCCTTGACCAAGCCCGCGATATCACAGAACTCGATGGTCGTATAGACGGTCTTCTTCGAATGATAGATCTCCGAGAGTTTCGTGACCCGTTCGTCCGGCACGGTTACTACGCCGATGTTGGGCTCGATCGTGCAGAAGGGGTAATTGGCCGCCTCCGCCCCCGCCTTGGTGATGGCGTTAAACAAGGTGCTCTTCCCAACATTTGGCAATCCGACAATTCCTAATTTCATATAGTTAAACTCCTTTCTTACATGTCATCCGCCAGAGACTTTCCGCTGTTGGCCGCGTTCGCCGGGGCCAGCGTCAATCCAATGACGCCCGTCAGAATCAGTGCCCCGCATACATAGTGGAACCAGTAGAGCGGCTCTCCGAGGATCAGCGCGCCCGCGATGATCGACACCAGCGTCGAGGCGCTGTTGAAGACCGTGCTCTGAATGATCTCCATGTGAGCCAGCATGAAGGCCATGAACTGGGCCGACAGGAGAATGCAGAAGATGCCCAGGAAGGACACCCAGATCACAAAGTCCGGATGGGTAAGCGGCTCAAACAGCCCCTGGAAATCATGCCGCACGATCGCCCTGATCAGCGCTGCCCCGAAAAAGATCACGAATCCCCCAACCGAGATGCACTGGGTGATCTCGATCGGCGCGAAGACGCCCCGCACATATCTGGCGGAGACATTCTGACAGGCCATGAACAGGCTGCTGATCGTCATGATGATCAGTCCGGTCACGTTCATATGAATGTCCGTCGCGTTCAGGATGACCAATACCAGCAGGGCCGCCACCGTCAGTACAACGAAGAAATACTGCAGCCGGGTCGATTTCTCCCCCAGCACGATCCTGCCGATGATCTTGGCGAAGATCGGCACCATGGCGTAGACGATCGCCCCCTCGATGGATGTGGCGAAATACATGGCGAAGATCTGCAGAATCATGAACAGAATATAAAAGAGCGCGGTCTGGTAGAGTTTCGCTCTCGGCCGGCGTCCTTCCGGTGCCTTGGGATAGGTCCCGATGGCCTTGCTGACGGCGGTGAATATGATCACCCCGATGAGCGCCGCCGCATAGCGGTAAGCGAGCAGGGTCAGTGTGTCCCCGTAGGGCACGCATTTTTTGATCCCAAAAAATGAAAACCCGATCGAAAGCGTGAACGCCACTCCCGCCGCATACAGTTTCCATTTGCTGACTCCGTTCAGCTCTCCGCTCATAAAAACACTCCTCTGATAAATATTTCAATCCCGATAAAAATCAGAATGCAGCCGCCCAGAATCCCGGCCTTTCCGGCCAGTCTCATTCCGAGTCTCTGTCCGACATTCAGTCCGCCCATGCAGATGACAAAGGTCACAACGGCAATAATCCCTGCCGCCGCGAATGCTGCACCGGCACTATATTCGGCAATGGCGAACCCTACCGACAGGGCATCGATGGACGTCGCCACGCCCTGTACCAACAGGGCTCCCATGCTGAGGCGCACGCCGGCCGCTTCTGCCGGCCCACCGTCCAGTTCCGTCTCTGATGCCTTCTCCGGTTTCTTCCTCAGCGCATCAACCAGCATTTTGCCCCCGATCCAGAGGAGCAAAAGCAGGGCGATCCACGGAATGAATGGCTCGAACGCGCGGAACTGGCGCACCAGCATGTGCACGCAGAACCAGCCGATCACCGGCATCAGAAACTGGAAGAACCCATAGGTCCCCGCCATCAGGACCTCCCTGCTCCGCCGCATCCCCGGCTCATTCAGCCCGTTCGCGATGGAAACGGAAAACGCATCCATCGCAAGACCCACACCGAGCAGAATGCTGTTCAGTATAAAAGAAATCATTCGTCTAGACTCCTCCCCTGAAGGAATTCTTCTACCCGGTACATGGGGAATCCGATCACGTTATCAAGATCCCCTTCGATATGATCGATATACTGCCCGAAGGTCTCCTGAATGGCGTAGCCGCCGGCCTTATCATAGGGTTCGGGCGTACGCACATAGGCCAGCAGGTCCTCGTTGGTGTAGGTCCCGAACACAACATTCGTAACATCATACAGGCACAGCTTCTTCGCCGGCTCTTTCGCATTGTCGATCAGACAGACTCCGGTGATGACCTGATGCGTCTTTTCCCTGAGCCGCGCCAGGGTAACAAAGGCGTCCGCTTCATCCGCGGGCTTTCCGATCAGCTGTCCCTCATAGACAACGACCGTATCCGCCGCCACGATCAGGCCGCGGCGGCTCTCAGCCACCTTGCTCGCCTTCGCAAAGGAAAGGTACATGACCGCCGTCTCCGGCGGCATCTCAAAAGGCAGATGCTCATCGATGTCCGCAGGACAAACCTCCGGCTCGCATCCGTGCTCCCGAAACATACTGATTCTGCGCGGCGACTGACTCGCCAGAATGATATCGTCCCTCAATGCTCCCGTGCTCCCGTGCTACATATTCTCGACGGCTTCCTTCAGAACCTGTCCGATCGGATCGTGGATCACCAGGTCCGCTCTTCCGTCATAGGAGGTACTGCTCTTGTTGATCAGCACCAGGTGCTTGCCTCTGAAGTAATTGATGAAGCCTGCCGCTGGATAGACCACGAGCGATGTTCCCCCGATGATCAGCGTGTCCGCCTTGCCGATGGCGTCAACCGCGCCGCGAATCTGCATATCATCCAGTGCTTCTTCATAGAGGACCACGTCCGGCTTGACGATGCCGCCGCACTTGTCGCATTTAGGAATGTGGCCCTGACAGCTGTCCGGGTCCATCACGTAATCGAGTTCGAAGGACTTGCCGCAGTCCATGCAGAAATTCCTCAGCACGGATCCGTGCAGCTCATAGACCACCTTGCTTCCGGCCTTCTGGTGGAGCCCGTCGATATTCTGGGTCACGACTGCCTTCAGCTTGCCCATTTCCTCCAGCTTCGCCAGAGCCAGATGGGCCGGATTCGGCTCCGCCTCCGGATAGACCATGTTGTTCTTATAGTAATCGAAGAACATCTCTGTATTCCGCAGGAAGAAACTGTGCGAGATCATCTCCTCCGGAGACATCCCGTATGTCTGCTGCGCATTGTAGAGTCCCTGCTCCGACCGGAAGTCAGGGATATTGCTCTCCGTGGAGACCCCGGCGCCTCCAAAGAACACGATGTTTTCACTCTCTTTTAATATCTTCGTCAGTTCCTCATACATAATCATCCCTCCTATTTCCTGATTCTGTCGACGACCGCGAATACGACCACTGCTCCCGCCGCCGTCGCCAGCGTGGCAATCATGGTCAGCGTCTTCGCCCCGCTCACGTCCAGAATCCATCCGCCGAGCAGGCTCGAGAAGATCGTCGTCACCGTGATCATCGTCGTAAACAGCGCCTGTCCTCTGACCGCCTCCCCGGGGCTCATGTTCTCTCCCGTAAAATAGACCATGCCCGGCAAAAACAGGGCAAAGGACACCAGCTGAAACAGCTGCGCCACATACAGCATGCCGACCGAAGCGGCCAGCCAGCAAAGGCCGATCTTCACCGTGAATCCCGCTGCCGCCACCTTCAGAAGGAACTGGCAGGAGAACTTTCTCTTCAGCCGGCTGAAGAATACCATCGTCGGAATTTCCAGAAAGGCCATCACGCCCAGGATCCGCCCCATGTCCTCACTCGTGCCGCCCACATCGGTTACGATCTGAACCATGTAGTTGTTCAGGATCGAATTGCTGAAGAACAGCCCGACGACGCCGAGGTTCAATACAAAGAACAGCTTGTTCCTGCGGATAAACTCCGCCAGGCTGATATTCTCTTCTTCCTGCAAAGGCAGGTCTGACTGCTCCGCGGCGCCTGCGGGTTCATCCGGGGCACTGTCCTGCCTTTGCGAAAGCCTGGCTGCCTTGGCCTTGTCAAAGGTCCGCTTGGTCAGGATCAGGCTAAGCAGGAGCATACAGCAGACGATCTCCGAAGTGACGGGCAGGCTCATGATACCGGTATGCTCTACGATCGTGCCGAGGGCCGCGACCAGAATCGAGTAGGCCAGCGAGCCTACGCTCCTTGCGATGCCGAAGTTGACGGGAATGCCGCTCTCTTCCAGTTTGAAGGTGAGCGCGTTGAACATGGGCTGCAGGGCTGTATGCCAGGCGATCAGCAGCACAAATGTAATGCATAGTGCCAGGCTCCCTCCGCCGAAGAAAAACATGCCCAGCGTGAAGACCATCATCATCACGGTCATGACGGCGGAGATCCCGATGGCGCCGATCTTCTGCGACCGGTCCGCAAGATTCGCCGTCAGCGGCTGTAAAATAACGGCCAGAATGTTGGCCGCCGCCAGCGTAACCCCGATCTGCGCGTTGGCGTAGCCCTTCGCCAGCAGAAAGACGGAGGCGAAGCTGCTGACCACCGCATAGATCATCCAATACGTTCCAAAAATACTGCCATACCAGAAATTCAATCGTTTGCTCATGGACTCATTGTAACACCGATTGACGCTTTTGTATCGAATCTTTTCCAACAAATATCTTGACTTTCATACAGGCATCCTGTATTATTAGATTGTACACAATTTAATTTAGGATAATCTAATACAAGGAGGATAATATAATGTCAATTTATGATTACACACTGCCGACTCCGTCCGGCGAAGAGATTTCCCTGAAGGACTACGAAGGTAAGGTTATGCTGATCGTCAACACCGCGACGGGATGCGGCTTCACCCCGCACTACAAGGATCTGGAGCAGATGTACGAGGACTACCACGACAAGGGTCTTGAGATCATCGACGTTCCGTGCAACCAGTTCGCGGGCCAGACCCCGGGAACCGACGATGAAATCCACGAGTTCTGCACGCTGCACTACAACACGCAGTTCCCGCAGATGGCCAAGTCCGATGTCAACGGCGAGAACGCTCTGCCCCTCTTCACCTACCTGAAGGGCGAGAAGGGCTTCGAGGGCTTCGGCAAAGGCCCGAAGGCGCTGATGATGGCCGGCGTCCTGAAGAAGATGGACAAGGACTACAAGAACAACGGCGAGGTG
>JAZNNY010000129.1:0-13421 GCA_045580505.1 Lentihominibacter sp.
CTGTGAGCCAAGGAGTTGTGTGATGAAATTGTCTTCCTAAGACCGCTTGGCCTCCGACTTCCGGATTACAACCGGGCGGGGAGAATATGACACAGTTAAGAAAGCAAAGCGCCACATAAAAGAGCCGCTGCACATCCGTGCAGCGGCCCCTCTTTATTCATCGATTATTCGATTCTTCTCTGTGCCTTACAGCTTATACCAGGCCATAAGCCTTGCCGACTTCTGCCAGAGCCTCGTCCAGAGCACCCAGAACCTTCTCGATCGTTTCGTCAGCCTGTACGAGAGGCGGCTCGATACGTACGGTCTGTGCATTGACCAGCGTACCAGCTGTCATGACGTTACGAGCGAACAGAGCCTTGGTGACTTCGTGGCCAATTTCGTCTGTCGGGAATTCCATACAGATCAGCATACCGGAACCTCTGAATGTGGTCAGAACCTTCGGATACTTATCATGCAGCTTCTGCAGGCCAGCCAGGTACTTGTCGCCCTTTGCCTTGGACAGTGCCGGCAGATCGTTCTCGAGCATGTATCTGATGGTGGAGATGAATGCAGCGCAAGCCAGCGGGTTGCCGCCGAATGTCGGGGATCCCAGGATCCACGGATTCTCGAACATCTTGCCTTCCTGACCTGTGCCAACGCCGGACTTCTCATATGTCCACGGACGAGCGATGATACCTGTGATCGGAACCAGACCACCGGAGGAAGCCTTACCATAAGTCATGATATCCGGGCAAACTCCTTCGTGATCGCATCTCCACATCGTACCTGTACGTCCAAGACCAGTCTGGATCTCGTCGAAGATCAGAGCGATGCCGTGCTCATCAGCAATCTCTCTCAGAGCCTTGAGGTAGCCATCTGGCGGAATCATAACGCCAGCTTCGCCCTGGATCGGCTCTACGATGATGCCCGCAATCTTCTCGCCTACTGCTTCGAGGTTCTCAACAGCAACCTTCATTGCTTCAGCGTCACCATACTTAACGTGCTGAACCTGCTGAATCATCGGGATGTAGTCTTCTCTGTAAGCGCCCTTGCCGCCCATGGAGATAGCACCCATGGATTTGCCGTGGAACGCGCCAACTGTGGAGATGTACCATCTGCCGCCTGTTGCCAGTCTAGCCAGCTTCAGAGCCATTTCAACAGCCTCAGCTCCGCCGTTGGTGAAGAAGCAGTACTGCAGATCTCCCGGTGTGATCATTCCGAGCAGGTGAGCCAGGTAACCTCTGAGCGGGTCAACCAGTTCCTGAGAGTGCAGGGAATATCTATCCAGCTGTGCCATAACAGTCTTCTTGATTTCCGGATTGCCGTGGCCGCAAGCAAAGATACCAAATCCGCCCAGGCAGTCGATGAACTCTGTTCCGTGAAGATCTCTGAATACATCGCCTTCGTCTTCCCATTCGATGAATGCAGCGTCTGTGGATACGGACTTTCTGTATTCAAGCCATCCCGGGTTAACGTTCTCGTTGAAGTTCGCGATGGATTCCTTCATGATCTGATCTTTCTGTTCTTCTGTCAGAGCGTCAGCCTCGATCAGTCCTACGACTCTCTTCGCTTCTTCCAAAGCTTTCTGCATGTTTCTTTCAGTCATTTTATGACCTCCCTTAATGAATTGTTATCTTCGTCCGTCCGCTCATTCGTACGGGCAGTCGGACTACTACAGATACGCCCTCGTCATGCAGGGCGGCCTTGCAGGCCCCTCTGCCGGGCGCTTTTAACACTCCTATATTATAATTCAATGCATAAATATTTGTAAATAACAAATATGCTGACAATTCAATATTTTCTGGGTAAGTGCGATGCGTTTGTGCATAATTTTTTTACAATCTTGTTGTCTTCAGCCGCATGGTGCTGGCTACGACGATGAGCTGACTGGCGCACATGCACAGGGCTGCAGCCGCCGGCGCAAAGGCAGGTCCGATCAGCGGAACGAATACTGTTGCTGCTGCGATGACCGCAAGAACGTTGTAGCAGTAGGCGAAAGCGAGGTTCTGCCTGATGTAGCGGATCGTCTTCCTGGAAAGACCGATCGCCCGTACGACATCCATCAGATCATCCGCGATCAGAATCACGTCCGCCGTCTGAATCCGGATCTCCGGTCCGGTTCCGATCGCTATGCCGATATCTGCCTTTGCAATCGCCTGGGCGTCATCGATGCCGTCGCCGACCATGGCGACCAGTTTAGCATCGTCTTCGCGCAGTTCTTCGATGACCCTGGCCTTCTCCTCCGGCCGGATCTGCGCATACACCCGGTCGATCCCGACCTCGTCCCGGATCGCCTCTGCCGTCAGCCTGCTGTCTCCGGTGAGCATCACCGCGTCGATCCCCATTCCTTCAATTCTGGAGATCGCCTTCAGGCTGACCGGCTTCGGGCCGTCCCGCAGGGCGATCACCCCGATCACCCGGCTTTCGTTGGCATAGTAGACGACGCTCTTACCCTGTGTAAACAGATCCTCCGTCTCCGGCAGGCTGGTTGAGATCCCGCACTCCTGCATGAACATCTCGTTTCCCGCATAGTACTTCTTCCCGTCGATCCTGCCGCTGAGGCCCCTGCCCGGTACGAAGGTCACATCCTCTGCCTGCGGCAGCGTTTCATGTTTCTTCCTGGCGGCCTTGTGTATCACGATTCCGATCGGATGGGTCGCGTCTTTCTCCAGCGCCCCCGCCAGCTGCAGAGAAAAGCCGTCGGCGAACCGCATGATATCACTGATCTGCGGGCGGCCGGCCGTCACCGTGCCCGTCTTGTTCATGGCGATCATATTGATGTCTCTGGCAAGTTCCAGAATGTCCGCAGACCGAATCAGGATCCCGTTCTTAGCGCCTCTTACCGTCGCGCCCAGAATCGACATGGGAATGCCGACCGAAAAGGCGTATGGACTTGCGATGATCAGGATCGTGACCGCCGTCATGATCGCCTCCGTCCAATGCTTTCCGGACGCGATCCAGATGCCGGCTGAAAACAGAGCCAGAAGGATTACTGCAAACACCAGGATCCTCGCCGCTTTCTCCGCACGGTTTGAGATCGGCGGCCGTGTCGCGATGGATTCGGTGATGTGATCGATGATCCTGGAAATCGTCGTTTCCTGTCCGCACCGGCTCACCTGCATCTCAAAACGGGCCGCCAGATTCTTCGTTCCCGCGAATACGGCGTCCCCTTTGTTTTTATTGGCAGGCACACGCTCTCCGGTGATCAGTTCCTCCTTGACCACCGTCGTCCCTGAGGTGATAAAGCCATCCGCCGGTATGATCTCTCCCCTCCGCACGGTAATGCGCGTTCCGGGCTCGATCTGCGGGTCTTCCGGTTCAGCTTCGATCAGGGTCTTCAGGTGCTCATCCAGTTTGCAGTTGACGTAAGCCTCGCTCCACCTGCAGAGCGCCATGGTCGCGAGGAAGATCCCCGCCGCCTCAAGCTGCAGCATGGCGAGCGCAGCGATCGTACCGATGGCCGCCAGCGTATTCTTCTCCGGTTTGCGGCTGTGGAAGGCTGTGATTCCATCGATGAACACCCGGTGGTTGACGATGATCACCGGGATCAGCAGGGCGATCTCAAGCGCCATCGTCCACGGCTTCTCGGGCGTCACCCAGCCGAGGATCACCAGCGGCACAGCAAAAAGCAGCGACACGATGACCCTGCGCTTCAGGTCCTCGAGCGCCTTCTCTTCCTTGTCGCCATTGACGGTATCCAGAATGTTGTCCCGGATCCTGCTGCCCAGCTGCTGCAGGTCCGTGCGTTTTTCTTCCATTTGATTTGCACCTTTCGCCGCCATTGTATCATATTCCCGGCAGACACGACAACTGCCCGCCTCTTATGCTATAATGAAGCGGAAAGGAGAACGGCCATGAAACAGTTATATATAGCAGATGCTTTTACATCCCAGGTGTTTGGCGGCAATCCGGCAGGCGTGGTCCTGCTGAAGGAGGGTGATGCCTTCCCTGCCGATGAGATCATGAGAAAAACAGCAGCCGAGCTGCGCTATTCCGAGACCGCCTTCATCCTGCCGCTCTCAGAAGAGCAGCTGCAGGCGAAACTCGAAGCGCTCGCAGATCAGGGCCTGGTCAGCCGTGAGGAACGGCCTGAGGAGATTCCGCGGATCGCGGACATCGACGGTGGCTTTCAGATCCGCTACTTCACCCCTGCTGCGGAGGTCGACCTCTGCGGACACGCGACCATCGCCTCCTTCTATTGTCTGAAGGATGCGGGCCTCTGCGACACCGGCGGCACCTATCTGAACTGTACCCTGGCCGGCGATCTCTTCATCGACGTTGCCGGAGACCAGATTCTGATGGACATGGCCTCCCCGCAGCACATCGCTGACATCCGCAGCCCGGAAGACCTGCAGGAGCTCTACACGATCATGGGCATCGACTACTGCGACACAGGTCTCGTGCCGCAGCTGATCTCCACCGGCCTTCCCGACATCATGATGCCGGTCATCTCAAGGGATGTGCTGGATGCGATCGATCCGGATTTCCCCGCGCTGAGCGAGCTTTCCGAGCGCTATCAGGTCACCGGAGTGCACGCCTTCGCTCTGGCTCCGGAGGGAGACAAGGTCACCGCCTACTGCCGCAACTTCGCGCCCCTTGTGGACATCGACGAGGAGGCCGCGACAGGGACGGCGAACGGCGCCCTGACCTACTACCTGATCCGGAACGGCCTTGTCAAGGGAGACCGCTGCCGCTTCATCCAGGGCGAAAAGATGGGCCGTCCGTCCGAGGTTCGTTCGCAGATCCGCCGCGACGGCAACGGTCTGCAGATCCGGGTCGGCGGCTCGGCCGCGATCCTGGTCAAAGGCAGGATCGACCTGTAGGGTGCCGGTATGAAACAGACGAAAAACGGGAGCCTGCCGCTCCCGTTTTTAATTTACTTTGTTACAGATTCTTCAGCCGGAAGAAGTATCCGTCCCGCTGGAGTTCGTTTCTTTGTCTCTTTTTTATATACTTATAATAAGAAGTGTAGAATCCCGCATAGAAGTTCCTGCCGGAGTGGAAGATGGTCTCAAACTCGTACTTCTGCCCCAGGTAGAGGATGGACCTGAAATTGCCGTTCCAGTCGTAAACCAGAACGTTGTTGTAGGGGCTGCCGCCTCCGTAGCTCTGTCCCACCAGGATGGTGTTGCCGAGGGAATCCATTCCCTGCACGGTCTGCGTAGCCTTCACGTCCAGATGCAGGAATCTCACCGGCCGGAAGCTGCTGTCCAGGATCATCAGGTGGTGGAAGTTGGCCCCCCGCAGCAGCACCACGTACTGATCGTGCGTCGCGTTGTAGGCGATGGCGCCGAAGCCGTTATAGTATTTACGCTTCTTCTTTGGCAGGCCTTCCAGCTGATCCGGCAGCTCAACGACCGCATTGTACTTGAGTTCCAGCGAGGATGGACTGATTACGGAAACCGTCTTGGTCGCCCCTGTGGAATGCGCTACGACCAACTGATTCCTTCGCGAATCGTAGGTGATGTCGTTGCCGTGGTGCACCGGCAGAACGGCGGAGACTTTCACGACCTTCATCCCCTTCAGCCGCACCTTGGCGATCTTGCAGGCGTCTGTGTTCCGGTTATTCAGGACACAGTAGATGTATCCCTTACCGTAGCAGGCCCCCTGCAGAGAGTCGTAGCCCGGGATCGACTGTTTGGCCGCCTTACGAAGTTCAAATTTCTTCAGGCCTCTCCTCATCCATTCCTTGGGAACACTCTTTGAAATCGGCACGTTATTGTACATCGTCCAGGCGGAGTAGGTGGTCTTCTTCTTTGTTTTCTTATAAGACCGAATCCGGACGTAGTAGGCCACATCTTCATCCAGCCAGCGAATCGTCTTCGAAGTTGTCGTCGGCTTCCTGACCTTCTTGGTCTTCCTGCCGAGGAAGTACCGGTCCGGCGAGTACTGGACCTGATATCCCGAGCAGCCGCTCACCTGATACCACTTCACCTTCAGCTTGCCTCCGTCCTGCGTGACGCTCTTCATGATCACTTTCCCGGGGGCAGACGCCGCATGCGCCTTCCCCGTCTGCAGCGGAACATATACCGTGCAGATCATCAGCAGAATCAGAATGCGGGCCACCGCCCGCTGCCATGTCATGTTGTTTCTCTCTCTATCAGTCTTTGTCATATTGTCATACTTCCCCTTTCAAGGAAATATTATACATGTCAGTTACTGGAAGCGCAAGACGAAAACCCCTAAAATCCCCCAAAAATCAATTGACACACACCCCCTCGCGATGTAAAATATGTGGCGTATCGCATGATGCGGTATATTTTCGTGTGAGCAGGTACCATATATGTTCTGCGGAGCGTATGTTTTTTTACCGGAGCGAGCACGGCCTAATCGTTACAGGAATGCCGAACACTTTCTTACAAAGGCAGGACCTGCCTTTGCAGGAACCAAGTAGGCAGCGCCGAAACAGATCCGCTGGATCCGAGTAGGTAGAAAGGAACGGACATGAGTTCATTTATTGCAAAGCCTCATGAAGTCGAGCGCAAGTGGTACGTCATCGACGCAGAGGGACAGAACCTGGGAAGAATGGCATCTCAGATCGCCAGCATTCTCAGAGGTAAGAACAAGCCGATCTACACACCGCACGTTGACTGCGGCGACTACGTCATCGTTGTCAATGCAGACAAGGTTGCTGTAACCGGCAAGAAGAGATCCGAGAAGATCTACAAGAGACACACCGGTTATCCGGGCGGCCTGAGAGAGATGACTTTTGAGCAGATGATCGAGAAGCATCCGACCGAGGTCGTAAGACATGCTGTCAAGGGCATGATGCCGAACGGCAAGCTGGGCAGACAGATGTTCAAGAAGTTAAAGGTTTACGCAGGTCCTGAGCACAATCACGCTGCACAGAAGCCTGAGAAACTGGAAGTCAAGTAAGGGAGGAACTGAACCATGGCAAAGACACAGTACTACGGAACAGGTAGAAGAAAGTCTTCCGTCGCCAGAGTCAGACTCGTCCCTGGCACAGGAAACATCACAGTTAACAAGAAGCCTCTCGACGAATATCTGGCAATGGATATCGTGAAGAGAGAGGTTAAGAGACCGTTCGAAATCGCCGGCTGCGAAGGCAAGTTCGATGTCATCGCTACCGTTAACGGCGGCGGCTTCACCGGACAGGCAGGCGCACTCAGACACGGCATCTCCAGAGCTCTCTGCGAAGCTGACAGAGAAGCTTACAGACCGGCCCTGAAGGCTGCAGGATTTCTGACAAGAGATTCCAGAATGAAGGAAAGAAAGAAGTACGGTCTGAAGAAGGCGAGAAGAGCAAGCCAGTTCTCCAAGCGTTAGTCTCGGAGCTGCGACTCTATCGGATTTCAGAACTCAAAAAGAACCGCCGAATTCGGCGGGTCTTTTTCTATACTTATTTATGCGGCGGCTACACCAGCTCCACCACAACTTTCTTTTTCTTGCCCTTCTCCACCAGGAGCTTCCCGCCGGCAGCGGCGAATACGTCCTCGGTGATCAGGAACTTCTTGTCGGTGATTTTCTCGCCGTCGATCTTCAGGCCACCCTGCTCGATGGTCATGAAGCCCTCGCGGTTGGACGGGACGAGGCCCAGCTGCTTGATGAAGGCCACGACGCCCAGGCCGCCCAGGTCGTTTCCGTCTTTATCCGTGGAAGCCAGATCTGCCTTTGCGAATTCAACGACCGGCAGGTTGGCCATAGCCGCGCCGCCTGCGCCGGATCCGCCGAATGCAGCGCGCGCCGCATCCTGGGCTTTCTGAGCTTCTTCTTCGCCGTGAACCAGCTTGGTGACTTCGAAGGCGAGGATCTCCTTGGCCTTGTTGATCTCCTGATCCTTCAGGGCGGACAGTTCCTCGATCTCCTCCATCGGCAGGAAGGTCAGCATCCGCAGGCACTTGTTCACGTCCGCATCGCCGACGTTTCTCCAGTACTGGTAGAACTCGTACGGGGAGGTCTTGTCCGCGGACAGCCACAGGGCGCCCTTCTGAGTCTTGCCCATCTTCTTGCCCTCGGTGTTTGTCAGCAGGGAGAAGGTCATACCGTAGACATCGATGCCCAGCTTCTTTCTGGTCAGGTCGACGCCGCCGATGATGTTGGACCACTGGTCGTTGCCGCCGAACTGCAGCTTGACGCCGAAGTCTCTTGCCATGACCATGAAGTCGTAGGACTGCATGAGCATGTAGTTCATCTCAAACATGGTCAGTCCGCCCTCACGCGCCATCCTCTGCTTGAAGGCCTCCGCCCGCAGCATGGTGTTGACGTTAAAGAGGGAGCCGATCTCGCGGAGGAAATCGATGTAGTTCAGCGGACGCAGCCAGCGGGCGTTGTTGACCGCGATGGCCTTGCCCGGTTCCGGCTCCTTGTTCTCGTGACCAGGAACATAGACGCCCTCATTGCCGACGTATTCCCATTCCTCGTCGAACTCCAGGAACTGATCGAAGAGTTTCTTGAACTGGGCGCAGTTGTGCTCGATGGTCTCCACGCTCATGACCTTTCGCATGTCCGTTCTGCCGGACGGATCGCCGACCATGCCGGTGCCGCCGCCGATCAGGACGACCGGAGTGTGCCCGAACTTCTGCATGTACATCATGATGATGACCTGCATGAAGTGGCCCACGTGCAGACAGTCTGCCGTCGGGTCAAAGCCGATATAGAACTTGACCTTCTCGTTCTTCAAAAGCTCGCGGACCTTGTCTTCGTCCGTGGACTGTTCAATAAATCCTCTCTCTTTCAGTACGTCATATACGTTGTCAAATTTGCTGACGTTGTCCGGAATCAGCTTGCTGTTCATCATTTCCTCCAATGAAACAACCCCCTGCGGCATCTCTCATCCGCAGGGAAGCCGTCTTTTCTTACATTACTATATGTTATTTTGTTCCGAAGATCCTGTCGCCTGCATCGCCGAGGCCCGGTACGATGTAAGCGTGCTCGTTCAGACACTCATCCTTGGCCGCGATGTAGATGTCCACATCCGGGTGCGCCTTCTGCAGAACCTCGATGCCCTCGGGCGCTGCGATCAGGCACATGAAGATGATGTTCTTGCCGCCGCGCTGCTTGACGAAGTCGATGGCAGCCACTGCGCTTCCGCCGGTCGCCAGCATCGGGTCTGTGATGAAGATCTGACGCTTGTCCAGATCATCCGGCATCTTGCAGTAGTATTCGTGCGGCTCATGGGTCACGGGGTCTCTGTAGAGTCCGACGTGTCCGACCTTCGCATTCGGGATAATCTGCAGAATGCCGTCGACCATGCCGAGTCCCGCTCTCAGGATCGGTACGATCGCCACATCCTGGCCCTTCAGCATCTTGGCTGTCGTCTCACAGATCGGCGTTTCGATCGTCACGTCTTCCAAAGGCAGGTCTCTCGAGGATTCATAGGTCATCAGCATAGCGATCTCGCCAACCAGCTGTCTGAAATCCTTGGTTCCTGTGTTCTTGTCTCTGATGATAGCGGTCTTGTGCTGAATTAACGGATGGTCGAAAACGTATACTTTTCCCATGTTTTCCTTCCTTTCATATATAGTGAAAAATATATTGTTGACAAAGTTGGGTTACATCTCATCCAGCATGTCCGTGCGTCTCTTGTGGCGGCCGCCCTCAAACTCGGTGTCGAGGAAGGTGTCCACGATCTGAAGCGCGAGCTCGGGAGCAGTGGTTCTTCCGCCCAGCGCCAGCACGTTGGCGTTGTTGTGCTGCCTTGTCAGCTGCGCCATCTCCACGCTCGTGCAGAGTCCGCACCGGATTCCCTTCACCTTATTGGCCGCGATCGAGATGCCGATGCCGGTCCCGCACACGACGATGCCGCGCTCCGCCTTGCCGGAAGCGACTGACTCCGCGCAGGCCTTGCCGTAAATCGGATAATCTACCGATTCCGTCGAGTTCGTTCCCAGATCCACGACCTTCTCGCCTCTTTCGGCCAGGTGCTTTCTGATGGTTTCTTTCAGTTCATATCCGCCATGATCGCTTGCGATTGCTATTAACATGGTTGCTTCTCCTTTCGCAAAGGCAGGGAGCTCTGCCCGTATCTTTGATACGGCGCGCAGTGCCCCTACTGGAATCGCAGCTGCTCGCAGCGTCGCGATTCTTCGGTTGCCTGCCTTTAGCTGACTCTTACGATATTATATCCCGCTGACTTCAGCATCCGGTTCATGACCGCGAAGCCGACCCCGTCCGTATCGGACAGGGCTCCCGCCAGAATGAGGTCGACGCCCTCCTGGTCCAGGTCGCGCAGTCGCGCGAAAAAGTCGTGCGCCGCTTCAATGAAGGCCTTCTCCTCAAAGAGAATCACGCCGACATTGTTGCCCAGTCTTTCGTTGAGAACCTTCAGCCGCTCGATTTCCGACTTGACCTTGTCCCTCTGGCCCTCGACCACCAGCATGTCCGCCTTGGGGGCGTAGTGCTTGTACTTCATGCCCGGGGACTTCGGCTGAAAATCGCTCTCCTGCACGCCCTTTTCCGGATCCAGCGCCACGTGTTGGGCCGCCTCCTTCAGGGACGGGTCGTAGATGACCTCCTTGCCGAGCGCCGCTTCGATGCTCTCCGCGGTGATGATGCCCGGCCGCAGAATGGTCGGGACCTCGCTGGTCAGGTCGAGCACGGTCGATTCGATACCGACCCTGCAGTCATCGCCTGAAATGATGGCGTCGATGCGGCCGTCCAGATCCGCGATGACGTCCTTCGCCCGGGTCGGGCTGGGACTTCCTGAAAGGTTCGCGCTCGGAGCTGCGATCGGGCAGCCGGAAAAGTTGATCAGGTCCAGTGCCGGCTTGGAGTCGGGCATGCGGACCGCTACGGTATCAAGTCCTCCGGTGGTCCTGTCCGGAACCTCCGGCTTCTTCTTCACCACGATGGTGAGCGGGCCCGGCCAGAAGTTCTCGATGATAGCCACGATGTCCGGGCTCAGCATCGGGGTCAGCTGACCGATGTCGCTGGCCCGTGCGATGTGCACGATCATGGGATTGTCGCTTGGTCTGCCTTTTGCCTCGTAGACGGCTGCAACGGCATCCGGGTTCATGGCGTCCGCCCCCAGGCCGTAGACCGTCTCCGTCGGAAAGGCGACCAGCCCTCCATCCGCGATGATCTTCGCCGCTTTCGCTATATCTGCAGTTTCTGTTGTTAATTTCAGTGTATCCATTCTGGTCTTCTTTCTGTCTATTGTCAATTCGTTCCCGTCAATTACGCCTCTCCGAAATCCTTCATCTTCTCAGCCTGGTCATTCGTGATCAGGCCGTCGATGATCTCATCCAGATCTCCGTCCAGGAACTGCTCCAGCTTGTAGAGTGTGAGTCCGATCCGGTGATCGGAGACTCTTCCCTGGGGGAAGTTGTAGGTCCGAATCCGCTCGCTGCGGTCGCCGGTACCGACCTGGCTCTTTCTCTGACCTGCGATCTCCGCCTGCTGCTTCTGCATCTCCAGGTCATAGAGTCTTGCCTTCAGTACCTTGAACGCCTTGTCCTTGTTCTTGATCTGGGATTTCTCGTCCTGGCAGGTAACCACGAGGCCGGTCGGCTCGTGGGTCAGCCGGACTGCGGAGTCGGTGGTGTTGACGCACTGACCTCCGTTGCCGGACGCCCGGTAAACATCGACCCTGACATCGTTCGGATCCAGGTCCACTTCGACGTCATCGACCTCCGGCAGCACCGCCACGGTCGCCGCCGAAGTATGGATCCTGCCGCTGGACTCGGTCTCGGGCACGCGCTGCACCCGGTGGGCGCCGCTCTCGAACTTGAGCCTGGAATAGGCTCCCTTGCCCTTGATCAGCATAACGGCTTCCTTGATTCCGCCAAGGCCCGTATCGTTGATCTCCATGAGCTCCGTCTTCCAGCGGTTTCTCTCCGCGTATCGGGTGTACATTCTCAGAAGGTCCGCGCCGAACAGGGCCGCTTCCTCGCCGCCGGTGCCCGCCCGGATCTCCAGGATGACGTTCTTCTCATCGTTCGGGTCCTTCGGCAGCAGGAGGACCTTGAGTTCTTCTTCCATTTCCGGGATCTTGTCCTCGAGCTCCGCCAGTTCCATCTTGGCCAGCTCGCGCATCTCCTCATCGCCGTCCTCGAGCATCTCCTTCGCCTCGGCGATGCCTGCCTTGGTATCCTTGTATTCCTTATATTTCTTGACGATCGGCTCCATCTCGCCCATTTCCTTGACGTACTTCTGCCAAACCGGCTGGTTGGCGATCACGGCCGGATCGGAAACGGTCTTAGCCAGCTCGTCGTATTTCTCTGTGATGAAATCGAGTTTGTCAAACATCTGCTGCTCCTTTAATTTCGACTCCTTTGATGGTATTCGATATATTGTACCACAGATCGGCGGCTTTAGGAATCAGAAGTTTCGGCGAACGAAAAAAGACAGTGGATTTCTTGTGGATGTTTTATTGCATTTCGTGGGGTGCATCCCCACGCATTTTAAAGTATCATCCACAAGGTTTTCATGCCCGCGCCGAAATCGTCTGGATGGAAATCGTTTTCTAATTGTGGATGCATCCACACGGTTTTCGGAAAAACATCCACACTCCAAGAAGCGATCCTCTATTTTTATATCTGACGGCAGGAAATATCTTTCGACGAAACCCTTCACCAGGGTAATAAAAAGCAGGCAGGCGCAAATTTGGGGCTTCGCCCTCTTTTGCAGATTGCCTGCAACGAAGACCGAGCGGCCGCCCAGTCTCCGGCAGCACGGCATAAAAAAGGAGCGTCCAATCACTTCTGATGCGACACTCCCGAGGAAATTGTGTTAATGATTTTATTTGAAGAAGCTGTCCGCTTCAGCCCGCCACCTGGCCTCTTCCTCATCCGCCGGCTCATCCAAAACCAGGCCATGCGGTTTAGATTTATTATTCTCATCCACGGAGACGAAGGTGGTAAAGCCTTCTGCGTGAAGTTCTCCCGTCTTCTCGTTATAGAGGCCGACCCTGAGAGTCAGGCTGGTGCGTCCAGTCCGGACGATCAGGCCTTCATAGGTGATGATGTCGCCGGGATTGACCGTTTTATAAAAGTCGAACTTGTGCGTGTTCTTGTACAGGAGCCCCTGCGGGTCTCCGTACTCGGTACAGACGACGATGAAGGATGTCTCGATCATCCATTCGATGCCCTGCCCTGCGTAGAGATTGCCGTGATGGTTCAGGTGCTCCATCCGGACCATATGTGATGATCTATAGCGTTTCATCCCGGTAATCAGCGTCCTTTCTTCTTATTCTTTTTCTTGTTTTTCTTGTCTTTTCTGTGCTGGCGGGCCGGCTCGATGATCTTCAGGTTTTCCTTCTTGCCGTCCCACTCGGCAGACTGGGGCTCTTCAGGCGCTTTCTCCGCTTCAGCCTTTTCGGCTTCGGCGGCTGCTTCCTCAGTCCCTGCATCGGCCTTCTCTGCTTCGGGCTCATCAGCGAATCCTTCGCGCAGCTCACCCCAGGGGTCCTCCTCTGCGGGAGTTTCCTCGGCAGCAGGCTCCTCTGCCGGGGTTTCCTCTTCAGCAGGCTCCTCTGCCGGAGC
>JAZNNY010000130.1:0-11492 GCA_045580505.1 Lentihominibacter sp.
TAAGCCCGCTTGGCCTCCGACTTAGCGACATCGGACCGGAACTGGAGCAGCTGATCGGAGACAAAGCACTGACGGAACTTCTTCATTCCATCATCAAGCGGAGAAGATTCCGGATCGATACAGGAACAGCGCTGGTCGAGATCTCCGTGGACAGCGGGAAGATTACCACGATCTACGGGGAGGATGAGATCCTCGAGGTCGAGGCGGAACTGTTCTCCGGGGAGACGGAGGAACTGCTCGAGATCGGAAACCGGATGCAGGAAGTGTACGGGCTGGAACGGGAAAACACCAGTAAGTATGCAAGAGGGCTCGAGATGATCTGCGCTGGCAAATAAAACAGAATACTAAGCATTATGCGTTCATAACAGGAGGAAATAATACATGAAGGCTACATTACTTTCAAAGGAAAACACAGAAGCGAAATTCAAGATGGAATTCACCGCTGAGGAATTCGAGAATGCCGTTGTCGCAGTCTACAAGAAGGAAAAGGACAAGTTCCAGATCGACGGCTTCCGCAAGGGTAAAGCGCCGAGAAGCATCATCGAGAAGCACTACGGCGAAGGCATCTTCTTCGAGGATGCACTGAACAATCTGTTCTCCCTGAACTATCCTCTCGCTCTGGATGAACTGGATCTGGATGTCATCGATTATCCGAGAACCGAGTTCGGACAGGTCAAGAAGGGTGAGCCGTTTGATGTGACGGTTACCGTAGCGGTTTATCCGGAACTGGAGATCAAGGATTATAAGGGCGTCGAGATCGAGACAGTCAGCGCTGAGGTCACCGACGAAGACGTTGACAAAGAGATCGAAGATATGGCGAAGAGAAACTCCCGCATGGTCGAGGTCGACAGACCGGCACGCGATGGCGACATGGTTCTGATCGATTATGAAGGCTGGGTCGGCGACGAGCAGTTCGAAGGCGGCACAGCGGAGCGTCAGCCGCTGAAGCTGGGTTCCGGCACCTTCATTCCGGGATTCGAGGAGCAGCTGATCGGAGCGGTCAAGGATGAGCAGCGCGATGTTAAGGTCACCTTCCCGGAGGAATATCACGCGGAAGAGCTGGCGGGCAAGGAAGCTGTCTTCAAGTGCAAGGTGCACGAGATCAAGGAGCAGGAGCTGCCTGAGATCAATGACGAGTTCGTCAAGGACATCAGCGAATTCGATACCCTGGACGAGCTGAAGGCCGACACCAGAGAAAAGCTCGAAAAGAGCAAGGCAGAGCAGGCTGAGAACAAGATGAAGAACAGTGTCATCGAGGCGGTCTTCAACGCCAATGACATCGATGTTCCGGCACCACTCGTCGAGCAGGAGATCGACAACCAGATGACTCAGTTCGACCAGCAGTTGAGATCCCAGGGAATGGATCTTGAAACATACATGAAGTATCTGGGCAAGGAACCGGCTGAGTTCAGAGATGAAGTCAGAGACGAGGCGGCCAAGAAGGTCAAGACCCAGATGATCGTTACCGCCGTCGCGGAGCAGGAAGGCTTCGAGGCCAGCGAAGATGAGATCTCTGAGGAACTGGAGAAGATGGCGCAGCAGTACGGACTCGAGAAGGACAAGCTCGCTTCCATGATCGGACCGCAGAACATCAGCATGATCGGCGGAGACATCAAGGTCAGAAAGGCCATCGACTTCATGTACGAGAACGCTGTCAAGAAAGACGCTGAATAATCCAGCAGAGGAGAGAGTCTATATGGCACTGATTCCATACGTCGTCGAACAGACCGGCGGCGGAGAACGAACCTACGATATTTATTCAAGGCTCCTGAAGGACAGAATCATTTTCATCGGCGAAGAGATCGATGATCACCTGGCGAGTCTTGTGGTGGCGCAGCTTCTGTATCTGGAGGCTGAAGACCCGGAAAAAGATATCAATATTTACATTAACAGCCCCGGCGGATCTGTATCCGCCGGGATGGCTATCTTTGATACGATGCAGTACATCAAGCCACAGGTATCAACGATCTGCGTCGGCCTCGCTGCAAGTATGGGCGCATTCCTTCTTTCCGCGGGAGAGAAGGGAAAGCGCTATGCGTTGCCGAATGCGGAGATCATGATCCACCAGCCGCTGGGAGGCGCCCGCGGACAGGCGGAGGATGTGAAGATCCAGGCCGAGTGGCTGCTCAGGACCAGAGAGAAACTGAACGCGATTCTGAGCGAGAGAACGGGACAGCCGATCGAAACCATTCAGGCGGACACGGACCGGGACAACTTCATGTCAGCGGACGAAGCGAAGGGATACGGTCTCGTGGACCACGTGATCCGCGAGAGATGATCGCTTTTTAAAGGGGAAACGGAATGGTAAAAAAATATAACGAAAACAATGAGCTTTGCTGTTCTTTCTGCGGCAAGCCGCAGAGCCATGTGCGGCGGCTGATCAGCGGTCCGGATGTGTACATCTGCGATGAATGCGTCGACCTGTGCCTGGATCTGCTGAATGAGAAGGAACAGGAAGCAGGCAGCGATGATGTCATTGAGGCCGAGAAGGCATACCTGCCGAAGCCGAAGGAGATCGCGGATGTCCTGTCCGAATACGTCATCGGGCAGGAGAGCGCCAAGAAAGCGCTGGCTGTCGCCGTCTACAATCACTATAAGAGAATTCAGCTGGGTCTTGTGAATGACGACGTGGAGATCCAGAAGAGCAACATTGTCATGATCGGGCCGACGGGCTCCGGTAAGACGCTCCTGGCCCAGACCCTGGCAAGGATTCTGGACGTTCCCTTCGCCATTGCCGATGCGACGGCCCTGACGGAAGCAGGCTATGTCGGTGAGGACGTAGAGAACATTCTGCTGAAGCTGATCCAGGCAGCCGACTGGGATATCGAACGCGCCCAGCGCGGTATCATCTACGTGGATGAGATCGATAAGATTTCCAGAAAGTCCGAAAACCCGTCCATTACCCGCGACGTCAGCGGAGAAGGCGTTCAGCAGGCGCTGCTGAAGATCATCGAGGGTACGGTGGCGAACGTGCCTCCTCAGGGCGGACGTAAGCACCCGCATCAGGATTTTATTCCCTTCGATACGACCAACGTCCTCTTCATCTGCGGCGGTGCCTTCGGAGGAATCGACAAGGTCATCCAGAAGAGGATCGGTGAGAAGGTCATCGGCTTCAACTCCAACGTGGAGAGCAATAAGATCGAGAAGGAAGAACTTCTGAAGCACGCGCAGCCGGAGGACCTGCTGAAGTACGGCCTGATCCCGGAGATCATCGGTCGTCTTCCCGTGCTGGTCACGCTGGAGGAGTTGTCCAAGGAAGCGCTGATGCAGATTCTGACCGAGCCGAAGAACGCTCTGGTCAAACAGTACCGTAAGCTGCTGTCCATGGACAGGGTAGACCTGGAATTGACGGAGGACGCCATCGAGGCCATTGCGGAGAAAGCACTGGAGAGAAAGACCGGGGCCAGAGGCCTGCGCGGTATCATGGAGAAGATCATGACCAACATCATGTTCGAACTGCCGTCCAGAACCGATGTCATCGGCTGCAGGATCACCCGTAATACCGTTGAGAACGAACAGGATCCGGAACTGATTCTGCGTGAACCCGAAGTTCCGGTACTTGAGAAGGAAGAGAAAGAACTGCCCGAGACCGCCGAAACTGCATAATCGATCACAACTGCGGCGGCATTAGCTGCCGCTTGCTTTTTTGAGGGACGGCGGAGGAAGGATCCCGATACAGGAGAATTAACGTGGAAGACAAAGACAGAGTAATATTTGAAAACGATACCATGGATCTGCCGATGATACCGCTCAGGGGACTGTCCGTGTTTCCGGGGATGGTGCTCCATTTTGACATCGGCAGGGAGAAATCGATCAATGCCCTGGAGAAGGCAATGGTCAACAACCAGTATATATTCCTTTCATCCCAGATGGATGAGAATACCGATCTGCCGACACCGGAGGATTTTTATCATCTCGGAACCATCGGGCGGATCAAGCAGATGCTGCGTCTGCCGGGAGATTCCATCCGTGTGCTCGTGGAGGGGATCTGCAGGGCTGAGATCAGCGAGGTCCTGTTTGAGGTGCCGTATTTTCAGTGCAGGGTCCGGCCGATCACGACGCCGGAGTCCGGCTCCGATGATCCGGCGACGGAAGCGCTGATGCGCACGGTCCTGACCAGTTTTGATGAATATATCAATCTGAATCAGAATCTGGCGCCTGAGGTGTTTGCTACGGTCGTGACGATCGAGGAGGCGGGTCGGATGGCCGACATGATCGCCTCACACATGGAGATTCGGCTGGAGGATAAGCAGACTCTGCTCGAGACGCTGGATCCGAAGGCCAGGCTGGAAAAACTCAATGAGATCCTGCTGAAGGAGATCGAGATCCTGAAAATCGAACAGGACATCGGCGCCAAGGTTAAATCCCAGATCAACCAGAATCAGAGAGAATACTATCTGCGGGAGCAGATGCGGGCCATCCAGGAGGAACTGGGAGGAACCGAAGACGTAGAGGACGAAGTCGCCGGGTTCCTGGAGAAACTGGATCAGCTGGAACTGGAGGATAAAACCAGGGAGAAGGTGGAGAAGGAGATCAGCAGGTTCTCCAAGATGCAGGCATCCTCTGCGGAGGCGACGGTCAGCAGGAACTATATCGAGACGATCCTGGAACTGCCGTGGAACACCTTCAGCGAGGATAACATCGATCTGATCCATGCGGAAGAGATTCTGAACGAGGACCACTACGGTCTTGAGAAGGTCAAAGAGCGCGTGCTCGAATACCTTGCGGTCATGCAGCTGTCAGAAGGGCTGAAGGGACCGATTCTCTGTCTGGTCGGGCCTCCGGGGACCGGCAAGACCTCGATCGCAAAGAGTGTCGCCAGATCCATCGGCAGAGAGTTTGTACGCATGTCGCTCGGCGGCGTCCGCGATGAAGCCGAGATCCGTGGACACCGGCGGACCTATATCGGTGCGATCCCGGGAAGGATCATCAGCGCCATCAAGGACTGCGGCACGGCCAATCCGGTCTTCCTCTTCGATGAGGTGGACAAGATCGGCGCGGATTACAAGGGGGATCCGGCCTCGGCTCTGCTGGAGGTACTGGATCCGGAGCAGAACAAGGACTTCACGGATCATTACCTGGAGGTTCCTTTTGACCTGTCCAAGGTCATGTTCATTACGACGGCAAATACGACGGAGACCATTCCGCGTCCGCTGCTGGACCGGATGGAGGTCATCGAAGTGACAGGATATACCGAAGAGGATAAGCTGAACATCGCCCGGCAGTACCTGGTGCCCAAGCAGATCCGGGAGAACGGTCTGAAGAAGAAGGACATCGGGTTCACCGAGACCGGCCTCAGAACGATCATCAACTATTACACGAGGGAGTCCGGCGTTCGTAACCTGGAGCGTGAGATCGGCACGATCTGCCGCAAGGCCGCGAAGAAATATGTCACGGGCGACACATCAAGGGTCAGCGTGACAGCGAAAAAGGTCGAAGAATATTTGGGCAAGAAGAAGTTCAGATTCGATGTCATCCGCGGCAAGAAGGAGGTCGGCGTGACCACAGGCCTGGCATGGACGATCGTCGGCGGAGACACCCTGTTCATTGAAACCGTGGCGGTACCGGGCAGTGGCAAGCTGTCCCTGACCGGCCAGATGGGGGACGTCATGCAGGAGTCAGCCAGGACAGGACTCAGTTACATCAGGTCGATCGCGAAGGACCTTTCGATCGAAGAGGACTTCTATAAGAAATACGACATCCACATTCACATTCCGGAAGGAGCCATCCCCAAGGACGGGCCTTCGGCCGGCGTGACCATGTGCACGGCGCTTGTATCCACTCTGACCGGGATCCCGGCCAGAAAGGATATCGCCATGACCGGAGAGATCACCCTGCGGGGCAATGTGCTTCCGGTCGGCGGGATCCGTGAGAAGGTCATGGCGGCGCACAGGGCAGGAATCCGCAGGGTCCTGCTGCCGGCAGAGAATGAAGTCGATCTGCAGGAGATTCCTGAGATCGTCAGAAACGATATGACCTTTGTGAAACTGAAAACAGCGAAAGACGCATTAAAAGAGGTACTTGTGAAATGAGGATCACCAGATCGGAACTCGAAACGGTCGCTGTCCGCCCGGACCAGTATCCGCCGGCGGACCTGAAGGAGATCGCTTTTGCGGGACGCTCAAATGTGGGCAAATCATCTCTGCTGAATCTTCTGACCGGACGAAAGAAGCTGGCCCGCGTCAGCGGCAGTCCGGGCAAGACGAGAACGATCAACTTCTACCGGGTCAACGATGCCTTTCGGATCGTCGACCTGCCGGGCTATGGGTACGCCAAAGTGTCAAAGTCCGTCTCAGAAAGCTGGGGGAAGATGATGGAGCAGTACCTGGAGCAGAGGGAGAATCTGGTGACCGTGATCCAGCTCGTGGATATACGGCACGCTCCGTCCGCCCAGGATCAGACGATGCACCAGTACCTGAAGCATTTCGGGCTGGATGGAATCGTCGTCGCCACGAAGGCGGATAAGATCTCCAGAAATCAACTGGCAAAGCAAATCAAACTGATCCGTCAGACGCTGCAGCTGGACCCGGAGGACCTGGTTCTTCCGGTGTCGGCGCTCAAGCGGACCGGGTCGGATGAGCTACTGGATGTCATGGAGCAGCTGGTGGAGGAATAAATCAGATGCAGTTTTTTGGATTCAGAGTACTGATCAAGAGAATCAAGGCCATCCGCTTCATGATGGCCGATAAAACGGTGCGCTGGTATAAGAAGGCGCTGATCATCTTCGGAATCGTCTACCTGTTCCTGCCGGTGGACATCATTCCGCCGATCATCTTTCCGTTCGGCTTTATCGACGACATCATCGTGTGGGCGCTGATTCTCTGGTACCTGTCCAGTGAACTTGACAAGTACTGGATCGGTGAGAAGCCGAAGGACTATTCTTCAAAATACCGTAGCAAAAATATCGTCGATGATGTAGAATATGACGTGGACGATGAAGACGGCGAGGAGAAGGGCGGACGAGATGCATGAAAATACCATCGGAACAGTAATGATCACGCAGGAGGAGATCCTGCAGAAGGCGCATGAGATCGGCCGGAAGATTACAGAGGAGTTTCAGGGCGAGGAGATCGTGATGGTGGGGATCCTTCGCGGCGCAGTCCTCTGGATGGCAGATCTTATGAAGAACGTCGAACTCGATATGACCATCGATTTCATGGCAGTCAGCAGTTACGGGGCGGCCACGAAGAGTTCCGGCGTCGTCAAGATCAATAAGGACCTCGACACTGACATCGACGGCAAGGTCGTGATCATTGTAGAGGACATTGTTGACAGCGGCGTGACCCTGAACTATCTGAAAGGGTACTTCATCAGCCGCGGCGCGCGGGTCATTCGGATCTGCACTCTGCTCGATAAGCCCGACGGACGCCGGGTGGACATTGACGTTGATTACATAGGATTCACCGTAGACGACAGATTCATCGTCGGCTATGGTCTTGACTATGATCAAAAATACAGGAACCTCCCGTATATTACATATCTGGAGGATTAAACTGCAAAAGGCATAAGGAGAAAGAAGAATGGGTTACAAAGTAAAAATCGGATTATCCAACAAGCACGTGCATCTTTCGCAGGAGCACCTGAACATTCTGTTCGGCGAAGGACATGAACTGACGCCGACCAAGAAGCTGGTCCAGCCGGGACAGTTCGCATCCGAGGAGAAGGTCGACATCGTAGGTCCGAAGAAAACGCTGACAGGAATCCGCGTACTGGGACCGATCAGACCGGAGACACAGGTCGAACTGGCCATGACAGATGCGAGAACACTGGGCATCAAGGCCCCGGTCAGAGAATCCGGACATCTGGAAGGAACTCCGGGATGCAAGCTGATCGGACCGTGCGGAGAAGTAGAACTGGATCACGGTGTTATGGTGGCCCAGAGACACGTGCATCTGAATCCGGAGCAGGCGATCGAGGCCGGCGTCAAGGATCACGATGTTGTCTGTCTGAAGATCGACGGCGAGAGAGGTCTGATCTTCGATAACGTCGTAGTCAGAGCGGGCGACAAGCACGAGAGAGAGGTCCATCTGGATACAGACGAAGGAAACGCAGCCGGCTGCGGACCGGACAGCGTTGCCGAGATCATCAAATAAAATTGTCAATTAGCGACTAAATACTGGAATTTACTTGTAAAACACCACTTTATTGTGAGATAATAAAGTGGTGTTTTGTAATTTTTGAAAACTGGAGGTAGCAGCGTGATTGCCACTGGAAATTGGGGAACATGTGAATGGACGATCTCCGAAGCAGGAGATCTGGTCATTGGCAGCGGGATCGCCGAGAGCATATCCGCAGACGGGAAATATCCATGGGACGCATACAGGGAGAAGATCCGCACGATATCCTTTGACGGAGAGGTGACAGGTGTGGTCAGCCTGATCGGGGCCTTTATGAACTGCACCGAACTTGAAGAAGTATCCCTGCGGGGTCTTGATACATCGAATACAGTTGATCTGTCCTGGCTGTTCTGCAGCTGCAGCAAGCTGAAGCGGGCAGATCTCAGCATGCTGCAGACCGGTAAGGTCGTCGACATGAGCTGCATGTTCCTATCCTGCAGGGCGTTGGAAGAGGTCATCCTTGGCGACCTCGATACCTCGGCCGTCATGGACATGTCGAAGATGTTCATGTACTGCTCCAGTCTGAAGACCGTCGATTTTTCACAGCAGGACAACAGCAGCCTGCAGATGGCGGATGATGTATTCTTTGGCTGCGAGAGCCTGCGTGCTCTGGTTCCGGGCAAGGGATTCTCTCTGGGCGGCGGCGGCAGGACTGTGATCGCCATGCCTGAATTCTCCGAGCCGGATGCAAAAGAGGACGGAGAGGAGGGCGTGAAGGTCTCCGACTGGAGAACTTCTACCGACGGTGTCCTCTATATCGCGGAAACGGAATTCACTCTCCGCTACGATGGCGGCGGGGCGGAGCCTGCCGCACTGGATCCGGAGGAAGCGGAGGACCTGATCCGGCAGGTGAAGGCGGGAACCCAGCTGCGGGCCGTTAAGAACCCATATAAGGCGCCGGAAGGCTTCGTGTTCAAGGAATGGAATACATCCGCGAGCGGCACCGGCAGGACGATCCTGCCCGGACAGCTGTTCAATGTACACGCGGATATGACTCTATATGCCATCTGGGCGGGCACGCCGGTGTTCACGGAGGTCTTCGATATTCCGGAGATCACCTACGGGCAGCTTCTGCAGCTGCAGGAGCCGAAGGTCGATCCGCGTCACGGCGAGATCAGCCGGCTCATCCCGGAGATCAGCGACCCCTGCAACACAGGATGGACTGCCTTTGAGAATGAGACACCGCTGCCGGTATCCAGAAACGGGGCGCGCATCCGCTACAGGTGCGAGAACTTTGTCGGTTCCTCGGTGTCAGAGGAGAAGGAGATCCGGATCGGCAAGGCGACTTACGACATGAGCGAGGTCAGCTGGAAGGTGCCGGAAGATCTCTGCTACGATGGCCAGGAGAAGACTGTCCTGCTGGAGGGTCTGCCTGAAGGCGTTACGGCGGAATACGTCGGCAATACCGCGACAGCAGTCGGTGATTACACAGCTTCCGCGATCCTGAGTTTTGACGAAGTGAATTATCTTTCCCCGGAGCAGCCGCCCGAGCTGCACTGGAGCATCACGAAGGGCAAATACCAGATGTCCGATCTGAACTGGTCCTACATGGAGGCCTTTACCTACGACGGCACTTCTAAGAGCGTCCGTCTGGAAGGACTCCCGGAGGGTACCGTCCCGTATTATTCCGGCGCCGATGCGGTGAATGCCGGAACCTACGTGGCAACAGCAGGTCTGGATTATGATATCGATAATTACAGCAGCCCGGATCCGGTCAGACCGTGCACCTGGAAGATCCTCAAGTCGACGCACGACATGAGCGATGTGCACTGGGAAGGCCCCGAGGTGTTTGTGTACGACGGAACGCCGAAGAAGGTCGAGCTCAGCGGGCTCCCGGACGGCATGCGGGCGGAATATACCGGCAATATGGCGGTCGACGCCGGAACCTATACTGCACGGGCGGCCTTCGTGCCGGATGATCCTGTGAATTACGAGATTCCGGAACCGGTGGCGTTCACCTGGGAGATCAGGAAGGCCGATCACGATATGAGCCAGGCGGCCTGGACGCAGGACAGCCTGGTCTATAACGGAGAGGAGCAGCAGATCCTGCTGACCGGAATTCCTGAAGGTGTCAGCGTCCTCTACGAGGGAGGAAACGCCGTAGAAGCCGGATCCTATACGGTCCGCGCGGAATTCTGCGTAGACGATCTGAACAACTACAACCAGATGGATCCGATTACCAAGGACTGGACGATCGAGAAGGGAACCATTGACCTGTCGCAGGCCCGCTGGAACTACAGCAGCCCGTATATCTATAACGGCATGGAGAAGTCCGTCGAGCTGAAGAATATCCCGAAGGAGATCGAGTCGGTCACCTACAGCGGGGAGCACGCAAGTGAAGCGGGCAGCTATGTGGCGCGCGCTGAGTTCACCTATGATACAGACAACTATAATCCGCCGGTCATGGAAGACTGCAGATGGACGATCCTGAAGGCCAACCTGAAGCTGCAGGATCTGGCCTGGAATTATGAGGGCCCCTTTACCTACGACGGGCAGGAGCATACAGTCAGGATCACGAATCTTCCGGAGAACGCCGAGGTTGCTTATGAACCTGACGGAGCGAGCCAGGCGGGGATCCATATCACCCGGGCGCACATCACCCCGAAGGATCCTGCCAACTTCAACACGCCGCAGCCGGTGGAGCTGAAGTGGGAGATCCGTAAGGCGGTCTTCGACATCTCGGGAGCATGCTGGGATGAAGACCGGAAGCCTCTGTTCGACGGCGGCTCCAAGGTCATCGGTATCAAGGGCCTGCCGGAGGGCGTTCGCGTCAGCTATGAGGGCAACGAGGCGACGGAGGCCGGAAGCTATCTTGCAAAGGCAGTATTTACCGTGGATGATCCGGACAACTTCCTGCCGCCGCAGCCGGAGGAATACTCCTGGCAGATCCAGCCGGCCGCCATTGACCTGGCCGGTGTACGCTGGGATTACGAGAAAGCCTTCACCTATGACGGCAGTGAGAAAGAAGTGCTTCTTACCGGTCTGCCGGAGGGCGTGACTGCGAAGTATACGGGAAATGTCGCCAGCGAGGCCGGGGAATACGCCGCTGAGGCAGTTCTTCTGCCGCCGGAGGGCAGCAGCTTCCATGAAACGAAGATCCTGGGCAGAATCTGGCGGATCGAGAAGGCTGACATCGACATCAGCGAAGCCAGATGGATCTGCCCCAAAGACTATGTTTATGACGGCATGCTGAAGGAAGTGCATCTGGAAGGCCTTCCGGACAGCGTGAAGGCAGAGTACACCGGTAACGAGGCCGTAGAGGCAGGCGACTATAGGGCGGAAGCGGTCCTGCGCCCCTATGATCCGGACAACTTTAATCCGCCGATCATGCCGGGGTGCAGCTGGCAGATCGCCAAAGCGGATATCGATATGAGC
>JAZNNY010000131.1:0-4622 GCA_045580505.1 Lentihominibacter sp.
CACCTTTCTCACGAGGGAGAAGCCGTTGGAATGAACGCCGCTTGACGGGAGAGCGATGATGCAGTCCCCCTCCTCGACCTTCGATTTGTCCAGCACCTTCTGCCGGTCGACGATGCCGACTGCAAAACCGGCCAGATCGTATTCATCCTCCGGATAAAAGCCCGGCATCTCCGCCGTCTCTCCTCCGATCAGCGCTGCTCCGGACTGAACGCATCCTTCGGAAACGCCCTTCACGATGTCCGCGATGCGCTCCGGAATATTCTTGCCGCAGGCGATATAATCCAGGAAAAAGAGCGGCTTCGCGCCGACGCAGATGATGTCGTTGACACACATGGCCACGCAGTCGATGCCGACGGTATCGTGCCTTCCCGCCAGGAAGGCCAGCTTGAGCTTGGTGCCGACGCCGTCGGTGCCGCTGACCAGGACCGGCTCACTCATACCGGAAATGTCCGGCATGAAGAGGCCTCCAAAACCCCCGACATCGGACATGACGCCGTCCGTCATGGTCCGTCCCACGTGCTCCTTCATCAGCTGTACTGCCTTATATCCCGCGGTGATGTCTACCCCGGATGCCGCGTAGGCATCGGATCTTGAATTCTTGGTCATTTCGATCGGTTCCTTTCTGTCTTATTCTTTCCCGTTCCAGCAGTAAGTGCAGATCTCCGATTCATCCAGCCCGATGGCCTCGATGATCAGGTCGATGTTCTGATACTCCAGCGATTTCAGATGCAGCTTCTCGCAGATCGACGCGCGCAGCGCCTTGCCGCGCTCTGTCCTGCCGTCGCTGTATTCTTCGATGTGTTTCTCACCCTCTTCGCCCTCCAGTTCGATGATCGTCCTGCGGGCGATGAGATCCATGTCCGAAGTGGACCTGGAGAAGTTCAGGTATTTGCAGCCGTACATGATCGGCGGGCAGGCGGACCTCATGTGGACCTCTTCCGCCCCGTTTTCGTACAGGAATTCAACGGTCTCCCGCATCTGTGTTCCCCGGACGATGCTGTCGTCGACGAAGAGCAGTTTCTTGCCTTCGATCAGCTCCTTGACCGGGACCAGCTTCATCTTGGCGACCCGGTTTCTCTCCTTCTGGTTGACCGGCATGAAACTTCTCGGCCAGGTCGGGGTATATTTGACAAAGGCCCGGGCATAGTCCACATGGCACTCATTCGAGTATCCGACCGCGTGCGCGATGCCGGAGTCCGGTACGCCGCAGACGTAGTCTATATCGAAGGACTTGCCGTTCTCCCGGTCGAACTGCGCCATCAGCCGTCCGTTGCGGTTTCTCATGGTCTCGACGTTGACTCCCTCATACGTGGAGTTCGGATAGCCATAGTAAGTCCAGAGGAAGGCGCAGATGCACTTCTTCTCCAGCGGCTCCGCCAGGGTCCGGATCGCGTCCGCTCTGACCTCCACGATCTCTCCGGGACCGAGTTCATAGCAGGTCTCATATCCCAGTTTCTCATAGGCGAAGTGCTCGAAGGAGATCGCGTGCCCCTCCCCGTCCGATCCGATCAGGATCGGCGTACGCCCGAGCTTATCCCTGGCGACGATGATCGTGCCGTCGTCCCGTAAAATAAAAATTGAAGCAGACCCCTTGATGGACTCCTGGGCGAATTTAACCCCGTCCACAAAACTGGTCTTCTGGTCGATCAGCGATGCGATGAGTTCCGTCTGGTTGACCTTCCCTCCGCTCATGGCCTCAAAGTGGCCGCCGCTGAATGCCAGATACTGCTTCATGATATCTTCTGCGTTATTGATTACGCCAACGATCAGGATGGCGTACACCCCGTGATTTGAGTGGATCATCAGCGGCTGCGGGTCCGTGTCGCTGATGCAGCCGATCCCGGATGTGCCGGTGATCCTCGTCACAAGTTCCTCGAATTTCGTCCGGAACGGGGAGTGCTCGATGTTGTGGATCTCCCGTTTGATCCCGATCTCCTGGTCGTAGATGGCCATGCCGCCCCGCTTCGTTCCAAGATGGGAGTGGTAGTCGGTGCCGTAAAAGACATCCATGACCACATCCCGCTTCGAAACTGCTCCAAAATATCCGCCCATTGCTGTTTCCTTTCTCTTAGCTTAAAGCTCAAGCGCCTTATCTTTTGCCAATACAGTTTCCGCTGCCTTCATCCGGTCTTCCTTCAGACGCAGGCTCAGTTCCTCATCCCCGACTGCGATGATCTGCGCTGCGAGGATGGCTGCGTTGGCTGCGCCGTCGATGGCGACTGTAGCAACCGGAATGCCGCTCGGCATCTGTACCGTCGAAAGCAGGGCATCCAGTCCGTCCAGTGTGGATGATTTGACCGGAACGCCGATGACCGGCAGGCAGGTGTTCGCAGCGATCGCTCCCGCCAGGTGTGCTGCCTTGCCCGCGAACGCGATCAGCGCGCCAAAATCGTTCGCTTCCGCATTCTCGGCGAAGGCCTTGGCCTGGGCCGGCGTTCTGTGAGCTGAATAGATGTGCGCTTCATAAGGCACGCCCAGCGCTTTCAGCTTGTCGGCAGCCTTCTGCACCACCGGCAGATCGCTGTCGCTTCCCATGATGAGTCCGACTTTTTTCATGCTTACTTCTCCTTGATAAAAACACAAAAACAGGCAAATACAGCCTGTTTACTAACACAAACAAGTTACTAATAGTCACTTTTTTTCGGCGCGTGGTAGAGACGTTCATGCCATCATACTGAACATATATTAGTAAACTGTATTCACTTACGGGTCAATCTTACCACACCCCACCGGAAATCAAAAGCCTTTTGTGCAAAGGCAGGTCAACTTTTTCTCACCTTTTTCTCACCGCACGCCACACCACGCAGCCCGCGAACACCAGGCCGACGTAGCCGAGAATGGTGTAGACGACCCCCACGAGCCCCGCGAACGGCAGCAGACCGAGCAGGAAGGCGAAAAGGCAGGTCAGTCCCGCGAAGAGATGGCTTCGCCGGGTTCCCTGCACGACGAACTTCTCGCTGATCGTCCACAGCATGGCGCTGCAGGAGGAGAAGATCCCCATGATCAGGATGATGCTGAAGGCTGCCCCGAGTACGTAGGCGATCTTGCGGGCCAGATACAGGGTCGGCACATCCAGGACCGCCGTATGCGCGATGTCTGTCAGCATGGCGGTGTTCATGAGCGCGATCGATGCCATGAGCGCGATCGTTCCGAGCACCGCGCCAAGCACCGCCTCCCGGACGGACCCGGCCGATGCTCCCAGGGCGGAGTAGTATTTTGAGCCGCCGCAGAGATTATATGAAATGTAGAGAAGGCCGGACAGCCACCACCAGGGGACGGGCTGCTTCGCCTGCATGGCGGCCTGCGCCTCCTGCGCGCTGACTATCGCGAGCCCGCTGTGATCCCTGCAGACCGTAATGATTCCCACCACCAGAGAAAAGGCGATAATGGCGGGACCGATCAGGGAAACGATCCGGACAAACCGCTGAAACCCGATGATATAGGCAGCGAGTGCCATGGCCGCCATGGCCAGAGCACCGACGTAATGATTCAGACCGTAGTACTCCTGCAGGGTCGCCCCCGCCCCGGAGATCAGGATCACCATACCGGCGAACATGCTGAGCGGCAGAAACCAGGAATAGAACGTCCCCAGCCTGCGCCCGCAGAAATAAATGAAGTGATCGTACGACGAATCGCCGCCGTGCTCCCGCCCCGCCCGCAGGATGGCAGGCCCAATCAGAAAGAAGCCCGCCAGATTGATGACAAGCAGAATAAAGCTATGAAATCCATAGCTCGTGAAAAACTGCAGGATCTCCTGTCCTGTCGCAAAACCGGACCCCATCACCCAGGCCACATAGGCGCCCGCGATCCGGACCACCGTTTTCAAGTCTGCTTTCCCTCTGTCTTCCATTCCTGTCCTCCCATGTGCGCATCGGCTTCCAGTATATCACAATCCGGCTGGTCCCGGCAGCACGAAAAATGTCTTCCGGCAGCACGAAAAAAGGAGACACTCTTTCGAGCGTCCCCTCTCAATCTCCTAAGCGGATTTATTTGTTTCTGATGCTTGCCTGTGCCGCAGCCAGTCTAGCGATCGGTACACGGAACGGTGAGCAGGATACATACTGCAGACCTGTTCTGTGGCAGAAGTCGATGGACTTCGGATCGCCGCCGTGCTCGCCGCAGATGCCCAGCTTGATGCTCGGACGTGTGGTCTTACCGAGCTCAACAGCCATCTTGACCAGCTTGCCGATGCCGCCCTGATCCAGGCTCTGGAACGGATCGTCTTCTAAGACGCCCTTCTCTCTGTACTCCTTGATAATCTTGCCGGTGTCGTCTCTGGAGAATCCGAATCCCATCTGTGTCAGGTCGTTCGTACCGAAGGAGAAGAACTCAGCCTCTTCCGCGATCTCGTCAGCTGTCAGAGCAGCTCTCGGGATCTCGATCATGGTAAGTCGGAGGCCAAGCGGTCTTAGGAAGACAATTTCATCACACAACTCCTTGGCTCACAGAACGACATGGCTACGATCCGACTTCGAAGCAGAAGAAGTCTGCGTTGGCAGCGATCTCGTCAGCGGTAAGGCAAGCTCTGGGGATCTCGATCATGGTAAGTCGGAGGCCAAGCGGTCTTAGGAAGACAATTTCATCACACAACTCCTTGGCTCACAGAAAGAGATGGGTAAGGT
>JAZNNY010000132.1:0-8426 GCA_045580505.1 Lentihominibacter sp.
TATCAAAATCTTCTTCTGTTTCTCCGGGAAACCCTGTGATGAAGGTCGTCCGGATATGGATATCCGGGACAGCCCGGCGCAGACGGCCGATCGTCTCCCGGATGCTCCCGTTTGTCGATCTTCTGCGCATCTCTTTCAGCACATGGTCGGAGCAGTGCTGCAGGGGAATGTCGAGATAGTGGCAGACTTTTGGCTCACTGGCCATGACCTCGATCAGCTCATCCGTGATCTTATCCTCGTAGCAGTACATGAGCCGGATCCAGCGGATGCCACCAACTTTCGCCAGCTGCCTCAGCAGCCATGGAAGGCGCAGCTTTCCGTAGAGGTCCCTGCCGTATTCGGTCACGTCCTGGGCGATCAGGATCAGCTCCCTGCATCCTGCGGCGGCAAGCGCCTCCGCTTCCTGAACGATTTCCTCCATGCGGCGGCTGCGGTAACCTCCCCTGATCTGGGGGATCACGCAGTAAGCGCAGCGGTTGTTGCAGCCCTCCGCGATCCGGAGCGTCGCTGAGTAAGGATTGTCCGACAGATGCCGTGCGCTGAATTCTTCAAATTTCTCCGGCGCGCAGCCCAGAACGACGCGCCCGGTCCCTGCGGCCTGCTCCGGATCGCTCTGACCGGGATCGTCCTGCTTTTGCAGGCCCCGGATGATCTCAGGCAGCCGCTCATATTCATTGACCCCGAGGAACAGGTCTACCTCGGGCATCTCCTCTGCCAGTTCTTTACCGTAGCGCTGGGATAGGCAGCCGGAGACCACCAGCAGCGGGCGGTTTCCCAGCTGGTCTTCGCAGCTGTCCGCCAACCGGATCATCTCGAAAATGCGGTCGATCGACTCCTTCTTGGCGTCATTGATGAAACCGCAGGTGTTGACCATGATGACATCCGCCTGCTCGGGCGCGTCAGTGAGCTGCAGACCTGCGCTCTCCCAGATGCCGGCAGCCGCCTCGGAATCGTTAAAATTCTTGGGGCAGCCCAGGGTATCGATATACAGTTTATTCGCTGGCATCTTCCGATCCCTCCTTCATGACCTGCAGGTCTTCCTCGGAAAGCAGGACCTTACGTGGCTTGCTGCCTTCAGAGGGGCCGATGATCTGCCGTTCTTCCATCATATCGATGATCCGCGCCGCCCGGTTATATCCGATCCGGAAGCGCCTCTGGAGCATGGAAACCGAAGCCTGCCCTGCCCCGACCACGAGTTCGATGGCGTCGGGCAGGAGCTCATCGCCCATGTCCTTGGTATTGCCCTTCTCCGCGTCAGGCACATTGGCCTGCTCGATCTTGTCGATGACGGTCTCGGAATATTCCGCCTCCTCTACCTGCGACTTGACGAAGTCGATCACGCCGTTGACCTCCCTGTCGGAGATGAAGCAGCCCTGTACGCGGATCGGCTTGCCGCTGCCGAGCGGATTGAAGAGCATGTCGCCCTTGCCGACCAGTTTCTCCGCCCCGGCCATATCCAGGATGGTCCTGGAGTCGACCTGAGAGGATACTGCGAAGGCGATCCTGGAAGGAATATTGGCCTTGATGACGCCGGTGATGACGTCGACGGAAGGCCGCTGCGTCGCGACGATCAGGTGCATGCCGGCAGCTCTTGCCTTCTGAGCCAGACGGCAGATGGAATCCTCGACCTGCGACGGAGCTGCCATCATCAGGTCGGCCAGCTCGTCTATAACGATGACCACCTGCGGCATCGGCTTCTGGACCTCTCCGTCCACGACCTGGTACTTTTTCTTCTGGATTTTCTCGTTATAGCTTTCGAGGTCACGGCAGTGCAGGTCCGCGAACTTGCGGTAGCGCTCGTCCATCTCCGCCACGGCCCAGTTCAGTGCAGCAGCGGCCTTGGCAGGCTCGGTGACCACCGGGATCAGCATGTGCGGGATCCCGTTATAATTCGATAGTTCGACCACCTTCGGGTCGATCAGGACCAGTTTGACCTCATCCGGCCGCGCCTTGTAGAGGAAACTGGTGATGATGGAATTGATGCAGACGCTCTTACCGGAGCCGGTGGAACCCGCGATCAGCAGGTGCGGCATGGACTTAAGGTCCGCCACGATCGCCTTGCCGGCGATGTCTTTTCCGACTGCAAATGAGATCTTGGACTTTGCCGCCTTAAAGGCTGCCGATTCGATGATCTCACGCACTGTAACCATATTGATCCGGTCGTTTTCGATCTCGATGCCTACCGCCGGCTTGCCCGGGATCGGCGCTTCGATACGGATGCTCTTTGCTTCCATGTTCAGGGCGATGTCGTCTGCAAGGTTCTTGATCCCCTTGACTTTAACGCCGCTGTCAGGATGCACCTCGTAGCGGGTGACCGCCGGCCCCTGTGAAACGTTGGTGACCTGGGCGGAGATTCCGAAACTGCGCAGGGTCTCTTCCAGTTTCAAGGCCTTCTGCCGCAGTTCATTCTCGACCTGCGCCCGGTTCTGCTTGCTGCGTGAACCCTTGCTCAGCAGGTCTGCGGAAGGAAACTCATAGTGCTCCATCTCCGGCGCTCCGCTGAAGTCCTCCCCGGAGAGCATGCTGCTCGCTGCTTCCGCATTGGTCAGCTTGTCTGCGCCCGGCTCGTAGGTGGAGGTGACAAGCGCCATGCCCTGCCGCTTCTCAGGTGCTTCTTCCGCGGCTGGGGCGTTCTTTCCTGTCTTCTTCTCCGCCTTACCTGCAGCCGGCGCGACATCTGCAGCCTTCTGACGGCGGGACTTCTTCGGCTTCTCCTCGGACATCCCCGACGCCTTCGTATCCCTGGACAGGCCCGGGATCAGTTTTCTTGCAGGCGTTCCGTCCGTCCTGCCGGTCGGCTCTTCATCCGTCATCAGACTGATGATCCGCTCATTCCTGCCGGCGCCTGCCCTGCGCTGGGCATCCTCCTCAAGCTGCGCCTGCCGCTGCTCTCTCGCGGCCTCGACCTGATCGCGCTCTTCTCTGATCGTCTCCTGCCGCTCCACCAGCCGCCGCATGCGTCTGGCCTTCATGTTCTCGAAAAACCTGGACACCGGGGTGTTGATCAAAAGCAGGAGGCAGATGAAGATAACCACAAAGGTCAGGATATAGAGTCCCGGAACCCCGATCCATCCGGCCAGCAGCGATCCGATGTACATCCCGAATACGCCTCCGTCCGTCAGGGCGATCCCGTTATGGTAGCTTTCACTGAAGCTGTGGAATCCGCCGCCGTCGACGATCGGATCCATGAACCGGCCTGCATTGATCAGGGCGATCATCAGAAAGATGATGACCAGCAGGATCACGGATTTGAGGCCGATGTGGATCGTTTTGCCGAGGAACAGCAGAATGCCGTACACGATGATATAGTAAGGAAGCACATAAGCTGCGAAGCCGAAACAGCCCTTCAGGACATCCGAGATCACGGCGCCCGCGCTGCCCGCGTACTGCGTCTGCAGGGCGATGACGAAGAATGCGCCGGCTGCGATGATGATGATCCCGAGGATCTCGTCACGGATCAGAGCCTTGGCCTGGTTGCGTGCTTCGATCTCGTCCGCCTTCTTCACGGCAGACGCGCTGGTGCGGCTCCCGCTGGATGCCGCTTTCTTTGTCGTCTTCGAAGCAGGCTTGCTTGTCTTCTTTTTATTTTTGCTGCCCGGGGGACGCCCCGGGCCCCTTTTTGTCTCTGCCATACTCTCCTCTTATTCCCTTTACTATGAAATCAGTACATATCCCAGCACGGTCGCTGCGACCAGCCATACATAGATGCTGAATCCGAACAGACGCTTTCCCGTCACCACCCGGATCATGGCCTTGATGGCGAAGATGCCGGACAGGGCTGCCACGATAACGCCGGCGATGATAGGTCCGACGATGGCCGGGTCCATTCCCTGGGCGAAGGCATCCGGAGCCTCCAGAATCACGGATCCGAGAATCGACGGAATCGAGATCAGAAAGGCGAACTTCACCGCCGTCGCGCGTTCAAGACCTGACATCAGGCTGCCGAACAGAGTCGATCCGGACCGGGATACGCCCGGACAGATCGCGATGCCCTGCATGATGCCGACGAACACGGCGTTGCGGAACTTCAGCGTCATGATATTCTTATCCTGCTTTCCCATCCTCTCAGCGACGAGCAGAATGCAGCCGGTGAAAATCAGGCCCAGCGAGATCCCGATCAGGGACTCATAGAGGCTCTCAAAAAAGTCCTCGAACAGAAGACCGATCAGCGCCGTTGGAATCGTGGCCACGATGATCATAAAGCCGAGCCGGCGGGTCGGGTTCGCGTTAATGCGGAGGCCCCTGCCTTTGCAGATGTCAGCGATCGTCGCGAAGAGCTCCTTGACCAGATCCACGATGTCTCTCCAGTAGATGATGAAGACCGAGATCAGGGTGCCCAGATGCAGAAGCACCGTGAAGGACAGGACGCTGTCCCCGCTGATGCCGAAGAAATACTGCATGAGCGCCAGATGCCCCGAGCTGCTGATCGGCAGAAACTCCGCCAGCCCCTGCGCAAGTCCGAGAATAATTGCCTGTAGATATGTCATATAATTCCTCCAGTCCATATTTATACAGAATACATTGTAACACAAGAGAATGCCACAATCAATGGTAGTCGTCAGTTCGGCTATCTACAGGATTCTGTGTATTATCTGTCATATAAATATGTTATTTTTTTGTCAAGATCAGGCGCTTGTATTGATTGTTGACAATATTTATGCTATATTTTATTCTGCTAGAAATTGATGACAACTAAGGAGGAGTTATGAGTATTGGAAGCAGAATTAAGGAACGACGGACGGAACTCCACATCACACAAGAACAACTGGCTGATAAAATCGGCGTCACCAAGGGCGCGATTGCCAATTACGAAAATGAAGTCAGCACACCCAAGATCGGTTTGATGTACCGCCTGTTGGATGCACTGGACTGTGATGCGAACTATCTGCATCAGGACAACATGAAAGAAAGCACCTTCGATTCCTGCTCTACACCGGAGGAATTTAACAAACTGATCCGCAAGTATCGCATGCTGGATCCGCGCGGTAAAGCATTGGTCGAAACCATTCTTGACACAGAATACCAGTTTTGTAAAAGATAAATATACTCTTCTCTTTACAATCTTCGGCAAAGGTTGTAGAATGATTTCTGTACGAAAAATGGAGGTCATTACATATGAAAAGAAAGCCAAATATTGCAGTTGTAGGAGCCACAGGCGTGGTCGGCACCACGTTCCTGAAGGTTCTGGAAGAACGGGATTTCCCTTTTGAGAACATCTATCTGATGGCATCGAGCCGGTCCGCCGGTAAGAAGGTCACCTTCAAAGGAAAAGAATATACAGTCGAAGAACTGACGGAGCATTCGTTCGACAAGCCGATCGACATCGCCCTCTTCTCGGCAGGCGGCAGCACCAGCGAGAAATTCGCGCCGATCGCAGCAGCGCACGGCGTCGTGGTCGTTGACAACAGCAGCCAGTGGAGGATGGATAAGACGGTTCCCCTCGTCGTCCCTGAGGTCAATCCGCAGGACATCGAATGGAACAAGGGCATCATCGCCAATCCGAACTGTTCCACCATCCAGGCCATGGTTGCGCTGAAGCCGCTGCAGGACAAATACGGAATCAAGCGTGTCGTCTATTCGACCTATCAGGCTGTTTCCGGATCCGGCATGAAGGGCATCAACGATCTGAAGAACGGACTCGCCGGCAACGACGAAGACCTGCAGGCTTACGCCCACCCGATCGCGGGCAACTGTCTCCCCCACATCGACGTATTCCTTCCAAACGGCTACACCAAGGAAGAGATGAAGATGATCAACGAGACGCACAAGATCCTGGGCGATGACAGCATCAAGGTCACAGCGACCACGGTCCGCGTACCGGTCTTCGATTCCCACAGTGAATCGATCAATGTCGAACTGGAGAAGCCGTTTGAGATCGAGGACATCATCGAGCTCTTTAAGAATTCCCCGGGCATCATCGTTCAGGATGATGTTGAACATAACGTTTACCCGCTGGCAAGAGACGCCGCCGGAACCGACGAGGTCTATATCGGACGGATCCGCCGCGACTTCTCCGTCGAGAACGGCATCAACATCTGGGTCGTTGCAGACAACATCCGTAAGGGCGCTGCCACCAACGCCATCCAGATTGCAGAGCGCCTGCTGGAGATCCTGCCGGACTAAGAGACTGAGCATCGGACAGAGAGAAAAACGTATGAACACCAAAAGAGGCGTGCTGAACGCCTCTTTTTTATACAAAAAAACTGCAGCACCGCCGATGCGATGCTGCAGTCCTTAGTCTTCTCTTGCCAATTACATCTCAGATGAAACGACTTCTCTTCCGTCGTAATAGTTGCAGTTCGGGCAAACTCTATGCGGAAGCTTCGGCTCGTGGCACTGCGGACAGATCGAAAGACCTGGAGTCTTCATCTTCATGTTTGCAGCTTTTCTCTGCTTTGTCTTAGCCTTTGAAGTTTTTCTCTTTGGTACTGCCATGATTCCACCTCCTTAATGGAGTTTATCAACTCCGGATTTCTCTCGTTCCGATGATTCGCAACATTGAAAGTATACCCTCTTGAGAGTCTCTTGTCAATGTTTTTTTTAGTCTACGTGCTTACCGGTAACGATATTGTAGGTATCTCTTGCAATCATCAGCTCTTCGTTGGTCGGGATCAGCAGGATCTTGACTCTGGAGTCGTCTCTGGAGATGATCATTTCCTTGCCTCTGACCTTGTTCTTGACCAGGTCGAGCTTGATGCCCAGGTTGCCCAGGTCGTTGCAGATGATGTCACGCATGGAGATGTCGTTCTCGCCGACGCCTGCGGTGAATACGATAGCATCTACGCCGTTCATCTCAGCGATGTAAGCACCGATGTAGAAGCGAACCTTGTGCGCGAAGACCTTCAGAGCGAGCAGTGCTCTCTCGTTGCCCTCTGCTGCTGCTGCTTCGATATCACGGAAGTCGCTGGATACACCGGAGATACCCAGTACGCCGGACTTCTTGTTCAGGATCTCATTGGCAACGCCCTGATCGAGATGCTCTTTCTCTCTGATGTAGGTAACGATCGCCGGGTCGATGTCGCCGGATCTGGTTCCCATGACCAGGCCTTCCAGCGGTGTGAAGCCCATGTATGTGTCAATGCACTTGCCTCTCTTGATGGCGGATACGGATGCGCCGTTGCCCAGGTGGCAGGTGATGATCTTCAGGTCATCCAGGTTGACGTTCAGCATATCGGATGCTCTCTCAGCAACGTACTTGTGGGAGGTTCCGTGGAAACCATAACGACGGATCCCGTGCTTCTCATAATATTCATAAGGAATCGCGTAGATGTAGGATTCCGGCGGCATGGTCTGGTGGAACGCCGTATCGAATACGCCAACCATCGGTGTGCCCGGCATCAGTTCCTGACATGCAGCGATACCAAGGAGGTTTGGCGGATTGTGCAGCGGCGCCAGGTCAACGCACTCTTCCAGTGCCTTGATGACATCGTCTGTGATCAGAACGGAATGCGCATACTTCTCACCAGCGTGTACGACTCTGTGGCCGACTGCGCCGATCTCGCTCATTTCCTTAACAACACCGTGCTCCGGATCCTGAATGGCGTCCAGTACGTGACCGATGGCGTCCTTGTGGTTCTCCATCGGTGTCTCCAGCTTGAACTTGTCCATTCCAATCTTCTCATGTGTGATCACGGAACCGTCCATACCGATTCTCTCGACCAGGCCCTTACACTCCAGGGTTTCATTGGTCATATCCAGAACCTGATACTTCAGTGAAGAACTTCCGCAATTGATAACTAATACTTTCATTTTCGCGATTCCTCCGTCATAACTTAATCTTGATTCAATGCGGCCGAAAGCCGCCCATACATCTGTTATTATACTCTTATCGGCCCTGCCTTTGCAATACCGTTTGGTGTGTTTTGTCCTATACCGGCATCCGTCACTTCATCCACGGGTGTTTTCTCCGGTCCGCATGCTCATCCAGAGGCAGACCGCAGATCAGGTGGAACATGTCCGCCGCTTTCCGGTCCAGGGCTAGGCCCTGCCTGACGTCTTCAGGCAGATTTTCGGTGCGGTTGGGATTTGAGATGATATGCAAAGGCAGGTCTTCCCGCAGCAATTTTCTCCCCTTTGCGCTCGCCGCCAGGACCGTTCCATAGGGCGCGCAGTCTGGGGTTTGTTTGATGTTCAACAGAATGGAGAGCATGATGCGCCGAATGGCAGACGCAGTATAGCGCCGGGAAGTCATTTCAGAAAGGAACCCATCATAAGTTTCCTGCCTGGCTGCCACCTTCAGCAGGCGGTTCTCCATTCCCTCGCCCACGCAGTAGATCTGCTGCAGTTCTTCCGGGCTCAGCCTAAGAATGGTTCCCCTTACCAGCCGGTACAGGTTCGCCCTCGCCGCCGGCAGGCCGATCCAGCGCAGCTGACCCGGTTCATATGGCAGATAGACGGAGATGTCCTCCCCTGCCGCCACCATCTCG
>JAZNNY010000133.1:0-5895 GCA_045580505.1 Lentihominibacter sp.
CCGGACCAATTACATCCGTATCATCCCGGGCGACAAGGTTAAGGTAGAACTGTCTCCCTATGATCTGACCAGAGGCCGGATCACATGGCGCGGCAGAGCATAGCAAAGCATAGGAGGACGAAAATGAAAGTAAGAGCTTCCGTAAAGCCTATGTGCGAGAAGTGCAAGGTCATCAAGAGAAAAGGCAAAGTTATGGTGATCTGCGAGAATCCGAAGCATAAGCAGAAGCAAGGCTGATATTGTCCCGACGATTGGCAAGCGTAAGCGAGCCAGAGTCGCGGAAATTTCGCCGTCATATGTCGCAGCGCTTCAGCGCGTGGCGACCAACGACGGGAAGCGCGTCGCAGCGCTCAGCGTGCGGCGACGACAACAAGGTTACAAAGGCAGGACTGACCTGCTTTTGCAGCATACACTAAACACTATTGCATCATCCCGTTTATATTACGGCTTGCCGGTTTTGGTACAGCAAGAGACGTGACGGAAGATGGGAACAGGAGGAAAATATGGCGCGTATAGCCGGTGTAGACTTACCAAATGAAAAAAGAATCGAAGCCGGACTGACCTACATCTATGGAATTGGTTGGTCAACTTCAAGAGCGATCCTTGAGAAGACAGGGATCGATCCTTCCACCAGAGTCAAAGATCTGACCGAGGAGGAAGCAGGAAAAATCAGAAAGGTCATCGAATCTGACTACATGGTCGAAGGTGACCTGAGAAGAGATGTCAGCCTGAACATCAAGAGACTGATGGAGATCGGCTGCTACAGAGGTATTCGTCACAGAAGAGGACTGCCTGTCAGAGGACAAAAGACGAAGACAAACGCCAGAACCCGCAAAGGTCCTAAGAAGACCGTTGGAAGAAAGAAAAAGTAAAGGAGGTAGTAGGCAATGGCTAAGGCTCAGAAGAAAGCTGTTAGAAAAAAGAGAAAAGAACGCAAGAACGTTGAAAAAGGCCAGGCCCATATCCAGGCTACCTTTAACAATACACTCGTAACGCTGACCGACATGGCAGGAAACGCTCTGTCCTGGTCCAGCGCAGGATCTCTCGGATTCAGAGGATCCAGAAAGTCCACTCCGTTCGCTGCACAGTCTGCTGCAGAGGAAGCTGCAAAGGCTGCTATGGAACACGGACTGAAGACCGTTGAAGTTTACGTCAAGGGACCGGGATCCGGCAGAGAAGCCGCGATCAGAGCGCTCCAGACTGCGGGCCTTGAGATCACCATGATCAAGGACATCACACCGATTCCGCACAATGGTTGCCGGCCGCCGAAACGTAGAAGAGTCTGATGGAAGGGAGAAGGACATTATGGCAGTAAACAGAGATCCAATCTTAAAAAAGTGCAGAGCACTGCAGATCGACCCAAGCCACATGGGTATTTTCAAAGAGTCCAAGCGCGCGCCGCACGGCAACGGCCGTCGGAAGATGAGCGACTATGGCCTGCAGCTTAGAGAAAAGCAGAGAGCCAAGTTCATCTATGGCGTTCTTGAGAAGCAGTTCAGAAATACATTCGACAAGGCGTCCAGAAAGAGCGGCATCACCGGTGAAAACCTGCTGATCATGCTCGAAGAAAGACTGGACAACGTCGTCTTCAGAATGGGACTGTGCACGACCAGAAGAGAAGCTCGTCAGCTGGTCACACACGGACATTACACAGTCAATGGCAAGAAGGTCAACATTCCTTCCTACCTGGTCAAGCCGGGCGATGTCATTGCAGTTAAGGCAAAGAGCCAGAGCTCACCGAAGTTCAAGGAGATCAAAGAAATGGAAGTCGGTATCCCGGGATGGCTGTCCGTCGACAGAGATAAGCTGCAGGGAACCGTTCTCGCAGAGCCGACAAGAGATCAGATCGATACTCCGATCGAGGAGCACCTGATCGTCGAGCTGTACTCCAAGTAATCATTGGAACTAGATAAAGGGAGGAGGATTTTTGATGATAGAAATCGAAAAACCGACAATCGAATGTATCTATGCAGGAGATGATCCGAACTACGGTAAATTCGTCGTGGAACCTCTCGAAAGAGGCTACGGCACAACTTTGGGAAACAGCCTGAGAAGAATTCTTCTCAGCTCTCTTCCGGGTGTTGCAGTCACATCGGTCAAGATCGACGGCATTCTGCACGAGTTCTCAACGATCCCCGGCGTCAAGGAAGATGTCACGGAGATCATCCTGAACCTGAAGAAGCTGGCGATCCGCCTGAATGGAGAGAACGAAAAGCGTGTTATCATCAGCGAAGTGGGTCCGAAGGAAGTCACCGCTGCTGATATCCTGGTCGATTCTGACATCGAGATTTTCAATCCTGATCTGCACATCGCCACACTGGACGATGGCGCTTCCCTGGTCATGGAGATCAACATGGCCAGAGGCAGAGGCTACGTCCCGGCGGAAATGAACAAGGATGAGAATACTCCGATCTCAGTGATTCCGACAGACTCCATCTACACCCCGGTTCGTAAATGCAACTTTACGGTGGAGAACACTCGTGTCGGACAGGTTACCGACTATGATAAGTTGATCCTGGAGATCTGGACGGACGGTTCCGTCACACCGAGCGAAGGCGTTTCGATCGGCGCCAAGATCATGCAGGAGCACCTGAACCTCTTCGTCGAACTGAACGATTCGGCAGAGGGAATGGAAATCATGGTAGAGAAGGAAGAGAACCAGAAGGAAAAGGCTCTGGAGATGACCATCGAAGAACTCGAACTTTCGGTCAGATCCTTCAACTGCCTGAAGCGCGCAGCGATCAATACCGTAGAAGAACTGACACACAAGAGCGAAGAGGATATGATGAAGGTCAGAAACCTCGGTAAGAAGTCTCTTGATGAAGTCAAGAAAAAACTGGAGGAGCTGGGACTCAGCCTCCGCCAGAGTGACGAATAATACTTAGATAGGAGGAAGCAGAAATGCCAGGATATAGAAAGTTAGGCAGAGATTCCGCTCACAGGAAGGCAATGCTGAGAAATCTTGTCACCGATCTTCTGAGAGAGGGCAGGATCACGACAACCGATACAAGAGCGAAGGAAGCCAGAAGACAGGCTGAGAAGATGATCACGCTGGGCAAGCGCGGCGACCTTCATGCACGCCGTCAGGCACTGGCCTATATCTACGACGAATCCGTCGTCAGCAAGCTCTTCGATGAAATCGCACCGAAGTACGCTGACCGTCAGGGTGGATATACCAGAATCCTGAAGCTCGGCCCCCGCCAGGGAGACAATGCCGAGATGGTATTCCTTGAGCTGGTGTAAGCTAAGAAAAAAAGAGCCGCTGGATTGCGGCTCTTTTTTATTGCGTTCATAGGATAAGACAGGATAAGACAGGGGACGGTTCTCTGTCTTACCGAAGATAAGACAGAGAACCGTCCCCTGTCTTATCTGTCTTATCCCCCTGTCTTATCCTGGATTCTCAGCGGCCGAAGGCCTCGACTATTTTATCCATGATCTCCATCACCGGCAGGTGCTGCGGGCAGTGGCTTTCACATGCTCCGCATTTCACGCAGTTAGAAGCGTGCTCCGATTCGTCCTGCCAGGTCAGGTATTCTTCCTTGAGCTTCGGGTTGTGCTCATACGCGCACCAGTCGTTGTAGTAGCGGATCAGGCGCGGGATGTTGACGCCGTTTGGACACGGCATGCAGTAGCGGCATTCCGTGCAAGGGTAGGTGATGAGCTCGCGATAGAGGGCGGCAGCCTGCCGGATCGACTCGAGCTCCGGTTCGGTCAGAACGGACATATCTCCGCGCGAGAAGAGTTCGAGGTTCTGCTCCAGCTGCTCCATGCTGCTCATACCGCTTAGAATGACGGCGACTTCCGGCTGGGAAGCGACCCATTTGAAGGCCCATTCGGCAGGTGTTCTGCGGACGGGAGCATGCTCCCAAACTTCCTGCACGGCAGGCGGCACTGCATCGCTCAGGCGCCCGCCCTTGAGCGGCTCCATGATGACGACGGGGATACCCCGTGCTCCCGCATAGTGAAGCCCTTCAAGCCCTGCCTGAAATTCTGTGTCTACATAGTTCAGCTGAATCTGACAGAAATCCCAGTCGAAGGCGTCGATGACTTCCTTGAACAAAGGCAGGTCATCGTGGTAGGAGAAACCGATTTTACCGATCCTTCCCTCCTGCTGCAGGGTCTTAAGCTGCGGCAGGACATTGCAGCTGTGTATGATCTCCCAGGCCTCATGATCGATGCAGTGGATCAGATAGAGGTCGATAAAATCGACAGCGAGTCTCTCCATCTGCGTATTGAAGAATCTGAGGACGTCCTCTTCTTTCTCAACCAGCCAGATAGGCAGTTTGTCCGCGATCACAGCCTTCTGCCGGTAGCCATCCTGTAGCGCTTTGCCGATGATGACCTCACTTTTTCCTCCGTGATAGGTGTAAGCTGTGTCGATATAATTGATGCCATGATCGATGGCGTGCCGAATCAGCCGGATGGACTCCGCCTCATCGGCCTCACCGTCCGGGGTAAGCGGAAACCGCATCGCGCCGAAGCCGAGTAGGGACAGGTCCTGACCAAAACGGTCAAATTTTCTGTAGAGCATGAAATCCTCCTTTGCAAGTTGCATACTATGGCCCTATTATAACCAAGAAAAGCAGGCGACGCAATTGCCGGTCCGCCGGCAGGTATGGTAAACTTGCAGGGTAGTACGACTGTACTGCCTGAAGAAAAACCTAGAAAACAAAAAAGGAGTAAATCGTGACCAACGGGAACACACTGAAGGATATTTGTGAAGCTTTCATCGATGAGGCAATGGACTATAACGATCTGCCGGGTCTCGTCATTGGCGTTCGCCAAGGGGAAGAGGAGTGGACCGGCGCCCGCGGCGCGCGGGATTTCATAACGAAGGATCCGCTGCAGCCGGGGGACATTTTTCACTGCGCCTCCGTTTCAAAACTCTTCACCTCGACGGCCGTCATGAAACTCGTGGAGGAAGGCGAGCTTCACCTTGAGGACCGGCTGCAAGACCTTCTCCCTGACCTGTTCGAAGGCGAATCGCGCATCGCAGATAAGCGATGTGATGAAGTCCGCCTGGCTCAGATGCTCTCCCATACCGCAGGCATCGGCGATGTGGACGATTACCACTGGGAAGCTGCTAAGACAGGGGACGGTTCTCTGTCTGATTATGTACATTCATCGGAAGTGACCGACCTGCCTTTGCTGTGCGCGCCGGGAGCGGGCGAGTTTCACTATAGTAGTGTCGCCTACGAAATTCTGGGCCACCTGGTCAGCGTCTGCTCGGGGAAATCCTATGAGGCCTTCGTGCAGGAGGAACTGATGGGGCCGGCGGGGATGACCGAATCGACGATGCTGACCTTTGAGCGCCTCGGCATAAAGGCAGGTCAGTCCTGCCCCCTCATCACGGATGAGATCCGCAGGCGGAATGCAGAGCCATCGGAAGGCGACTGGCATCCCATGGCCCTGCCGCACGAAAAGGCGGAGGACCGCAGCATCGTCCCCGTGAAATACTATCCTTATACCAGATCGCACGCACCGAGCTCGACCCTGACCTCGACTGCATCCGACCTTTTGAAATGGGCGCGGGCGCACATGGCGGGCTTTGCCGCCGCAGAAAACGAAGCGCCCCTCGAAAATGCAGGCTCCGCCCTGCTTCTCCCCGAAACCTACCGGGTGATCACCCGGGAGTACGCTGAAGTACCGAACAACCGTGAGAAAATGGGTCTCGGCTGGTTCATGCGCCGCCAGTGCGGCTTCACGCTTTACGGACACGAGGGAACGGACGATGGCTTTCGGGCCAGCCTTTGGCTCTGCCCGGAGAAAGAAATCGCCATCTGTGTTCTCAGCAACCTGTCGAAGGCACCGGTGAAAAAGCTGAACAAGCGGCTGTTTGAACGGCTGGTTCGTTGAATCTGCGCCATTTTCCTCTTGACAAGACCTTCTGACGGG
>JAZNNY010000134.1:0-6358 GCA_045580505.1 Lentihominibacter sp.
GCCAAGGAGTTGTGTGATGAAATTGTCTTCCTAAGCCCGCTTGGCCTCCGACTTCGTGATCACGCGGATGGCCGGCCGGACGCCGGTGCCGGAGAAGGAGAGCATCAGATCCTTCGCGGAGCACGACTGTACCATGGTAATCTTCCTGTCGACGGGCCTTCTCGAGGATGTCAGCCGCGAACTGATGGAAGGAGGATATGCTCCGGATGCTCCCGCGGCGATCGTATACAAGGCGACCTGGCCGGAGGAGAAGGTGGTCCATTGCACGGTCAGCAGCCTGGCAAGCGCTGCGGCGGAGAATGGGATCACCAAGACGGCGCTGATTCTGGTCGGAGGTTTTTTAAACAGCGCCTATGAGCGCAGCAAACTGTACGATCCGTCCTTTACGACGGAGTTTCGAGAGGCCAGCGTGTAACTTGCCGTAAATCGGGGAGGGAGTTAACGATGGAGATTTCATATATCGCGTTCACAGAGCAGGGATACGCACTTGCGCAGCAGCTGTCGCAGGCGATTGGCGGTGAGGCTTTCCGCAGCGGACAGCCCCTTTCGGTCCAGGAGTGGACGAAGGAGAACTTTGACCGGAAGGATGCGCTCGTTTTTGTCGGCGCCGCCGGGATCGCCGTGCGTGCCATCGCCCCTTATATCAAAGATAAGCAGACGGATCCGGCGGTGGTGGTCATCGATGAACGGGCCCTGCACGTGATCCCGCTGCTATCGGGACACCTTGGCGGAGCGAACGATCTTGCCCGCAGTATTTCAGTTGTCACAGGCAGCGACTGTGTGATCACGACCGCGACCGATGTCAACGGGGTGTTTGCGGTGGATGAGTGGTCGAAGCGGCAGTCCTGCGTGCTCCTGGAGAAGGAAAAGATCATGCACATCTCAGGAACCCTGCTCGCAGGTGGGAGCATCAGCGTCTACAGCCAGTGGCCGATCGAGGGACAGATCCCCGACGGAATCGACATGATTTCCTGCAGCACGGATCCATACGCCTATGATTCGCAGGGCGGGATCGATACGAACGACATCGATGTCAGCCTCGATATCGAAGTCGTAGGGCGCCACCCGCTCCACCTGGTGCCGCAGATCTGTGTGCTCGGGGTCGGCTGCAGAAGGGGTACACCGGCGCAGGCAATCGAGGACCGGCTGTTTGACGTGCTGGAGATGACCTGCGTGCACCCGGCAGCCATCTGCGCGGTGGCGACCATCGATTTGAAAAAGGATGAGCCGGGACTGGTCAGCTTTTGCGAGGAACACGGATGGCCTCTGCTGACCTATACGAGTGAGCAGCTGCAGGAAGCCAGAGGAACATTTACGCCATCCGCCTTTGTTACATCGATCACAGGCGTAGACAACGTATGCGAGCGAAGCGCGGTACTGGCTGCAGGCGGCGGCGAACTCATTCAGACGAAGGTCGCTGCCGGCGGCGTAACCATGGCGATGGCGGTGAAACCGTACGCGCCGGACTGGAACTGGAAGGAGTCTAAATGAATACAGTATATGCAGTAGGAATCGGCCCCGGCGGCCGGGACTATTTTACGGAAGAAGCGATGCAGACGCTGCAGGCGGCTGACGTCATCGCGGGATATACGGTCTATGTGGATCTGGTCAAGGACCTGTTCCCGGACAAGGAGACCTTTACGACACCGATGAAACAGGAGATCGAGCGGTGCCGGTGGGCGATCGAGACGGCGCAGAGCGGGAAGAACGTCGCCATGGTCTGCAGCGGGGACGCTGGGGTCTACGGGATGGCCGGACTGCTCTTTGAACTGGCGGACCAGTACGAAGGCGTCGATGTGCAGGTGGTCAGCGGCGTGACGGCGGCCATGTCCGGCGCGGCAGTGCTGGGAGCCCCGATCGGACACGACTTCTGCCTCATCTCCCTGTCGGATCTTCTGACGCCCTGGGAGCTGATCGAGAAGCGGCTCCGCTGCGCGGGAGAAGGGGACTTTGCCATCTGCCTTTATAACCCCAGATCGAAGAAGCGCGCCGACTATCTGGACAAGGCTGTGCAGATCCTGCTGGAGCACAAGTCTCCGGACACGGTCTGCGGCTGGGTGAAGAACATCGGAAGAGACGGGCAGGAGTACCGAATCGTCAGCCTGAGAGACCTTCCAGGCGAGCCGATCGATATGTTCACGACTGTATTCATCGGGTCGGAGAGCACCCGCAGGATCGGGGGCCGCATGGTCACGCCGAGAGGATATCAGAAGCGGAGTGAATTTCAGAAATGAAGATCGTAGTGTTCGGAGGCACAACTGAAGGAAGGAAGCTTTCGTGGACGCTGGCAGAAGAAGGGGCAGAGGTGATCGTCTGCGTCGTCTCGGAGGTTGGCGCAGAGGAGCAGGGAAGCATGTCCGGAATTACGGTTCTGGAAGGCCCTAAGGACGTCGGCCAGATACGGCTTCTGATCTCGGATGCCGACCTCGTGATCGATGCCACCCACCCCTATGCCCTGATCGCAACGGAGAATATCCGCCAGGCGGCGGAGCTGGAGAACGTGCGGCTGCTGCGGCTGGTCCGGGATAAAGATGATCTGACTTCCCTGCAAAGGCAGGACGGCTCCATGCAGGAACGCTTCGGCATTTCCTTCGCGGCGGATCCGGCGGAGGCAGGACGGCTTGCGCGGGAGATCGCAGGGGAGCATGGGCACGTGCTTCTTACGACCGGGTCAAAAGACCTCGCTTTGTATGCGGAGTTCTTAAATCCGGAGCAACTCTATGCCCGGGTCCTGCCGCTGACGCAGAGCATCGAACTCTGCGAGCGGGCGGGGATCCCGCACAGAAATATCATCGCGATCCAGGGACCCTTCAGCGAAGGGCTGAACCGGGCGGTGCTGCGCGACTACGGGATCGATGTCATGGTCACCAAGGAAAGCGGCCGGGCCGGCGGCTTTACGGAGAAGATCAGCGCCTGCCGGGCGGAAGAGATTCCGGCGGTCGTCATCAAAAGGCCGGAAGAAGATGGCCTTTCCTTTGAAGAAGTGCTGGCGGAATGCCGGCGCGAAATGGGAGCAGGAAAATGAGTGTGATACTGGCAGGTACGGGCTGCGGAAGCCCTGACAATATGACATTGGAGGTCAGACGGGCGCTGGAGGAAGCGGACCTGATCATCGGCGCGAGACGCCTGATCGAAGATCTGGGACCGAGCTGCACGGAAAACCGCAGGGCCGAGGTCTATGCGGACAAGATTGCGGCGCTGATTCGGCAGACCCTGGACCAGGATGCCCGGGCAAAGATCTGCGTAGCCTACAGCGGAGATTCCGGCTTCTATTCCGGAACGAGGTCGCTCCTGCCTTTGCTCGATGAAGCGGGGATCGAGGCGGCCGTGCTGCCGGGAATCTCCAGCATCCAACTTCTGTCCGCAAGAATCGGCAGGCCCTGGCAGGACTGGCTCCTGGTATCGGCCCACGGAACGGACTGCGATGCGGTAGCTGCTGTCATGCAGGGAAGGCCGGCCTTCTTTCTGACCGGAGGGACGCTGGGCCCGGCACAGCTTGCCGGGCAGCTCGCGGCGGCAGGGCTCGGAGCGCTTGAGGTAACAGTAGGAGAGCGGCTCAGTTATGAAGATGAGGTAATCGTTCGGGGAACAGCGGAGGAACTTTCCGGCCGGCAGTTCGCCCCGCTTTCGGTAATGCTGGCAGAGCCGGCTCCGCGCATGCAGGAGTTCGCGCCGGGCATCGATGATAGCTGCTTTATCCGCGGCAGCGTGCCCATGACCAAGCAGACGGTCCGGGCGGCGATCCAGGGACAGATGCAGGTGGGCCGGGAGGATACCGTATGGGATGTCGGCGCAGGAACCGGTAGCGTCTCGGTGGAACTTGCCATGCGGGCGCGCGGCGGCCGGGTCTATGCCGTGGAACGCGATCCGGAAGGGTGCCTTCTGATCCGGCAGAACCGGGAGCGTTTTGGCGTCTGGAATCTGCAGGTGACAGAAGGAGCGGCACCGGATGCGCTGAGAGATTTTCCTGCACCGGACAAGGTATTCATCGGCGGCTCCGGCGGCCGGCTCGGGGAGATTATCGGGATCGCGCTGGAGAAAAATCCGGATGCGCTGATCTGCGTGACCGCCATCGTGCTGGAGACGCTGCAGGAAGCGATCCGGCTCATGCAGGAAGCCGGCATGGAGATGAAGATCGTGCAGGTTGCGGTCAGCGAGGCGAGGAAGCTGGGAAAAAAGCACATGATGAACGCGGAGAATCCAATCTTTATCATCACGGGACAGAAGGAGACGGAAGAAGAGCATGCTTAAACTGATGATCACAGCGGCATCCTCGAGCAGCGGCAAGACGGCCGTGACGTGCGGTCTTTTGGCCCTGCTGCAGAGGAAGGGATATGACCCCTGTGCCTTCAAGTGCGGACCGGACTATATCGATCCGATGTTTCACCGGTCGGTGCTCGGCATCGAAAGCAACAACCTGGATGTCTTCCTTGCAGGAGAGGAAGGCGTGCGGGCTGCTTTCGCGCGGGGAAGCCGGGGGCATAGCGCTGCGGTCTGCGAAGGGGTCATGGGATACTATGACGGAATGTCGGACCCGGAGGGGATCTCTTCCGCGCGGGCCAGCGCCTGGCATGTGGGCGCTCTGTTAGACCTGCCGGCCATTCTCGTTGTGCGGCCGAAGGGAGCCGCGCTTACCCTGGCAGCCGTGATCAAAGGAATGATGGAGTTTCGCAGGCCCAGCAGGATCTGCGGCGTGATTCTGAACGACTGCAGCGAGGTCTACGCGCGGATGTACGGACCCGCGATCGAGGCGGAGTGCGGGATCCCGGTGTTAGGCCACCTTCCTCATATGGAGGAAGCTGCGTTCGAGAGCCGGCACCTTGGCCTGATGACCGCAGAGGAGATTGAGGATCTCGCGGAACGGATCCGCCGGATCGGAGCGCGGATGGAGGAGACCATCGACTGGGAGCGGCTGCTCGCAGCGGCAGGTGCAAAGGCAGGCAATCAAGCAGGCGAGGCTTCCGCAGAGAAGGATGCGTCCGCCAGGCCGCAAAGCTCCGTGCGGATCGCCGTCGCGAAAGATCCGGCCTTCAATTTCATCTACTCGGAATCGATCGCAGCGCTGGAGGAGGCCGGGGCGGAAATTGCGTATTTCAGTCCGCTGGAAGATACAGCCCTTCCGGAGGGCGCAGCCGGACTTTACCTTCCCGGAGGATATCCGGAACTCTATGCGAAGCGGCTTTCTGAGAATGCGCCCATGCGGGCCTGCGTCCGGGAAGCGGTCCGGGCAGGGCTCCCGACGATCGCGGAGTGCGGCGGCTTTCTTTACCTTGGAGAAGAACTGAAAGACGCGGAGGAAAACAACTTTGCCATGTGCGGCGCGCTGCCGGGCCTGGCGGAAGGTAAGGGAAGGCTGGTTCGCTTCGGTTACGGGCTGGTCAGCTCCGAGCAGGAGACCATGCTCTTTCGGCCGGGCGAAAAGGTCCCCGTGCACGAATTCCATTACTGGGATACTGCGGAGCCGGGCAGCGATCTGACTTTGACCAAGCAGTCCACCGGTCGGACGTGGGCCTTCGGGTATGCGGGCGAAACGCTGTATGCCGGATTCCCCCACCTGTACCTGGCCGGCCGGCCGGATGGGTCCTGCGAGACACTTGCGGAGCGGTTCGTACGCGCAGCGAAGCGGTATGAGACGGGCAGGAGGGAGAAGTGATGCTGTTTTTTCTCCTGTTTGAACTATCGGTCCTGTGCGGCTTTCTGCTGGACCTGCTCTTTGCGGACCCGGAGAGGCTGCCGCATCCGGTGGTGATCATCGGGAAGGGGATCTCCTTCCTGGAAAAACACCTGCGCGCAATATTCCCCGAAACGCCCGGCGGCCGGCGCGCGGCCGGAGGTGCGATGGCGTTTCTGATTCCGGTGACGACGTTTCTTGTTTCAGCCGGCCTCTGCATCCTGGCCTGGATCATCCATCCGGCGCTCTTCTTCCTGCTGCACACCCTGTGGTGCTGGCAGGCGGTGGCGATCAGGGGGCTGGCGAAGGAAGCGAGAAATGTATATCGCTGTTTGACGATGGATGGCCCGGAGGAAGACATCCGGCAGGTCCGGCTGCAGGCGGCCCGCAAGGCCGTTTCACGGATCGTCGGCAGGGATACGCAGGCGCTCGATGCGGACGGCGTGACCCGGGCCGCGGTGGAGACCGTTGCGGAGAACTACTCCGACGGCGTGACCTGCCCCTATTTCTATATGATGATCGGCGGCGCGCCGCTGGCCCTCACCTACAAGTCCGTCAATACGATGGACAGCATGGTGGGGTATAAGAACGAAACCTACATAGACTTCGGCCGCCGGCCGGCCCACCTGGACGATGTGTTCGGGTATATCCCGGCCCGGCTCGGCGCCCTGCTCTGGATCCTGGCGG
>JAZNNY010000135.1:0-8899 GCA_045580505.1 Lentihominibacter sp.
AGGATTTGCCGACGTTCGGTTTGCCGATCATCGCGATCTTGATGGAATCATCTTCTTCGGTTCCGGCGCCCTCCGGGAAATTCTCGATGATCTCATCCAGAAGGTCTCCCAGATTCAGCATGTTCGCTGAAGAAATGGGAATCGGCTCTCCGAGCCCCAGCTCATAAAAATCATAGAAATCATCGGGCAGATTCGGCGTGTCGATCTTGTTGACCGCGAGCACGACCTTCCTGCCGGTCTTTCTGAGCATGGACGCGACTTCCTGGTCGGAAGCGGTCATCCCTTCCTTGCCGTCGACCATGAACAGAATCACGTCCGCGGTGTCCATCGCCATCTCCGCCTGCTCCCGCATTTGCGAGAGGATGATGTCATCGCTGTCCGGCTCGATGCCGCCCGTATCGATCAGGGCGAAATGCACCCCGGACCACTCCGCTTCCGCGTAGATCCGGTCCCGCGTCACACCCGGCGTGTCCTCTACGATCGAGACCCGCCGGCCGACGATCCTGTTAAAAAAAGTTGATTTGCCTACATTCGGCCGTCCGACGACCGCTACCAGTGGTTTACTCATCGAAAATTCCCTTCGCAAAATCTGCAGGCTCGAATTCCTGCAGGTCTTCAATGCCTTCGCCCAGGCCGACAAACTTGACCGGCATATCGTACTCGTCGGCGATCGTGATAACGATACCGCCCTTCGCCGTGCCGTCCAGTTTCGTCAGGACGATTCCTGTGATGTCCGCTGTATTGCCGAACTCCTCTACCTGCGACACGGCGTTCTTCCCCGTTGTCGCATCCAGAATGAGGAGGTTTTCTCTGTGCGCTTCCGGCCACTCACGGCTGATGACCCGGTTCATCTTGGCCAGTTCATCCATCAGGTTCTTCTTGTTCTGCAGCCTGCCGGCTGTATCACAGATCAGAACATCGATATCCTTCGCCTTGGCGGACTGGATCGCGTCATAGATCACGGCGGAGGGATCAGCCCCTTCCCCGTGCCGGATCACATTGACGCCGACGCGCTCGCCCCAGATCGCCAGCTGCTCGCCTGCTGCCGCGCGGAACGTGTCCGCCGCAGCCAGCATCACCGTCCGGCCTTCTTTCTTCAGCCTGTGCGCCAGCTTGCCGATCGTCGTCGTCTTGCCGCCTCCGTTGATTCCGATCATCAGAATGATCAGGGGATACTCGCTGCAGAGGGTCTGGCTTTCGCCTTTGTCCATCAGGTCGGCAATGATCTTGCCCAGCCGGATCTTGATGACCGACGGCTTGGTCATATTGTTGCTCTGCACCTCGAAGCGCAGCGTTTCGACGATCTTCATCGTCGTTTCCATGCCGATATCCGAAGTGATCAGGATTTCTTCCAGTTCTTCAAAAAAATCTTCGTCGATGGTCGGCCGCATCATCAGGGCGTCGGATACCCGCTGAGACAGCTTCCCGAATATGCCTTTTTTCTTGTCTCCTAACATAATCCTCTCCTGTATTCTAATTCCGGTTTTCCGCGAATGAAGTGTCCCCGAGGTCCAGCGACAGTACCTTGGAGACGCCCTTCTCCGGCATGGTCACGCCGTAGAGCACATCCGCCTGCTCCATCGTCGCCTTCTGGTGCGTCACCAGAGCGAACTGGATTCCATCGAACTTCCGTACCGCCTGGATAAATCGGTCGATGTTGGCATCGTCGAGCGCTGCTTCCACCTCGTCCAGGATGCAGAAGGGCGTCGGTTTCGCCTTCAGCACGGCAAACATCAGCGCGATCGCGGTCAGCGTCTTCTCTCCGCCGGAGAGCAGATTGATGTTCTGCAGCTTTTTCCCCGGAGGCTGCGCTACGATATCGATGTTCGACTGGAGCGGGTCATTCTCGTCGGAAAGCCGCAGCTCCGCATGACCGCCGCCGAACAGTTCGGTGAACATCTCCTCGAAGTTGACGACGATCTCATCAAAGCTCGCCCGGAACCGCTCCTTGATCGTCTTGTCCATTTCGCGGATGATTCCGTTCAGGCTGTCCATGGCGCTCTGGATGTCCGCCTGCTGAGCCGTCAGGAATTCGTACCGTTCCTTCACGGTCTCGTACTCCTCTATGGCGCCGACGTTGACCTCACCCATCTCCTTCATGCGATTTTTGATCTGCCGGTTCTCTTTCACGGCTGTCGACATGACGAACTTCTCCGCCTTAAATTCCATCGCCTGAATGTAGGAGATCTCGAAGTCCTCCCAGAGTTTATCTTTATATGTTTCAAGCTGGGTTTCGTTTTTCGCCTTGCGGATGTCCAGCTCGTATTTCTTACCCTGCAGTTCTTCCAGTCTGGCCGCCAGGCGATCCCTCTCGGCTGTGCTCTCGCCCAGCTTCCTGCTGATCGTCTGCTTTTCTTCCGAGACTTCATCGAGATATTCCTGGATCCGGTCTTTCGCGGTCTCTTTTTCGGAGATCAGATCATCCATATTGGCGTGCCCCGAGGTCAGTTCTTCTTTCTCCATGCGGAACTGGTCCTGCTGCTGCCTCCTCTGCTCGATGTCCCGGTCGATCTGCATCAGGTTCTCCTCCGCAGTACGCAGGATATAGGCCGCGTGCGCGGTCCTCTCCTCGCTGGTCTTGACCGCGATTCTGGCCCTTGTGATATCCTCGCTGACCTGATCGAAATCAGCCTGTTTCTCATCTTTTTTCTGCAGCTGTTCCTCGCTTCTCGCCGTCACTTCCCGGCTCCTCGCCTCGTTCTCCTCAATGGAAACCTGCAGTCCCCGGATCATCTCCGACGAATGCTCCAGTTCTGAACTGATGCTCTCCAGCTCCCTGCCGATCTTCTCTTCGCTCGATTTATAATCGCTCAGGGCCGCCGACGCGAGCCGGATATCATTATCATGCAAAAGCAGGGCATGCTCAGCCGCCCGGATCTTTCCCTCAAGGCCTGAGTATTCCTTCCCCAGCTTCTCCGTCTCGGTCCGCAGCTGTTCCAGCTGCTCGCGGCTTTTGTCTCTGTCCGCGGTACGTCTTCTGATTTCTTCCTGCAGGCTGCGGATCTCCGCCTTCCTCTCGAGGATATCCGCAGTCTTATTGCGGTATCTGCCGCCTGTGATCGCGCCCGCCGAATTGATGATCTCGCCATCCAGCGTCACGACCCGTGTGCCCCTTCCCTTCTTGGAAATGCGCAGGGCGTTATCGATGTGGTCGACCAGGATGACCCTGCCGAGCAGGTACTCCATGATCTCCTCGTACTCATCGTCAAAGCGGATGCAGTCCGGTCCGAATCCGATGAAGCCCGGCTCGCCTGCCAGCTGCTCTTCACGCCTGCGTCCGGCGCGGATCGAAGCGATCGGCAGGAAGGTCATCCTGCCCGCCTTGTTTCTCTTTAAGGAGCGAATGGCTTCTCTCGCGCTGGCATCATCCTCGCAGACAATGTTCTGCAGGCTCGCTCCGAGCGCCGTTTCAATCGCTGTTTCATAGCCTTTCGGCACGCTGATCAGGTCTGCAACAACGCCGCGGATTCCGCGCAGATCCGATTTCATGATGAAACGGACTGCCCCGTTATATCCTTCGTAATTATGCTCCATCTCTTCGATGGTCTTGCTGCGGGCGGAGAGCTGCCCCAGTCGGAGCCTGGTTTCTTCCAGTTCCCTTGCCAGATCTTTTTCGGCAAGCCGGTTTTCCTGCAGAATCTTCTGCAGCTCATCCCGGCGCCCGGTCTGCGCATCCAGCTCCGCCTGCGCCTCTTCTCTCGCCTTCTGCGCCTGCTCCAGATCATCCCTGCTTCTCTGGCTGCTGCTGGATCCGGTCTTCTGTTCCTCCAGAAGCTGATCCTGCCTTCTGGTCAGGGTCTCCTGCAGCATCTCCATGCTGCTGATCTCGGATCTGGCGCGGGTGATTTCTCCCGAAAGCCGGAAGAGCTCGTCCTTGGCCTCATCCGCCTGCGTGGACAGCTGCGCCATATCGGAAGCCATCTCGTTGTAGCGGATGATCTGCTGCTCCAGCTGCTCATGCGCTTCCTTTGCCTCGGCATCGACTCTGTCCTTCTCCTCCAGAACGGTCTGCCGGTTCGCGTTCTCGCGTTCCTTCCTCTCCTCCAGCTGCAGGATCTCTTCACTCAGTCTGTCCTGGTTTTGCTCGATCGCGGCAAGACGCTCACCGTCGACTTCACTCTTGTTGACGATCGCGTTCAGTTCATTGACTGCGGACATCAGTTCCTGTCTGGTCTCTTCTTCGATCTGCTCCAGGTTTTCCCGCTGCTCTGTCAGTTCCAGTGTCTGCTGCTCCAGACCGGACCGCTCCTGCCGGGTATTCTCCAGCGCGAGCTCCATTTCAGCCAGATCGTCCTTGGCGTACTCATTCTTGAGCTCGAGATTTTCGATGTTCTTGAGAATGATGTTGATCTCCAGCTCCTTGTAACGCTGCCGCAGTTTCAGGTATTCTTTCGCCTTGATGCTGTCCTCTCTGAGTCCGTCGATCCGCCCTTCGATCTCACCGATGATGTCCTTCACGCGGTCCATGTTGATTGTGGTCGATGCGAGCTTTCGCTCCGCCTGCGCCTTGCGGCTGCGGTAGGCGACGATTCCCGCCGCTTCCTCGAAGATTTCCCGGCGGTCCTCCGTCTTGTTGCTGATGATATCGGCGATCTTTCCCTGGCCGATCAGCGAGTATCCGTCCACGCCGATGCCGGTATCCATGATGAGGTCCCGGACGTCCTTCAGCCTGCACTGATTTCCGTTGATATGATATTCGCTCTCACCGGAGCGGAACATGCGCCTTGTGATCGCCACCTCCTGATAATCGATCGGCAGACTGCCGTCTTCGTTGCCGATCACCAGGGTAACCTCAGCCATGCCGCGCGATTTCCTGCTGGAGGTTCCCGAGAAAATGACTTCTTCCATCTTGCCCCCACGCAGCGCCTTCGGGCTCTGCTCACCGAGCACCCAGCGGATCGCGTCGCTGATATTGCTTTTGCCGCTGCCGTTGGGGCCGACGATACCGGTGATCCCATCGTTAAATTCTATTGTTACCGGCTCCGCGAATGACTTGAAGCCGTGCATTTCTATTTTCTTAAAGTTCATTCCATTCCTCTTTCAGAGCAATCTCCGCTGCCTTCTGCTCTGCCTGCTTTTTGCTCTTGCCGCTGCCTTCTGCTCTGGCCTGCCCGTTCACCAGAAGACAGACGGTAAAGGTCTTGTCGTGGTCCGGGCCTTCCGAACGGACCATCTCATAGTGGATATCCGTTATACCATGTGCCTGCAGCACCTCCTGCAGATGCGTTTTGTAATCATAGATGATGAATCTTCCCTGCTTGGTGTCATCAATCACCTGGCGAAAGAGCGTCAGAACAACATTCTTCACCGAAGCAAATCCGCCGTCAAGATAGACTGCTCCGATGATCGCCTCCATCGCATCCGCAAGGATCGATGCGCGTCTGCGTCCGCCCGACTTCTCTTCACCATGCCCCAGCCGGAGCAGGGTTCCCAGCTGCAGCCTGTCCGCCGCGGCCGCCAGAGACTTCTCGCAGACGATCGTCGCGCGGATCCTCGACAGCATTCCCTCTTCTTTATCCGGAAACATTCGAAAGAGTTCCTCTCCGATGACGGCGTCAAAAAACGCATCCCCAAGGAACTCCAGTCGTTCGTTATTTCTGCAGCCGGAGCCGTGTTCCCGGCTGTAGGAACTGTGCGTCAGCGCTGTCTCGAGCAGGGACGGATCCTCAAATGCGTATCCGAGCGCGCTCTGCAGAGTTTCGATATCCTTCATCCTATTCAAATTCCTCTTCGATCACATCCAGTTCCAGCATCTCCCTGTGGATGATACCGACGACATCCTCCCTGGCATAGGGGATCCCGCGGATGATGGCATTCTTCACCGCCGTCGCTGTGGAGGAACCATGCATCTTCATGACTGGTCCGTTAACGCCCAGCACCGGTGCGCCGCCGTACTCCTCATAATCGAATTCGTCCTTCAGCTTCATGAGCTGAGATTTGGAGAACAGACCGCCGATCTTGCTCTTCAGGTTCTCCTTTAGAGCGTTCTTCACCAGTTTGAATATGGTCAGAGATACGCCTTCCGTCAGTTTCAGGATTACATTGCCAACGAATCCGTCGCAGACGATGACATCGCAGACGCCTTTCGGAACATCTCTGGCTTCGACATTGCCGATGAAATTGATCTGGGCGGCGGACAGCCTCTGATAGGCGTCCTTGGTCACGCTCGTTCCTTTAGACTCTTCTGCGCCGAGATTCACAAGACCGACCCTCGGATTCTCCCTGCCCCAGACCTTCTCGATGAAGATGCTGCCCATCAGGCCGTATTCCAGCAGGTTCTGCGCTTTGCATTCCGCGCTGGCGCCGGCATCGAGCAGCAGGCAGGGCTGCATGGTCTCCATATCCGGATATATGCTGGCCAGCGCCGGACGGTCGATTCCGCGGATCCGGCCCAGAATCAGCCTGGCGCCGACGATCAGCGCTCCGGTATTCCCGGCGGAAACGAACAGGTCTCCCTGACCATCCTTCAGCATATTCAGGCCAATGACGAGAGAGGACTCCTTCTTCTCTCTGATCGCCCGGACCGGAGTGTCGTGCATGGTGATCTCCTCGGGCGCATGTACGACCGAGATCCGGTCTCCTTTATATTTACATTTCTTCAGTTCTTTGTGGATCGCTTCTTCCTGTCCTATGATCACGATCTCGCCGTCGATCTCTTCGATCGCCTGGACCGCGCCTTTGACGATTTCACGGGGCGCATTGTCTCCGCCCATACCATCCAGCAGTATTTTCATAGTTCCCTCCGATTTAATCTGTTACTATTCGCCTTCCGCTGCGCTGATCAGATCCCGCACTCTTCCCGGAATGTCTTCCGCCTTGAACACAGCGGAGCCTGCCACGATGATGTCTGTACCGGCCTCTTCCACATGATGAATGTTATCCAGTTTCACGCCCCCATCGATCTCGATCTGATAGTTCAGACCCAGGTTTTCCTTGAAGCCGACCAGTTCTCTGATCTTATCCAGCGTCTGCGGGATCATCTTCTGTCCTCCGAATCCCGGGTTGACCGACATGATCAGAACGAGGTCCGCATCACCGAGCACCTCTTCGATCATCACAAGCGGCGTCGCAGGGTTGATGGCAACGCCGGCCTTAACTCCGGTATCGTGAATGTGCTGCAGCGGCCTATGCAGGTGGACGCAGGCTTCCTGATGAACTGTGATGTACTGCGTCTGATCTGTCACGAACTCTTCGATATACTGATCCGGCCGCTCGATCATCAGGTGCACATCAAAAGGCAGGCCCGTCTTCCCCACCAGGCTCTTCATAACATCCGCTCCGAAGCTGATATTCGGAACAAAATGTCCATCCATCACATCCACGTGAATCAGATGCGCCCCTCCTTCTTCGATCAGCTTTACCTCATCGCCGAGTTTTGAAAAGTCAGCCGAAAGGATCGATGGTGCCAGTTTAATCATAGGTCAGATTCCTCCTTTGTTCTGTATCTTAGTATTGTTTTGTATCTTCCAGTTCCTTCAGCAGGGCCAGATAGGACTCATACCTGGCGCGCCCGATCCTGCCCTCTTCTGCGGCTCTTTTGACCGCGCAGTCCGGCTCGGCCGCGTGCCTGCAGTCGTCATATTTACACCCGCCTCTGTGCCGCTCGATCTCCGGGAAACAGTGCTGCAGTTCTTCCGGCTGCATCTGCGTCAGTGAAAATGATGTGAATCCCGGTGTGTCAAAGAGCTGAGAGCCTTCTGTGTCAAGGTCAAACAGTTCCGCATGCCGCGTCGTATGCCTGCCGCGCTGCGTCTTCTCGCTGATCGATCCGGTCTCCATCAGTTCCCCGTCCAAAAGGTGGTTCAGTATGGTCGACTTGCCGACGCCGGACGCGCCTGCCAGCGCAACGCAGCGGCCGCGGAGCATCTCCTTCAGTTGCCCATATCCTTCTTCCTCCCTCTGGTCCAGCAGCACCACAGGATAGACCGGTTCGTAGATCTCCCGCAGCATCTGCAGATTCGCCGCAGCCTTCCTTCCGGAAGACTTCCTCTGATCCGCTGCGAGATCGCATTTATTGATGCAGAAGACCACCTCCGTGCCCGCCTGTTCTGCCATGATCAAAAGTTTGTCTATGAGAGATGTAACCGGAGCGGGCCTGCTCACCGCAGTGACTACGGCAAAGCAGTCCACATTGGCGACAAACGGCCGGATAAAGCAGTTCTTCCTGGGCAGGATCTCCGTGATCAGATTATCATCATTGCCCTCGATCACCTCAAAGCGGACCCTGTCTCCGACCGCAGGCCGGATTTCCTGCTGTTTGAATATGCCCCTTGCCTTACACCTGTATATTGTTTCGCCGGATTTTACGTAATAAAATCCGGCGATTCCTTTAACGATCAAACCTTTTGATTCTTTTGTCATAATCAACCTTCCGGAACAGGCGCCGTAGTTTCTTCAGGTTTCTTACCCTTACTTACGATCAGTTTTACAGGAGTACCTTTTTCCTTCTGCGCATTGCCTTCATACTGCTGCCACATTACTTCACCGCTGGCATAAGTATTGCTGTAATCGTATGATATGTTTCCTACAGACAGACCTGCATTATAAATGGCATTCGAAGCATCATTTAGAGTCATTCCTGTTACGAACGGCATGATAGCCTTTGCTTTTGATCCGTCACTTACAACAACATTTATTGTTGTGCCTTTTTCAGCTTCTGTACCAGGCTTAGGGTCCTGATCTATTACAGTTCCTGCAGGCTCGTCGCTCGCCTTTTCAGAAACGCTGCCCAGCTTGAAGCCTGCTGCCTCAAGATATGATTCAAGTTCGTTTTCCATCTTGCCGCTGAGATCAGGCACTGAACCTTCGCCTAATCCGATACTTATATTTACTCTGATCGTACTTCCTTCTTTGATAGTAGTTCCCGCTTCAGGATCCTGAGAAACGATCCTTCCCTTTT
>JAZNNY010000136.1:0-8383 GCA_045580505.1 Lentihominibacter sp.
ACAATTTCATCACACAACTCCTTGGCTCACAGAACGACATGGCTACGATCCGACTTCGCCAGTGGAAGAAGGATATGCTCCGCAGCAAGGGCGTCATCGTGAAGGAGTATCCGGATGACTATGAAGCGGCGGTGGCCCAGGGGAGAAGAGAGGCTGAGGCAGATCCGAAATGCCATTTTGTCGATGATGAGAACTCGCTCGACCTGTTCGCCGGCTACTCGGTCGCGGGCAAGCGGCTGAAACAGCAGCTGGATGCGCGCGGGATCACGATCGATCCGGACCACAGGCTCTACGTCTACATCCCATGCGGGGTAGGAGGAGCACCGGGAGGCGTCACCTACGGCATCAAGGAGTATTTTGGGGACAACGCCTACTGTTTCTTCGCGGAACCGACCCATGCGCCGTGTATGACGCTGGGCCTGTCCACAGGATTACATAACAGGATTTCTGTCAAAGATATAGGGATCGATGGCAAGACGGAAGCGGACGGACTTGCGGTAGGCAGGGCATCGGCGCTGGTCGCGGATGCGATGGAATCAAGGCTTCACGGCTGTTTCACGGTGGATGACAGCAGGCTCTATCCGTACCTGGCCATCCTGCAGGACACGGAGGATCTCTTCATCGAACCCTCCGCCTGCGCGGGCTTTGCAGGACTTGGGCCCGTCACAGAGGGCAAGGCAGCGGTGCCTGCGCCGGATGAGAATTCCATCCACATCGTATGGGCGACCGGCGGCAGCATGGTCCCCGATGAGGAGAAACAGAGTTATTACATGAAGGGCTGCAGGGCGCTTGGCGTCTGCTGAACCCGCACAGCAGAGACAGTTTAAGAAACAACTAACGGCAATGATCGATAACGAACAAACGGAGGTGTACTATGATCGGTTGGAAATCAATGGAGAGCGATGAGGGCCAGAAGCTGATGGAGGCCCACGTAGAAAAAACCATGTATCAGAACAATATCGAGCAGGAGGAGCAGATCAATGGTATGATGAAGTGCTCCGCCGGAGGATGCTCATTTGATGACCAGAGCATCGTGTTCGAGTTCCCGATTGAGAAGTGGCAGACAAACCGGGTCGGACAGCTGCACGGCGGTATCATCTGTACCGCATTCGATCTTTCAATCGCGGCCCTGGCAAGATTTTTCATCGGAGAGAACTTCGCGCCGACCGTCAGCCTGAACGTCAACTATATCAGACCGGCGAGGGAAGGAGACACGCTCGTTGTTACTGCGAGAGTCACGTCCATCGGACGGCGCCTGACCCACCTGACCGGTGAGGCGCATTCCAAGAAGACGGGTAAAGTGATCGCATCCGCTTCTTCCGTATACATCAACGTCGACACGGAGAAAGAACATCAGTAAAAAAATGCGCATAAAGGTTGAATATTTATAACTAATCGTGTATTATTAAACGCGGGCAGTACATTCTGCTCGTGTTTTTTGTAATACAGAGGAGTGACAGCACATGACAGACCTATTGAAACAGGCGGGCGCGGCAGTGGCCGCAGGCAGCAGCGCGCGGGAAGCACTGCTTTATCTGGAGGACGGCAGCGTTTTCCGCGGCAAGGGCTTCGGGGCCCAGGCAACAACGGTAGGAGAACTGGTATTCAACACATCCATGACCGGATACCAGGAGATCCTGACAGACCCATCCTATAAAGGACAGATCATCACCATGACCTATCCGCTGATCGGTAACTACGGGATCAGCGGGCTTGATAATGAATCCGAAGGGATTCACGCCTTCGGACTGGCGATCAAGGACCTTTGCAATGAGCCTTCAAACGAACAGAGCATCAAAACACTGGATGCCTGGCTCAAGGAGCAGAAGGTTCCCGGGATCTACGATATCGACACCCGGCAGATCACGAAAAAGATTCGAAAAAACGGCACCATCAAGGCACTGATCAGTACGGAGGGCATCTCTATCAGCAGGGCGCGGCAGCTCTGCGGAGAGGGGCAGCTTCGAGGCGACTGGATGAAGACGGCCTGCGTCAAAGAGAAGACCGTCCTGGAGCCTGATCACTTCGGCGCGGGCGCAAAGGCAGGCCTGCCTTTGCATGTCGCAGTGCTTGACTTCGGTGTGAAGAGAAACATTCTGCGCAGCCTCTGCGAGAGGAACTGCAGGCTGAGCATCTATCCTTACGGAACGCCCGCCGAGGAGATTCTCGCGGATGCGCCGGACGGGATCTTTCTGACCAACGGACCCGGAGATCCGGAGGAGGCGACCGAGGCCATTGAAGAAGTGAAGAAGCTAATCCGCGGCTCGGAGATCCCCATGTTCGGGATCTGCATGGGCCACCAGATCCTGGCGATCGCCCTGGGCGGCAAAACCTATAAGATGAAATACGGACACCGGGGCGGCAACCACGGCGTCTACGATAAGAACACCAAGCGCTCTTATATCACATCCCAGAACCACGGCTACGCGGTTCAGTATGAGAGCATCATTCTGAAGGGAATGGAGGTCACCCATCTCAACTTAAACGACGGCACCGTAGAGGGCATGGAGCACCGGGATCACCCGATCTTTTCCGTCCAGTTCCATCCGGAGGCATCGCCGGGACCGGATGACAACGCGTATCTTTTTGATAAGTTCGTGGACAACATGCAGCGCACAAAGGCAGAGCAGGACGGGGGTGAGGAATAATGCCGAAGAAACCATCGCTGAAGAAAATCCTGATCATCGGATCAGGACCGATCATCATAGGACAGGCAGCAGAGTTCGACTATTCCGGGACCCAGGCCTGCAAGGCCATCCGGGAGGAGGGCATCGAGACCATTCTGGTCAATTCCAATCCGGCAACCATCATGACGGATAAGGGCATCGCGGACCGCGTCTACATGGAGCCGCTTACCGAGGAAGCGCTGGAGCAGATCCTGGAGAAGGAACGTCCGGACGGTATCCTGGCCGGATTCGGCGGACAGACCGGCCTGAACCTGGCTATGGAACTGGAGCAGAAGGGAATCCTGAAGAAGTACGGCGTCCATCTGCTCGGCGTGAACCGGGAGTCCATCAAGAAAGCGGAGGACAGGGAAGCCTTCAAGGCCCTGATGCAGGAGATCGGCGAGCCGATTCCAAGCTCCGTCATCGCGACCAGCATCGAAGAATGCTACGAATTCGTGGAGAAGGAAGGCCTTCCGGTCATCATCCGGCCGGCTTATACCCTGGGCGGCACCGGCGGCGGAATCGCGCAGACCATGGAGCAGCTGGAGCAGCTCTGCTACAAGGGAATGGAATCCAGCGCCATCGGGCAGATCCTGCTGGAGAAGTCCGTGGCCGGATGGAAGGAGATCGAGTACGAGGTCATCCGGGACAGCAGGGACAACTGCATCATCATATGCAGCATGGAGAACATGGACCCAGTGGGCGTACACACCGGCGACAGCATCGTCGTGGCGCCGACACAGACGCTGCGGGACGAGGAATATCAGATGCTGCGGAACGCATCTATCAAGATCATCAGAAGTCTTGAGATCGAAGGGGGCTGCAACGTGCAGTTCGCTCTGGATCCGGTGAGCGGAGACTACATCGTCATCGAAGTCAATCCGAGGGTCAGCCGGTCTTCTGCGCTGGCTTCCAAGGCAGCGGGCTATCCGATCGCCAAGATCGCGGCCAAGATCGCCCTCGGCTATAATCTGGACGAGCTTTCCAACTATGTGACGCAGACGACCAGCGCCTGCTTTGAGCCGACGCTGGACTACGTCGTCGTTAAGTTCCCCAAGTGGCCCTTCGATAAATTCCGGACGGCGTCCAGAAAGCTGGGGACCCAGATGAAGGCGACCGGAGAGGTCATGGCCATCGACCGGAATTTCGAAAGCGCCTTGATGAAGGCCATCTGCTCGATCGAGATCAAGAGCGACGGGCTGCACGTGGACTTTGTGACCAATCTGGACGACGAGGCCCTGATCAGGAAAATGAAGGCCTGCGATGATGAGCGGATCTTCTGCATTGCCGAACTGATGCGCCGGAAGCTGATGGGCGTCGAGGAAATTTTCGAGATCACGAAGATCGACCGCTGGTTCCTCTATAAGATCCAGGGGATCATGGATCTGGAGGAGCGCCTGAAAACGGAGCCGCTCACTAAGGAACTGCTGTACGAGGCGGAGTCCCATGGCCTGACGGACAATGACATCATCGAATGGACGGGCGTATCCAGGGCGGTCATTCAGGACATCCGTGTCTACAACGACATCTACCCGGTCTACAAAATGGTCGATACCTGCGGAGGCGAATTCGACGCGGTGACGCCTTACTATTATTCCTGCTACGATGAGGAGGACGAGAGCGTACCCAGTCCCGAGGAGAAGATCCTGGTCGTCGGGTCCGGGCCGATCCGGATCGGACAGGGCATCGAGTTCGACTACTGCTGCGTCCAGGGCATCTGGGCGATCAAAGAACTGGGCTATGAGGCCATCATCATGAACAACAATCCGGAGACGGTCAGCACCGACTTCGATACCTCAGATAAACTGTACTTTGAGCCGCTGCACGTGGATGATGTCATGAACGTGATCAAGCGGGAGCGGCCGGTCGGCGTGATCCTCCAGTTCGGCGGGCAGACCTCCCTGAACCTGGCGGAGCAGCTCTACAGCCGGAGCATCAACATCCTGGGGACTTCCTACCGGAGCATCGACCTGGCGGAAGACCGGGAGAAGTTCGTAGAACTTCTGGGTGAGCTCGGCATCGCCGTGCCCCGCGGCAGGGCGGTCACCACGCGGGAAGAGGCCTTCGAGGCGGTCCGGCAGCTTGGATATCCGCTTGTGGTGCGGCCGTCCTATGTCATCGGCGGCCGTGCAATGCAGGTCGTCTACAGCGATGCGGAGCTAGAAAAGTATCTGAAGGAAGCGGTCTCGCTCTCCACCGAGCACCCGGTCCTGATCGACCAGTACATCCAGGGCAAGGAGATCGAGGTAGACGCCGTCGCGGACGGGGAGCACATCCTGATCCCGGGCATCATGGAGCACGTGGAGCGGGCCGGCGTGCACTCCGGCGACAGTATTTCCGTCTATCCGGATTTCACCCTGACCGCTGCTACGGAACAGAAACTGGTCAAATACACCGAGCGCATTGCCAGGGCGCTGCATGTCGTCGGCCTGGTCAATATCCAGTACGCCTACGATGGAGAGACCATTTACGTGATCGAGGTCAACCCGAGGGCATCGCGGACGGTTCCGATCCTGAGCAAGGTGACCGGCGTGCCCATGGTCAAACTGGCAGTCGCAGCCATGCTCGGACGGCCGCTCACCGACTGGGAATACGGGACGGGACTCTACCGCAGGGGAGAGGAGTATGCAGTGAAGGTGCCGGTCTTCTCCAGCGCCAAACTGACCGATATGGACATGGCCCTGGGCCCCGAGATGAAGTCCACCGGCGAGGTGCTCGGCATCGACAGGGATCTCGACAAGGCGATCTATAAGGGATTCCTCGCGGAGGGCTCAACCATCCCGACCGGGGGCAACATTTTCGTGACCCTGCGGGAGAGCGAGCAGACCGAGGACACCGCAGGGATCCTGGCGGGCTATACAAAGGCAGGCTTCCACATCTACGCCACCGATGACACGATCGATTTCGTGCGCTCGCATGGGATCAGCGCCGAGGAGATGGACTACGATACGGCCCAGCGCTGGATCATGAACCATGAGACGGACAGTCCGGAGAAGATCTCTCTTGTCATCAACGTGCCGACGGTGGCCAACAGCAGGCAGAACGAGAGCTTCCCGGTCCGCAGGAAGGCCATTGAGCGGCGTATCCCAGCCTTTACCTGCATGGACACGGCCAGGGTCTTCCTGAAGGCGGTTCATCTCAAGCAGGCGAACACGGTACTGGAGTACAAGGAACTGACGCTTGCGTAAGCGCTGAAATGATGGTAGTATAGGATGGTGAATTAAACAGGAAGGGACATTCTTATGATTATCTTATTCAGCGCACTCGCCTTCGGGGCTGTGGTGCTCATCATCTTGGCATGGAATATGGGACTGACGCTCTCCAGCGGATTCAGGGGCGGCGTCACAGAGAAAGTACGCGGCGTCCTGAAGATCCTGCTTTTGCTGGAGACCATCGGATTCATCGTCCTGTTCGTCATGGTAATCGTGAAGACGATGATGCTCTGATCCGGCAGATCAGAAGCGGTCACTGTAATTCAGAATAGATCGGATGAAGCCGCCGGAGGGGGATGATTTCCCGCCCATGACGGTGGCGTAATAGACAATTGAAGCATCGAAACTTTCATCAGCGGTTCTTACGATAGCGTAGGAGCCGCTGCTTTCGTCCCGGGGCTGGGTCAGGCTTCCGGGATTGACGAAATGGATGCCCTCATCCTCGGTGATCAGGCTGCGGTGGGTATGACCGAAGAAGACCGCGCGGCAGCCGGACTCCATGGCCCGGTATTTCAGGGCGCTCAGGTCGTAATTCACATGCTCGCGGTGGCCGTGGACGAGGAGAATCTTCCCGTATTCCGTCTCGATGATCTGCTGGTCAGGTCCCGTGCTGTCGCAGTTGCCGCGCGCAGCTAAGACCGGAACGTGAAATTCTTCGCCCAGTTTCTGCGCGTCGCTGTAGTGATCCCCTGTATGGGCGATCAGATCGATGTCCTTAAGCTTTGGCCAGATGTCTCTGACCCTGTTCAGTTTTCCGTGGGTATCCCCGATGACAAGAATTTTCATAACATCGCAAATTATAGCAGAAATCACCTGCGAAAACAACCGGCTGCCTCGTTGACGGACAGGCGGTTTCGGGGTAAAATATCGTGGGGTAAGAGGACTGGAAACACATACGCAGGAGGACCTGATTTTTCATGAGTGAAATGAATACAGAAGAACGCAGAGTGGTAACGGACGGGCAGGACCTGGCGGAGACGGCGGATCAGTTGAAATCTGACGGCGTCACGGACGTCACGGTCGTGGTCAACACGTTTAATTATACCCGCTACAAGGAGTCCAATGACGGGAAGGAACTGCAGCCGGTGGTCGACGGGATCAACAAGGCAATCGGGGCAGGGCTGAAGGTGCGGCTTGAGGTCGCGCTGAAGGAGGGCTTCAACGACGATGAGATCCTGGATTTTCTGCAGCTGACGATTCTGCATCCCTATGAGATCGTCTTCATGCCGACCATGGATTATGATAAGATCAAGGCGAAAATGCCGATGCTCCGTAAGATTGATAAGGACTTCGGCAATATCGATATGTATAAGTACGCGGTCGCCAAGGGCCGGATCGGATTTCTGAAGAACCAGGAGTGAGCAGGCAGATGGCGGAGAAATCAGTACACGACAAATTATATGAAATGCGGATCGAGTTGGCGGCCATGCTGAAGAACAACCGGCTGCTGCGCTCGGCGGTGCAGGAGGTCAACCGGATCGATATGGTCAGGGCGGCGCTGATCCTGCGCAGTTCCGATCACGACAAGGTGCCGGTCGAGAAGATCCTGGACGGAGAACTCCCCAAGGAGGTTCCGGTCAAGGAATATGTTTTTATTGAGAATTTTTCCAACCTGGTCCGGATCGGCTACAGCAATCTGGACATGGGAAATTCCATCGACAAGCACCTGCTGGTGAGCGGCTACAGAATTCTATCTGAGAATGAGAACGGGTATTTCCGGCGGTCGAATCCCGTGGTCTATGCCTTCAACCATGTCCCGCCGCATGCGGTGGATGTGGAGGACCGGCTGGGCGAGTGCCTTCGCAAGGTCTACAGCCCGGACTCCGGAAATAATATCATCCTGAAGGCGATGTATATACATAACAAGATCATCGATATCTATCCGTTTGAGGAGTACAACGGGGAACTCGCTATCTTTGCCCTGAACTACTATCTGCTTGAGAACGGGCTTGCGCCGATCGGCATGGGCCTCAAAAGGGAAGATTATCAGAGCCAGGTTTCCGATTGTCTGAAGGGCGTGCATCAGGAGGAATTCTATCAGTTCCTGTGCGGCGCCATTTATGACAAGATGAAGGGGACGATCGAGGCCTGCCGCGAATACATCAGAAATCAGAATTGAACATGAAACGGATCAAATTAGAAAAACAACATTATCAATGGGGTTTGACGGCATTTCTGGTGATCGTCTGCTGCGTGCTCGCCTTTTTTGCGGTGTACCGGTTTGACGTCATCCAGAGATTCTTCAGCTTCGCGATCGGCGTTCTGTCACCGTTCATCTACGGCCTCGTCATCGCCTACCTGATCTGCCCGATTTACAACATGACGGTGCGAGGGACCTACAGCCTTCTGAACCGGGGCAGCGTGAAGCTCAGACACGACATGGGGATCGCCAAGGGCGTGGGGACCGTCATTTCGGTTGCCCTGATCCTGGTGGTGCTTGCGGGCGTCTTCTGGATGGTCATCCCGGGACTTGTCAACAGCGAAGTCGGATCGGAGCCATGTCGT
>JAZNNY010000137.1:0-6431 GCA_045580505.1 Lentihominibacter sp.
CCCACGCCGATTTCCTTCATTTTTTCTACCAGCTGCTTCACATATTCGATGCCGGAGGAGGGGGGCACGTCACGGCCGTCAAGCAGGCAATGCACATAAACCTTCTTCAGCCCGCGCATCTTGGCCATTTCCAGCAGCGCGTAGAGATGGGTATTATGGCTGTGCACGCCGCCGTCGGAAAGCAGTCCCAGAAGGTGCAGGCAGGAGTCGTTCTTCTTCGCATGCTCCATGGCCTGCAGCAGGGCCTTGTTCTCAAAGAATGCTCCGTCTTCGATCTCCTTGGTGATCAGGGTCAGGTCCTGATAGACGATCCGGCCGGCGCCGATGTTCAGGTGTCCGACTTCGGAATTGCCCATCTGCCCTTGCGGAAGACCGACATCGAGGCCGCAGGCCTTCAGGGTCGTGTGCGGATAGGTTGCAAAAATATGGTCAAGCGCCGGCTTGTTTGCCGCCGCGATGGCGTTTCCCTTTGTCTCCTCGCGGATGCCGAATCCGTCAAGGATCATTAACATGGTTGGGCGATGAAAATCTTTCATGGATGTTTACCTCCGTGCCTTATCTTCGTATGATATAATATGCTCTGTATAAACATCGATATTATATCACAGCCGGAGGAAAATATGAATTTTGGGAATATGAATTTCGAGTCGATTTTTCGTGCGCGCCAGGGCTGGGATGAGTTCAAGAGAAATCATCCCAAGGTCCCGGTCTTCATCGACGCGGTGCAGCAGAAAGGCTACTGCGAGGGCATGGAGATCGCCATCGCGGTCCGCTACCCGGACGGGGAACAGCACAAGGCCGGGATCCGGGTGACGCAGTCGGACCTGGAGCTCTTAAATATGTTAAAGTCGCTGAGGTAGTAGATTTATACTACCCGTTAGGAGGACCGGATGACGCAGAAACTGCGCCTCGCAGGGGGCCGGATCATTACTTTTGAACACATGGAGATGATGGGGATCGTGAACGTGACCCCCGATTCTTTCTATGCGGATTCGCGGATGGCGGGTCAGGGCTCTCTCGAGGATGCCTGGGACGACGCTTTCGCAAAGGCAGGCCAGCACATCGCTGAGGGCGCTCTGATGGTCGACATCGGAGGAGAATCTACCCGGCCGGGAGCGCAGCCTGTGACAGCGGAGGAAGAAATAGAGCGCATCTGCCCGGTGATCCGCCGGGTGAGGGAAGCCTTCCCGCAGGTCGTGATCTCCGCGGACACCTACCGGGCGGAGACCGGGGCGGCGGCCCTCGATGCGGGGGCGGATATGATCAACGACATTTCGGGCCTGACCTTCGAACCAGAGCTGGCGAAGGTGTGCGCGGAAGCCGGCGCGGCCATCGTGCTCATGCACACGAAAGGCCGGCCGCAGACCATGCAGGAGGCGCCCGTCTACGAAGATGTGGTAGCAGAAGTGTACTGCTTTCTGGAGAAGCAGATAGATTTCGCGACACGCTGCGGGATCGGGCGGGACCAGATCATGATCGATGTCGGAATCGGTTTCGGCAAGACGGCGGACCACAACCTGCAGCTTTTGCGCAGCATCGAAAGGTTCGATGCGCTGGGCTGCCCGCACCTGCTCGCCGTCTCCCGCAAGTCTCTGATCGGCAAGGTTCTGGGAAGAGAGGACCCCGCAGAGAGGCTGGCCGGGACCCTGGCCATCACTGCCTTTGCAGCAGAGCGGGGCCTGGCGGCAGCCAGAGTGCACGATGTGAAGGAGAACCTGGATGCAGCGCGGATGGCAGAGGCGCTGCGAAGCGGACTGGAGGAAGCAGAGTGAAAACGATCATCGCCATCGGCTCCAACATGGGGGAGCGAGAGCAGTATATCAAGGATTCGCTGAGTCTGATCGAGGAGCGGGCCGGGCATATTCTTTCCGTGTCCGATACGATCGAGACCAAGGCGTACGGAGTGACGGACCAGGCGGATTTCCTGAACCTCGCGATCCTTCTTGAGACAGAGTTTGAGCCGCGCGGCCTGCTGGAGGTCCTGCATGGGATCGAGGCAGACCTGGACCGGGTGCGGCTGATCCACTGGGGCCCGCGGACCATCGATCTCGACATCATTTTCTTTGAAGACCGGATCATCGATGAAGAGGATCTGCACATTCCGCATGCAGATTTCGCGAACAGGACCTTCGTTCTGGAACCGGTCTGCCAGATCGCGCCGGATCTGATCGATCCGAGATCTGGGAAAACGGTCAGCCTGCTTTTGCAGGAACTGCGGGAGCGGCTGAAAGAGCAGCAAGCAGAAGGAGAGCGCGCATGAAGTGGACCAGGGCGCAGGCGCAGACAATAGAAACAAGAGATCATAACATTCTCGTCTCGGCGGCGGCTGGCTCGGGCAAGACGACCGTCCTGATCGAGCGGATCAAGCAGCTCGTGCTGCGGGACAGGGTAAACATCGACCGCTTTCTAATCACCACCTTTACCAATGCGGCGGCGGCCGAGATGAAGGAGAAGATGGAGCGGGCGATCCGTCAGGAGATGGAAGAGCAGCGAAAGGCAGGCGGGGACCTGACCTACCTGCAGCACCAGATGGAACTGCTTCCGTCCGCGAGCATCAGCACCTTTCATACATTCGCGCTTGGGATCATCCGCGACTATTTTTATTTGACCGACCTGCAGCCGGGCTTTGCCATCGGCGATGAGACCCGGCTCAGCATCATGCGCGGGGAAGCGCTCGACCAGGTCTTCGAGCGCAGGTTTGCCGAGGACACAGACCGGCTGCGCCCCTTCCTGCGCCGCTACAGCGGCGACAGAAACGACAACCGTCTGAAGGAACAGATCCTGAAGATCTACGGCGAGATGCGGAGCATCCCCCGCTACATGGACTGGGCGGAGGAGCGGACGGACCTGCTGCGGCGGGAGGACCCCCTGCACGCGCTTGGCATCGACAGTTTTCTGCTGGAGGAGACGGCGGACGCCCTGAAGGACGCTGCCCGCAGATATGGCGCCGCAGCGGAGATCCTGCATAGGGAGGAGACGGGCAGTCTTTACCTCAAAGCCCGCCAGGACCTGGAGAAAATCGAAGAACTTGCGGGGCTGGCCGGCGCAGCAGAGCCGGCGGAGGCCGAAGAAGTCCTGCTGCAGCTGATGGAAGAGCTGCAGTCCTTAAAGTTCAACCGGATGAGCGCCGCCAAGGATGAGAAACCTTGTTTCGACGATGTGAAGGATGAAGTCGGCGACCTGAGGAAGCAGGGGAAGAAGTTCATCGACGATCTGAAAAAGAAATACTATTCACGCCCGCCGCAGGAATACGGGCAGGCGCTGAAGGCCGGCGCGGAAGATACGGCCTATTTTATCGAACTCGTGCGCGAGTTCGAAGAGGTCTACCGGGCGGCGAAGCAGGATCGGAACATGGTGGACTTCGACGACTGCATGCATTACTGTATCGAGATCCTCGAAAACGAAAGCGCTGCAGCTGATTACCGGGACCGCTTCCACTATATCTTCATCGATGAGTACCAGGACAGCAACCTGCTCCAGGAGGAGATCGTGCGCCGCATCGCCCGGGAGAACAACCTCTTCATGGTCGGCGATGTCAAGCAGAGCATATATAAGTTCCGGCTGGCTGAGCCGGAGATCTTCCGCGACCGCTACGAGACCTACCGCGGCGGAGCGGATCCTCACTCCATGAAGATCGACCTGAACAGCAATTTCCGAAGCCGCAGGACCATCCGCGAGGCGGTCAACTGTATCTTCGAGGAGATCATGGACGGCTATGATGAAGATGCGCGCCTGAACGGGCCGGAAGGTGAGGAAGAAACCGGCGGATTTCCGGTCAGTCTGCATATCATGAGCGCGGCGGGACCGGAAGAGGAAGAAGCGGGCGCAGGGCAGGATCCTGACGAAGCGGAAGACCCTTCGGCGGACCTTGCCGAGATGCAGATGATCGCCCAGATCATCAGGGACAGCGTCGGCAGGACCATCACCGGCCGGGATGGACAGGAGCGGCAGATCACCTACGGAGATATCGCGGTGCTCTCCCGCGGAACGGCGGCCATCCCGCGCATCGAACGGTTCCTGAGAAACGAGGACATTCCTGCCTTTGGAGAAACGGAGGGAGGATACTATGAGACGGTGGAGATCCAGGTATTCCTGAACCTGCTGCAGGTGATCAGCAACAGCAGCAGGGACGTTCCGCTGATCTCGGCCATGAGCAGCGTCGTGTTTGACTTTTCCGCGCGGGAACTTGCGCAGATCCGCATCGAATACAGGGAGGGGAGCTTCTCCCAGGCGGTGCGCAGCTATGAAGCGGGTGGAAGTGATGCCGTGATCCGGGAAAAGATCCGGAGCATGAGGGGGCAAATCGAGCTCTGGAAGGAGATCGGGCGCACCGTGCCGCTGGATGAGCTGATGCGGCGGCTTCTCTACGAAACAGGATATTATGACTACTGCAGCGGTCTGCCGACCGGGGAGCAACGGATCTCCAATCTGCGTCTGCTCCTTGAAAAGGCGGCTGCATACGAGGAATCCAGCCATCTCGGGCTTTACGGTTTCCTTGAGTATGTGGAAGCCATGCGCCGCACCCGGCAGAATGTCAGCGAGGCGAATCTGATCGGCGAGGGCCGCAGCGTGGTGCACGTGATGACGGTGCACAAGAGCAAGGGCCTCGAGTTCCCCGTCGTGATCCTGGCAGGGGCCGGAAAGAAGATCAGAGGGTCTTCCGAAGGCCGCAGCCCCGTCATGCACAAAGCGTTTGCCATAGGTCTGCCCGAGGTAAACCGCGATATGCATTGGGAGCGCAAGACGATCCTGCAGAAGGCGATCGCAGCCAGGAAGACGAGGGAAAGCCTGGAGGAGGAGATCCGGATCCTTTATGTTGCGCTGACCCGGCCCATGGAGCGGCTGGCAATCGTAGCCTCGGTGAAGGACGCGGCCAAACTGCAGCGTTTCACCGGCAGGGGATCCTTCCTTGAGATGATCTATCCGGCCTTCTGCCGGATGCAGGAGGAGGATCCGCAGCTGGCGGAGGTGCAGGTGCACTATCCCGGCGAGCAGATTCTGCAAAGGCAGGCGCCGGCTGAGGGTGAAAGCGCCGGTGAGGATAGAGCCGGTGGAGAGGCCGCGGAGCACGGAGGCGCAAGCTGGGAAAGTGCGGGAGCCGGCGGCCTTGCGAGCGGAGATGCTCCGGAGCACGGCGGCGCGAAAGAATCGCGGATCGACCCCGCTGAGCTGGACCGCAGGCTGGGATTCGTATATCCGCGCGCCAACGATCAGCTGATCAAAACGAAGTACTCGGTGACGGAACTTTCCAAGAAGCAGAGCGGCAAGACGGAGCAGCTTCCGGAGAGGCTGCCGGAGCTTCGGCGGATGGAGGAGATCATCGCGGCAGGTAAAGCCGCCGCGGATGCTGCCGGCCCGGATGCTGCTGGCGGGAAGACCCTCAGCCGGGCGGAAATCGGAACGGCCATGCACACGGTCATGGAGCGGATCGATTTCGCGAAGGCGCTGGAGGGCGGCATTTCCTATATTACTGAGGAGACCCGGCGCCTGCAGGAGGCCGGAATCCTGACCGAAGAGGAAGCGGCGGGCATTCAGCCGGAGAACATCGATGCCTTCTTCCGGACCCCGCTGGGGGAGAGGGCCGCGAAGGCGCCGAAACTGTTCCGCGAGAAGGAGTTCCTTCTGAGAAAGGAAATCGAAGGCAGCCCGGTCATCGTGCAGGGTATCATCGACTGCTATTTCGAGGACGAGGACGGGCTGGTCCTGATCGACTACAAAAACAGCAGGGCCGACGCGGCAGTAGAGGAGGAAGTGCTGATCGAACGCTACAGCGGGCAGATCCGCCTCTACCGAGAGGCCCTTGAGGAGGCGCTGGGACGGCCGGTCACGGAAAGCTGGCTCTACCTGTTCCGAAGTCGGAAGTTCGTCGCGGTGGAATAAGACTTGCGGAACGACGATTCGAGGTTTGATGGCTTTTTGGGATGCCAAACCTCGAAAACTCCTTCATACAAAGGCAGGCAAAGGCAGGCCAGAGCAGCAAGTTCGAGGTTTTGATGGTATCAGAAAGCAAAAACCTCGAAAATGACAGTAAAACGAGGAGCGTGGGAAGGCTGACAGGAAGGACTTTTCGAGGTTTTTGCCAGCCTGAAGGTGCAAAACCTCGAAAGTTCGTTATTTACAGATGGGAGAGATCGCATGATTCAGAGTATATGGAAGAAGAAACTTGCGCTGGTGCTGATGGTTCTGTGTGTGACCTGCTTTTGCATGGGGTGCGGACAGCAGAAAGCCCAGGAGCCGGCAGACCAGACACAGACGGAGATCAGTCAGGAGACGGAGGCCGAGCAGACTGAAGCTGCGATTGACCGGGACGGAAGCTACGACAGCAAAGATGAGGTGGCGCTGTATCTGTACACCTACGGGGAGCTGCCGGGTAACTACATGACCAAGAAGGAGGCGCGAAGCCTCGGCTGGGACGGCGGAAAGCTGGAACC
>JAZNNY010000138.1:0-21353 GCA_045580505.1 Lentihominibacter sp.
TGCATCGAATCGAGCTTCCCTACCAGTTTGGCATCGCGTCGTCCCATAAGTCCCGATCCTTTCGTGCAAAAACAATAAATGCATAATTATACCGATTGTTATTATTGTAACACAGATTGGGACAAAGGACTACCGGGATACGGCCGGTGCAGATCTTTCGGTTACAGCAGCTTCTCCTCCCACTCCTTCTCCTTAAAGCCGAGCAGGACGAAATCCTCCCCTGCGATCAGCGGCCGCTTCACGAGCATCCCGTCACTGGCGAGCAGCTCGAGCTTGTCCTCATCGTTCATCTCCGGCAGCTTCTTCGCAAGGCCCAGCTCCCGATAGAGCATCCCGCTGGTATTGAAGAATTTCTTCAGGGGAAGTCCGCTCATTTCGTAAAGTGCTCTGATCGTCTCCTTGTCCGGATGGTCCCCTTTAATATCGATCACCTCGTGTTCAACGCCCTGCTCCTCCAGCCACTTCAGTGCCTTCCTGCATGTCGAACATCTGTCGTAACAATATGCCTTGATCATCATCACACCTGCCTTTCTAATTTAAGCCCCAGTCCTGACCGCCTGCTGCATCGCTGAACTTGAAGAACTCTGCGAAGTCCTTCTTCTTCAGCCAGAACATCCCGCAGTGCGAGAAATCCGGATGCAGCGTCGCCTCATCCAACACCGAGAATCCGATCTCGCGGTCCATAAAGGCTCGGATATAGGCGTACACATCGTCCTCCAGCTCCATGACGGGCTCGTAAATTGCCTTCATTTTAATCTCTTCTATCCGCATTGCCATTACCTCCAAATATAACTGTTATGGAAATATCTGTCTTTTGATCGATCAGGCAGATTTTACCATGTATTCTCGGTAATGTCAATATTTGTTTGGGAATTATTGTTATTCCCTGAGTTCTTCGGAAATAAAGACCGTCGTCCCGTCGACCAGGATCATCAGATTTTTCCAGCCGTCCCTGTCTCTGATCGGGATAATGACCGGGGTATCCTCCACGCCTTCATCCATAATGATCTCATTGATTGTCTCGGTGACCCCGCCCCAGAGGTCAGCGACTTCCTCCGGATCATCTCCTTTGTCGCACTTCGGCCAGATGTAAATGCAGCCCTCATTAATATACCAGTTGCATTCGCTGTCCACTTCCGTGATGTACCGGTCGATCCTGGAATAAGCCCCGCCAAACAGGGACTGCTCATCCGGGTTCGGCTGTGTATACTCCGCCGCGTAGGCCTCAAGTTCCGACATAGAAGTGGTTTCGTTGAGATCCCCCTCAGATGGCGCCGGCGTTTCCGTGTTCCAGGTTGCTTCCGTTGGATCGTCCTGCCATGAAGTGCCGTCCCCGTATTCATCCTGTCTGTCCGATGCCAGAAATCCTACGACCAGACTGACCGCCGCAACGGCGATCATCAAACCCACGAGAAACTGCAGGTAGGTGCGCTTCCTGCTGGCGGTCTTTTCCGACCGGCGCTGATATTTCCCGGGGCCCGGTTCCTGGACAAATTGCTCCAGGCGGCCGAGCAGCTTGCTGAGCTGGCCGGATGCCTGACCGAGAGCTCCTGAGTTCTTACTCAGGCGAGCTGCTGACTGAGCCAGGCGGGATGTGGACCCGCTCATGCGGGCTGCGGTCTGCTTTCCCCGGCCGGAAGGATTCGTGCGCTCAAAATGCCCGGACGCCGTGCGGTCCGTATCCTGTTCAAGCAGGCCGGCCACGATTTCCGCTTTCTCAGCGGCCGCGCGCCTGGCTGCCAGTTCTTCCTGCATGCTCATGTATTGCTTCTTCTTCATGACATTGATCTCCTCAGTCAGGGGCATTTAGGGCGATCAGCCCTTTCCCTGTTCGACCTCCCTGATCTCATCCTGTGAGGCGTTCTTCAGTTCATATGTGTCAAATGCCGGCTCGCTCGGAAGCCGGATCTCGATGCTGCTGATCCGGTCGATCTGCACCTCGCCCCGCTCCATATCGAGTTCAAATACGTGTCCGCCCTGCCGGCGGTCATCCGAAACAAAATGCAGATGCCAGCCCGGGGCGTTGATTCCGTCCATATAGTCAGGGTAGTAGACGCAGACCATGGTCCCGCTGACATCCGTGAATGTAAAGTCCTTTTGCGTCTTCGCCAGGATCTCCTTCAACGCAATATGGTGAGACCGGTAAGGCGCCTCCGATCTGGCCCGCACCGTCCGGAACCTGCCGTCGATGCGCGCGATATGCATGCTGTTCAGCCCGAAGACTTCCTCGATCTTGATATCGAGCAGGCTCTTCAGCCGATCGATGTCCGTGACTTCTCCGAACGCAAACCTGCGGTCCCCGTTAAGCCGGGTAACCGATGCGAACGGCACGCCTGTCTCAAGCGGGATCTCAATCACCGAACCGTCATCTGCAGCCCGGTAGCAGTGACCATCCAGGACGATCATCTCCCCGTCCACATTTTCAAATGTGCCGAGCCCAGTATCCCCCTGCTCAAGCAGCTCCGCCGCGCTTATCACAGCGCGCGAGTATCCGAGCGCCAGGGCCTGCAGGGTCGAGACCTGATATATGATTCTTTTCTCCATGTTCTCTTCCATCCCTTCCTTCTGCGCCTACTCCAGTATCCGCTTCAGGTATTCCTTGATGTCATCGGTGTGCTCCGAGAAATCAAATGTCTCCCCGGTCCTGTCCTCATACAGTTCCGAGACACTCTTTCCCTGGTCCTCCGGGTCGAAGTCCACATTGCCTGTCGTGGTCTTCCAGGCATTGTCATCCGGCAGGACCGCATGGGCGATATTGTGCTGCTTCCATTCGTAGGCCATGTCCTTAGCCGTCCGGAAGGATTCGTAGTCGCTGCCATGAACGGGGTGCACATCGATCAGGGCCTGGCAGATCTTCTTCATAGCCCGCCCGCTTGTGATCTTGTAGGAATCGTAGATGCACCAGTTGTCGTAGGAGTAGATCGCGGTAAAATCCTCCCCTTTATAGGTGAAGAGATAGTAATAGCCGCTTCCGTAAATGTCGCGGAGGTTGATGTCTTCTACGGCCTCCGAGGTGCCTTCATCCCCTTCTGCTGTCTCCGCGCCGCATCCCGCGAGCGCAAAGGCAGATGCTCCGAGGAGCATGGTGATGCAGATGATGGTCCATAGTTTTAATCGTGCTGTTTTCATTGAATCCTCTCCAGTAATGCTTGAATATGTTTCTCGCTCATGCCGGCCCCGGTCAGGTACTTCTCTGCTCCCGCCGCAAGATCTGCCTCAGGCAGGTCCCCAGCCTCGCAGCCTCCGAGGCAGGGACCTATTCATGATGTCTTTCACTTCCTCAGCCTCCCATAAATCCAAGAATCAGACTAAACGTTCCGAAAATGAGGAAGACCACGCCCACATAAGTGAAGACGCCCTGCTTCATCCTGGTTCCCGCTATGATCAGTGCCAGGCCGACAAACAGTGCCAGTAAAAAAAACATGCTATTCCATCCCTTCTCATTCGCTCTGACGGATCCGGAAGGCGGCTATGCCCTGTTCCGTATCCGGCAGCCTGGTAATCCTTCTCTTCAGAATTGCGACGGCGAGATCATCATCCTCCAGATCCAGGACGGCCGTCCCCTCCGGAAGTTCTGAGACATCCACCATCAGCGTCATTTCCCGGCCTTCCTCTCCGGCGTTCAGATACAGCCGGACCTGCGGCTGCTCCCCCTTGTTTCTATCGAGTTCGCGTTCCAGGGCCGGCTGGAGCACGGTGCTCACCAGTTCCTCTATCGCCAGCTGGCAGTCCCCTGCAGCTCTTCTTTGCATGAACTGCCGGGCGCAGAAATGTTCCAATGTTCCGAGCATCTCGTACATGTCGAGGCTGGAGTGTGAGAACTCATATTCCCAGCTGCGGATCCGGAAGATGAAGTCCCTCGTCTTCTCCCGGGTCGGATGGCGGAAGATCTGATCGGGCGTTCCGTCCTCATAGACCACGCCGTCCGTGAGGAACAGGACGCGGCTGGAAACATCCCGGGCGAGCAGCATCTCATGGGTCACGATCAGCATGGTCTGTCCGCTCTCCGCCAGTTCGCGTATGACCGTGACGACTTCGGAGACCATGGACGGATCCAGGGAACTGGTCGGCTCATCAAACAGCATGATCTTCGGATGCATGGCCAGCGCCCGGGCGATGGCGAGCCGCTGCTTCTGTCCGCCGGACATCTCCTCGGGATACCGCTTCTCCCGGCCCGCAAGGCCCACCCGGTTCAACTGAAACACCGCCTCTTCATATGCCTCCTTCGCCGGCATATTCTGCAGCTTCTGCAGGGGCAGCATGATGTTCTCCACGGCCAGCAGGTGGGGAAAGAGGTTAAAGGACTGAAAGACCATCCCCATCTTCCTGCGCGCTGCCGTAAGATCCGCGGCCGGGTCACAGACGTCGATCCCGTCCACCAGAATCTGTCCGGACGTCGGCGTATCCAGGCGGTTGATGCAGCGCAGCAGGGTGGACTTGCCGCTGCCCGAAGGTCCGATGATGCTGACGACCTCGCCCTCGCCGATGTCTGCCGTCACATCCTTCAGCGGAGTCGACTGCGGGTATTCCTTTTTCAGATGCCGGATCTCGATCAGGCTCATACTTCCACTCCTTTGATCTTTCTCTCTTCCCGCCTCTTCTCCCTATACTGGATGAGCTTTTTCAAAGCCAGGGTCAGCAGCCAGGTCAGTACGAAGTAGATTGCAGCCACACTCAGCAGGGGGAAGAACACCTCCAGCGTCCTGCTCCGGATCAGATCACCTGCCCGGGTCAGATCCATCGCCGCGATGAATCCCATGATGCTGGTTTCCTTAGTCAGTCCGACGAACTGCCCGCTCAGCGTCGACTGGTAGAAGTCTCTTGCCTGCGGCAGGATGATGCTGCGGAAAGCCTGGTCTTCCGTAAATCCGAGCGCCAGGGCCGCTTCCATCTGCCCCTTGTCGACCTTGTTCACCGCGTTCCAGATCAGCCCGTAGGCCCGTGCTCCGAAAATCAGGGTGAATCCGATGATCGCGACCGCCATCGACGGGATGTCGACGGAGCCAAAGATCACATAGTAGAGTACGAGGAGCACCACCACCGCCGGGATCCCGGCGATGAGTCTGGTGTAAACAGCGATCAGACTGTTAAAGATCTTCCGGTTCCTCTTCCTGACGAAAACGAGTCCGTAGGCGAGCAGGGTCCCCAGAATTCCTGCGGAAAGCGCGACAGCGAGCGTCACGCCGAGGCCTGCCAGCAGCATTTTATAGCGGTGGTCATCCAGGAAGGTGCGCTGGGCGCTGGTCTTGATCCGCTCAGCCAGGCCTGCCTTTGAAACTCCCTTCTCCGCCGGAACCACCAGCACCATCGAGATCGGTGTATGCTCGACAAAATCCAGGGACTGTCTGCGGTCATCCGTTACGACGATGCCGCCGGTGCCGAAAACCGCCTTCCCCTTCTGCACGTAGGGCATGACGGCATTGTATTCCATGGGCTTCAGGTCCAGATGGACGTCCATCTCCTTCGCCATGAGCAGGGCCATTTCGATGTCGTAGCCGGTGACCTGCCGGTTGTCGGCGGTATAGCTCAGCGGCGGCTGCGAATCACAGGCCGCGACCCTTACCGTGCCGTTCTTCCCCGGCCAGTCCTGGGCTGGCAGAGCCCGTCTGCTGAGGTCCGGACCGGTCCACTCCTCCCAGAGATCCGCCTTGGTTTCTTCGGGAATCCTGTCATAGGCCGCCTGCCACTCATCGCGGGCCGGATCGCCCTTGGCAAAGGCAAACCCGAGCTGAGAATACCACAGCGGCTCGGGGAAAATCGCAAGTCCGATTCCCCGGGCGACCTGGGTCCTTGCCGTCGCGCTGTTCAGCAGATAGGCGTCGATCTTTCCCTTGTCCAGCGCCTGCAGCATATCCGATGAGGAATTGAGGTACTTAAGGCTGCCCGGATGCTTCACCTTATCGCGCACCAGGTCTTCGAACGGGGTCCCCGTCAGCAGGGCGATCGTCTTGCCGTCCAGCTGGTCAAATGAGGTGTAGACCGGGGCAGGCTGCTCCTGCTCCTGTGCAAAGGCAGGTCCGCCGCAGGTTACCATCATGGCGAGGACCATCAGACAGGAAGCTGCTATTATTATGAAGGTTCTTTTCTTTTTTGATGATCCCATGTTCCCCTCATCAGTAATACAGTTCCTGCGGACCCTTATATTCCTGAATGGTATTGCCGCCATCGACGACGAGCGATTCCCCTGTGATATAGGATGCTTCCTTTGATGCCAGGAATACGATCGCATTCGCGACTTCCTCAGCTCTGGCGCTGCGCTTCAGCGGCGTGTTCAGCCCGCCGGCAGCCTCTGCCTCCGTCTGGGACGCCGTCCCGATCCAGCCCGGAAGGACGTTGTTCACCGTGATGCCGTCCCCTCCGAATTCGATGGCGAGCGCCCGGCTCATGCCCACGATTCCCGCCTTGGCGGCGCTGTAGGAACTCTCCCCGGGATTGCTGACCACCGGTCCCGTGACGCTGGATACGTTGACGATCCGCCCGTAACGGTTCTCTTTCATGACCGGCAGAACTTCCTTGCTGACGTTGAACGGAATGTTGAGATTTCTGCTGATCGCATCATCCCAGCTCTCATAACTCATTTCCAGAAATCCGGAGAAGTCCTCTTCGATTCCGACCTGCACCATGCCGGCATTGTTGACCAGCACGTGGATGGTTCCGAAGTCGCCCTTGACGGACCGGACGAGGTCCGCTACCTGGCTGCGGTCCATCAGGTCCGCCACGTAGCCTTTCGCCCGGATGCCCGCTTCCCTGAGCTCCTCCGCACGCGAAAATATCCGGTCCGTGGTCGAGGTGATGGCGACTGCCGCACCAAGTTCTCCGAGGATCCGGGCCGTCTGAAATCCGATTCCCGTTGCGCTCCCTGCGCCTGTGATCAGGCAGACCTGATCGTCAAAATTAATAAACTGTCTACTCATGGCACTTATTTTATCATATCCGGCGGGGATATGGTAGTGGCCGGCTCAGAGCTCTATAATCTGATAGCCGCAGGCATTGACGATGCTGGTGCCTGCAGGATGGTCCAGTCGCCGGGCGATGCGGCCGTAGTTTAAGTGCACGTGACCGTGGAGCATGTACTTTGGCGAAAAGCGCGCGAGCAGGTCTTCGAACGCCTCAAAGCCCTGGTGCGGCAGGTCTTCCAGATCGCCATAGCCGCGGACGGGCGCATGGGTCACCAGGAGGTCCAGGCCGCGGCGGACCAGAATCCGCGGAATCAAGTGCCGGGCCCGCCGGCGCATTTCCTTCTGGGTATAGAGGTTCTCTCCAGAGCGGTAGCGCAGAGCCCCTCCGAGCCCTGCGATGCGGATCCCCCGGTAGGTGAAGACCTTCCCTTCGATGCAGATGCCGCAGGTCATGGGGCCGTAGGTATGATTCCCGTTCACATAGATCAGCAGCGCGTTGACCGCATCCGCCAGGTCCTCGAGATAGGACGGGTGCAGGTCTCCGCAGGAAATGATCAGATCGATATGCGGGAGGCTTCCTGCCCGGGCCTTGCTGAGAAGGGCCCGGCTTTCTTCATCTGATACTGCAAGGATTCTCATTTCTTCACCGCTGACAGGATTCCTCCTGCGCTGACCGCCTTCCGGGCGGACGGGGTCAGCTCATCCCAGTCAGGAATCCTTCCCTTTACATTTTCGTGCAGCCAATCCATCGTAACGATCTCCTCCGGGGGCAGCCCGAGATCCGCCTCCGTATTCTCCTCGAAAAAGTTCATCGAGATGAGCTTTTCCCCCGCGGAAAGGACATGGCGAAGCGGACTGCGGCCGCCGCGGCTGCCCTGTGATGCGGCGTCTTCCACCAGTCCTCCCTGCGCCTGCAGCGGTCCCTCAAAGGGACCGAGGATCCCTGCCACCAGCGCCTTCCTGAGGCCTTCGATCAGGTGCGCCGAGCTGGCCGGGACCGCCTCGGACAGGTCAATCCCTATGACGTCCGATGAAAGACCCCACCAGTAGTTCAGGGCCTGGTCTCTTGCTGCGTCCGCCTCCTGTTTCCACACCCGCGCCATCGCGCTTCGGGCCATGAGTTCATAAAACCTGCCCCACTTCCACACGGGACTCGCCAGCGTGGTGACCGAGCCATCCGCCTCATACCGGTACAGGCCGTACTCCCTGTCCTCCTTGCCCGGATGGATCAGGTCGGGACCGGATACGATGGTCAGCCCCTCATCGTGCAGGGTCTGCCTCCAGTTTCGCCCCTCCAGACAGGACCAGGTCAGGCTGATCTCTGCCTTTGGATCGACCATGGACGCCCCGATCGCGAACGCGTTGATGTTCGCTACGGTCCCGTAAAACGGCGCCCCGGATACATAGCCGATCCGGTGCCCGTCCGCCAGGGCTGCCGCCAGTGCGCCCAGGAGAAATTTCACCTCATACATCCTGCCGTAATAGGTCCGCACCGCGCTGTGCGACAGATGGACGGAGCAGTTCAGAAAGCGCACGCCGGGGTTTCTCACTGCGGCGCGCAGGGTGTCCGTCATCTGGACCGGGGAGACCGTGACGATGACGCCGGCCCCATCTGAAACGGCTTTTGCTACCGCCGCTTCAAACAGCTCCGGTGAATCGCACTTCGGGAATGCCCTGGTGCGGACTCTTCCGCGCATGCGCTTTTCCATGGAGATCCTGCCCCGCTCGTGTCCGCCCAGCCAGCGGGAACTGCCGGGATCCCCATCGTAGATAAAGGCGATCTTCAGCGGACGGACCGGCGCGTGCCGGGCCGCTTTATAGAGCATCCGGCGCAGCGGTGTGCGCGGTCTTCTCACGTTCGGAAGGCGCATGAACGCCATCGGTTCCCGGTTCGATCTAACGCGGTACTCCGCCCATAGCTGCTTCATTTTCTTTCGCAGCTCAGCCTCGCGTCCGCCCTGCAGCGGCTTTCTTCCATAGATATCGAGAAACAGCATGAAGGCATCCCCCGCGGAGACCTGCAGCTCGTCTCCCCCCTGTCCGCGGAACTCCCGGCAGAAGCGGAAAAAGGCCGATCGCAGGCTCTGCACCGTTCTCCAGTGCCACTTTTTCTCCAGGCTCTGCCCGTAGATCTCGGCCAGGCGTTCATACGATCCCGCCTGGGACAGCATGGGTTCATACAGGCCGGTGTACTGGTAAAAAAGCAGGAATTCCCGGTAGGCTCGGACCTCTTCGCTCTCTTCGGCCATCCCCTCCGGGGGCATGATCCGGATGACCTCCGCCGGAATCCCCGGGCTGCCCAGATACTTCAGGACCGATACCCGCTTGTTGCCTTCCAGCACATAAAATCTGCCGAGGAACTCATAGACTTTAATTGGATCCATGATCCCCTCGTCTTCCTGATAACTGAGCAGTCCGCTCCACTTGAGGGCGAACTCAGAATCATCGGAAAGCAGCGGCATGAAATTTCGGGCAAACGCCTCCTGCCTGCCTTTGGTCACCGTCCCCTTCACGAGGCTGAGCGGGATCTCCATCGTCCCCACCCGTTCCTCGCGGAGCCGGTTCCTCTCCCGGACCATCTCATCCAGGGCCGGTACGAACGGGTACTTGCCCGCCGCAACGTCCTCCCGGTACATCTTCTCTGCTGCTCTTCTTGCTTTCGTATAATCGCCTGTTCCCATGGTATCTCCTTCCGGTATTTTTCAAAGTATAGCCTCAGATCGGAACGAAGTCAACTTGCAGCGGTATATTTTTCATACCTGATATGAATAACGTATTTACATGGACATCCGATGATGATACCATAGGGACGAACAGATCACAATCGGGAGGTAAACCATGCAAAGCGAAACAAGGACGGACATCTGTCCCTGCGACAGCCTCTGCCCCATCGGAGAAGCGATCTCCATGATCGGCGGCAAGTGGAAACTGCGGCTGATCTGTACCCTGTATCAGGACGGCACGCAGCGCTACAACGACCTGAAGAAAAAGACCCGCGGCATCACCGGCGCGGTCCTCTCCTCTTCGCTCAAGGAACTGGAGGCGGACGGGCTGGTCATCCGCCGGCAATACGCCGAGATGCCGGTCCGGGTGGAATACTCTCTGACCGCGCGCGGCAGGGAACTCTGGCCCATCCTGCACCGGCTCGGCCACTGGGCCAGAGGCGAGGAATTTGACGGAGATTAGACGAGGACTGACATGGATCGCTTATTGACGATATTAATACAACTATATATTCTGCGCGCCAGGCTCTCCCGGACGCTTTCCAGGCTGGGAATCGGATCCTGCGAATCCTGGCAGCCCGGGCAGAAACTGAAACTGCTGATCGTCGGCTACAACGGTGCCAGGAATACCGGCGCGGACGCCCGGGTCGCAGCGGCGGTGAAACAGATTCGAGAACTCTTCGGGCCGGACCGGGTCCAGATCTCGGTCATCACCCTAAACGAAGAGCTTCTCGAAGGCTATTTTGATGAGGATGTCCGCCTCCTGAAGATCAGCTCGATCTATCCGGCGGACCTCTACCGCGCCTGCTGCACCCATCACGCTGCCGTGCTCTGCGAGGGTTCCACGCTGAAGAGCACCTTTGCCAACGCGCTCAGCCTGTTCTTCTGCGAAGCCTGCGGAATCATGGCCGCGCAGAAGAAGCCCTGCATCGCCTTTGGTTCTGAGGCTGGCCACATGGAAGGGTTTCTGGAAAAGTTCGTTCAGCGCACCTGCCGAAATGCCTACTTCATCAGCCGCACGCAGGAGTCACAGGAGGTCCTGACCCGGCTCGGGATCGAAGGTCACGTCGGTACGGATACCGCCTGGCTCTACGATGATGCCTCAAGGCGGGCTGAGGCTGAGCAGCTTCTGCGGGACCAGGGATGGGATGGCAAGGCGCCGCTGCTCGGCATTGCCGCCATCAACCCCTACTGCTGGCCGGTCCGCGCCTCCGCCCGGAAGTGGATCCGGGCCCTGCTCACCGGAAACCATGAAGGCCAGTACGACAAATGGTACTTCTACAGCGACTCGCCCCAGCGGCGGAACGCATACCAAAACTATATCGACGAGATCGCCTCTGCTGCGGGCCGCTTCTGCGAGGCCCAAGGCTTTTTCCCCGTCCTGCTAGGTATGGAGCGGATGGATGAGGGTCCCTGCCGCGACCTTTCCGAACGGCTGGACCGGCCGTGCGCCGTATTCCTTTCCGGGGAGCATCCCGCGCGCAGCATGACCGGCATCCTCCGGATCCTGTCCTCTTTGATCACGTCCCGCTACCATGCGGCCGTGCTCAGCATGGAGGGTGGATGCCCGATCACGGCGGTCTCCATGGATGAGCGCCTCGACAGCCTGATGCGGGAGCTCTCCTTTGACAGGCGCTACCTGCACCACACGGGCGATGAAGATCTGGGGCAGAAGCTCCTGGATTCCCTGGAGGACGGAGCCGCGCACAGAGCCGAGCTGCAGCCCTACCTTATAGCTCGCGCCCGTCAGTACGCGGCGAAGCAGGAAGAGATGGGCGTCTTCCTGAAAGAATACATCGAGGATCACCTGAAGTAACCGGAAGGAGACCGAATTGAACGAAGCAATCTTTATCACCGGAGGAACCGGATTTCTGGGCACGGAAATCATAGCGAACCTCCTTCATACAACCGACTGTGACCTCTGCCTTCTGGTCAGGGCCGAGGATGAGACGGCGGCAGCAGCCCGCCTTCGGTCCGTCTGGCATCACGACCCTGCACTGCGCGAGGCCATCGGCACGCGGGTCTTCCCCTGCCCGGGCGATTTCACAAAGGCAGGCCTTTCCCTGCGTTCCTCCTCGCAGGCCCTCCTGCGGGAGCACTGCACGCTCGTCATTCACTGCGGCGCGGAGATCGGCTTTCAGAAGGACGCCTCCGATCTTCGCCTCACCAATTTCAGGGGCACGGAGAACGTGCTCCGCTTTGCCGAAGACCTGCCGCGGCTGCGTCGCTTCATCCACATCTCCACCGCCTACGTCGCGGGGCAGAACACCGGGCGGATCTTCGAGGATGCTCCCGCCGGGACCGCTTTCAGCAGCCTGTATGAAAAGAGCAAGGAAGAGGCTGAGGCCCTGGTCAGGATCTCCGGGCTGCCCTTTTCGATCTGCCGTCCCGGCATGATCGTTGGACACTCCGTCACCGGAAGGGCGAAGAATTTCAATACAATCTATTACGTACTGAAGCTGATGCTCCTCGGCAGGCTGCGCATGCTCCCGGTCCGCCCGGATACCGGGCTGAATCTGGTTCCGGTGGACTATGTGGCAAGCTCCGTCGTGAAGATCGCAGGCAGTGAAGAGGCCGAGGGCAAGACCTTTCATCTGACCTGTCCCGAGCACCTGCAGCCAAAGGCCGGAGAACTGGCGGACTACGTCCGTCTCTGGGCGGAGCGGAACCTCGGCATCCGGCTGCCGCGCCCGGTATTCCTGCCTTTGCACGGGCTGAAACGGGTTGGGATCACGCACAACCGCAAGGCGGAAGGCCGGACGAAAACGCCGCTTTCAAACCTTCTGACCCTGCTCCCCTATTTCTTCAGCGACCAGCAGTTTGACCGGTCCAATACGGATGCGCTCACCGGCCTGCAGCCGCCCGACTGGCGGACCTATATCGATGCCCTGCTGGCCTTCGCCTGCCGCAGCAACTTCATGCGGCAGGACGGGAGCACCGTATTCGAGCAGGCCGCAGTTCGCAGGGCGAGCCGGCGGTATCCGGTCACCTATTATGATATCGGCGCAGACGGAATCCGCAGTCTCTCCGGCCCGGAGGCGAACGAGCAGATCGAGAAGATCCGAAACGCCCTCTGGGCCCGGGGCCTTCGGAAGGGAGACAAGGTCGCCCTCTCCGGCATCAACTCGACCGAGTACATGATGCTGGAGCAGGCCATCGGACTGCTCGGCTGCGTCAGCGTTCCGCTCTACTATACGACACCGGCGGGCGAGATCGCGCTCCTCCTCTCCCGCAGCGGAGCGCGCTGGTTCTTCGCAGGTGATACCCGAATCATGGAGCAGATCTCCCGGCTGCACGAAGCAGGCGGACTCTCTTCGGAGATTCAGGTAGTGGCATTCTCTGCAGCAAATTCCCATGCTCCCTCCTTCGCCATGCGATGGGAGCATTTCATGGAGCGAAGTGATGCTCCGGCCCCCGCTCAGCACCCGGACCCGGATGACCTTGCGACCATCCGTTACACCTCCGGGACGACCGGCGAGCCGAAGGGCGTGATGTTCAGCTTCGCCCAGCTCGCCTGGATGGGCCAGGTGATGACCGCCCTGCTTCCGTGGGAGCAGAGAAACCGGGCCATGCGCTACCTTTCCTTCCTGCCGCTCAGTCATGTGGTAGAGGGAATCCTGGCCTCCTATGCGCCCTACTATATGCTCGCCAAGGCGGATTTTTACTACCTGAACGAATTCAACGATCTGACCCGCGCTCTGCCGAAGGTGCGTCCGAACGTGTTCTTCTCGGTCCCACGCTTCTATGAGAAGCTGTGGGAACAGATCATGAAGAGCGGCGCCGGCAAGCGGTGGTCTGAACTGGATGACGGCCCCGCAAAGAAGGCGCTCGCGGAACTCATCCGCCGGGGGGCGCTGAAGAAGGCCGGGCTCGATGCCTGCGACCAGCTGATCGTCGGCTCGGCGCCGGTGAGCGAAGAACTGCTGCTCAGCTTCCGGAAGCTTGGCATAGAGATCCACAACGCCTACGGGCAGACCGAAGCCCCGCTGATCACCATCAACCGGCTGGGAGACAATGTCATTCCAACCATCGGCACGCCGCTTCCCGATACGGAGGTGACTGCTGCGGAGGACGGAGAACTGCTGGTCCGCGGACCGCAGGTCACCATGGGCTACTATGGTCTCGAAACGGACGCCGTGAAGGACGGCTTGCTTCGCACCGGTGATCTGGGCACAATCCATGATAACGGCCACATCACCCTGCACGGACGGAAGAAGGAGATGGTCGTGACCGCCTACGGCAAGAACATCAGCGTACCCAAGATCGAGGAGCGGCTGAAGAACATTCCGGGTGTCTCCGAAGCAGTCCTGATTGGGGAAAACAGGCCCTACTGCACGGCCCTGCTCTGGACAGAAGGCGGCGCAGCGCAGCGGGCCGGGATCGAGGCGGCGATCGACCGGATGAACGCCGGCCTGTCTCACCCGGAGCAGGTTCGCCGGTTCACCATGATCGAACGGCCCCTGAGCATTCAGGCCGGGGAGCTGACCCCCAACTTGAAGGTCAGGCGAAACAATGTGCTGGAGCACTTCCATCGTGAAATCGAGGAGATGTACAAATAGAGTCATGGGAATGAGAGCAGGTATTACAAGAAAACTTCTGGACCGCTTCGAGCGTGGGAGCAGCGCCCGGCTGCAGCGCATGCAGCTGCAGATCCTGGCCGATCTGGCCGCGAGATCGTTCGGTCAGGCGCGGATCAGGATCCGCCAGCTGCCGCCGGAAGAAGGGCTTGCCGCCTACGCGAAGTATTCCCGGCGCTGTATGGAGCGCTTCGCAGCCGGGGCAAACGTCTTCCCGGGCGCAGACGCGGCAAGGGTCTACGAAGAAGCCCGCGCGCTCGGCGAGCGGGTCCGGCGGCTCAGCGGACTGACCGATCCGGAGGACCTGCGCCGCCTGGTTTTCCTGCTCTACCGGAACATCGGCATCACCATGCAGGGCAGCCTCCCCGGTGAGATCGTCATCAGCCGCTGCTACTTCAGCGACTTTTATACGCCGGACCAGTGCGCGCTGATGTCCCGCACCGATGCGGGGATCATCTCCGGCATCATGGGCGGAGGGACGCTGCAGTTTCAGCAGCGGATCACGGAAGGCTGCAGCTGCTGCCATGCACAGTTCAGGAACGAAAGGGGAACGAAAAAATGAGTGAGAAAAAGACCGCGCTCGTCATCGGCGCCGGCGCCGGAGGCGCCACGATTGCAAAGGAACTGCAGGGGAAATACCAGGTGACCCTCCTGGAGGAAGGAAGCCACTTCCGGCCCTTCTCCTACTCCGTAGAAAAGCTGGCGAAATTCCGCAGGACCGGGATCTACCGCGATGAACGGATGATCCAGCTTCTGATCCCAACATGGTCATCGACAAGACAAAGGATATGGTGCTGGTCCGCGGCCGCGGCATCGGCGGCACCACGACCCTGGCCACCGGCAACGCCGTCCGCTATGACGGGGCGCTGCGCAGACTCGGCATCGACCTTGACCCGCAGTTTGAAGAACTGCAACGGGAACTGCCCATTACAACCGACCACCGGAAGCACTGGACGGAGACCACGGAGCGGATGTTTTCCCTGTTCGAGGAGATGGGCCTGGATCCGGTCGTAACACCGAAACTGCTCGATCCGAACCGGTGCACCGGCTGCGGACACTGCGCGATCGGCTGCCCCTGCGGCGCGAAATGGGATACGCGAAAGCTCATTGAAGAAGCTGTCATTCGGGGCGCAGACCTGGTGACCGGCTGCAAGGTGACCTGCCTTTCCATCCGGCATGGGGCCGTCACCTCCGTGGAGGCACGGCTCGGCGGGAAGAAGGTCTCCTACTCAGCTGATCTGATCATCCTGGCTGCCGGCGGCCTCGATACTCCGGCCATCCTGAAACGGTCCGGCATCCCCTGCGAGAAGACGCTCTTCGTCGATCCGGTCCTCTGCGTAGCGGGCTACCTTCCAGGCATCCGCCAGGACCGGCAGATCCTGATGCCCTTTATCAGCCAGCAGGATGGCTACATCCTGTCGCCCTACATGGACTACCTCAGTTTCTTCTTCCACAAAAGCTGGCGCCGGCCCATGAACGGCCTCGTCAGCATGATGATCAAACTGGCCGATGAAGAGGTCGGAACCGTACGCCTGCGCCCGCGCGGACGCAGGACCATCAGGAAGGAGATGACTGCGCTGGACAACGCCCACATCGAGCCCGCGATCGACCAGTGCCGGGAGATTCTGGAGCGGCTTGGCGTACCTGACGAAGAGCAGTTCTTCGGAACCCTCAACGCCGGTCATCCGGGCGGCATGCTGCCTCTGACCGAAAACGAGAAGGAGACCCTGCACAGCCCGCGCCTTCCGAAGAACCTCTATGTGGCGGATGCGACGATCCTGCCCGAGTCTATGGGCAATCCGCCGATCCTGACCATCATGGCGCTTGCAAAGAAGATCGCAGAAATCGTATAATGACATATCATTGACCAACTGCAAGAAAGGAATAACATAACTATGAATCTGATCCCGGAAAAGAAACTTGGCTTCGGCCTCATGCGCATGCCGCTGAATGACCCTGCGAAGGCATCTGACGTCGACCTCGAGCAGGTGAAGCAGATGGTCGACCTCTTCATCGAAAACGGCTTTACCTACTTCGACACCGCCATCATGTACAACGGCTTTGCCAGCGAGCGCGTCGTCAAAGAAGCTCTTGTAGATCGGTATGACCGCGACCGCTTCACCCTGGCCGATAAGATCCACGCCGACTTTTTCCATTCCTTTGAGGAGCGCGAAAGCTACTTTCAGAAGCAGCTGGATAAGACAGGCGTCAGTTACTTCGACTACTACCTGGTGCACGGCGTCGAGGCGAACCTGCTGCCGAGATACGAGAAATACGATGTGTTCAACTGGATCTGCGAGAAAAAGGAGCAGGGCCTGGTGAAGCACGTCGGCTTCTCCTTCCACGACATGCCCGAGCAGCTGGAAGCGCTGCTGACCAAATATCCGGCGATGGAATTCGTACAGCTGCAGCTCAACTATCTCGACTGGGAATCCCCCTGGATCCAGGCCCGGGCCTGCTACGAGATCGCCCGCCGGCACGGGGTTCCTATCATCGTCATGGAACCGGTCAAGGGCGGAACGCTCGCGAAGGTTCCCGAGGAAGTCGAATCCCTCTTCCGGTCCTGCGACCCTTCCATGTCCGTCGCCAGCTGGGCCATGCGCTTTGCCGCCGGCCTTCCGGGCGTGATGTGCGTGCTCTCCGGCATGAGCAATCTTTCGCAAATGCAGGACAACCTCAGTTACATGAAGGACTTTAAGCCTCTGACCGAAGAGGAGCAGGCCCTGTGCTTTAAGGCCGCGGACATCATCAACAGCCAGATCGCCATTCCGTGCACGTCGTGCCACTACTGCAGCGAGGGCTGCCCGCAGAAGATCGGGATCCCCGAGTACTTTTCCATCTACAACGAAGACATGCGGGAGCATCTGGAGGAGAAGGGATGGACCATCAACTTCACCAACTATACCGTCCTGAACAAGTCCTTCGGAAAGGCAGGTTCCTGCATCGGCTGCGGTAAATGTGAGGAGATCTGCCCGCAGCATCTTCCGATCATCGACCTGTTGAAGGACGTAGCCGCCCACTACGAATGCGAGCACTGATCGTTTACAGATCGAGCTGCCTGCCGTAGATTTTCTTTTTGACTACGACCACCCACGCGCCGGTGGCTGCGACCAGGCCGAACACCGTAATCACTATAATGGCGAGCAGGAAGCTGGGCCAGTTTAAGGTCGCAACGGCAGTGGATACCACGCCGACCATCATGGCCAGGAATCCGATCAGGGCGCTGGCGGATCCGGCCTCATCCGGATACTCTTCGAGTACGATGACCATGGACATGGACCGGGCCATCGCCTCGCTCATCATGAGCGGCACCGTTGCGATCATAAAGAGGATGGGACCGCGCCAGCCGATGGTAATCAGGAGGATGACGGCAAGAAGCAAAACGGCCAGGATGAATTCCACCGTCCGCCTTCCGGTCGTCCTCCGCGAGACCCAGACGTAGAGGAAGGGCGCAAAGAAGGCGGACAGGGCCGCCAGGGCATAGAGAATGCTGTATTCGAGATTGCTTACACCGAATCCGTCGTAGTAGATATAGGAGCAGGTTCCAAGATAGGCCCACTGCGGCAGGGTGATCATCATGACCACCACCATGAAGACGACAAACTCAAAGCGCCGGATCAGATTGAACGACTGCACCGTTGCCTGCCATACGCTGCTGACCTGCCTTTTCACGGCTGGCCAGGTCTCCACCGTGAAGAAGAAGGGAACCAGGGTCAGGACCGTGGCGACGCCAAGGACGATGAAAATCCATCTCCAGGAGAGATACTCGATCAGGAAGGCACCCGCCGCCGGGGCCACGATCGGTCCGATGACCGCCGCCGACTGGGTGAGGGTCGTGACCATCTGAAAGGTGTCCCCCTCGAAGCTGTCCCGGATGATCGCGCTCGCTACCGTGAGGGCAAAGCCGCCGCCCAGGCCGCAGAGCCCGCGCATGATTGTCAGCATCACTACCCCCTGCGCCGCTGCAGCCATCAGAAGTGCTCCCGCCGAAAGGCTGAGGCCAAACAGCATGATCGGCTTCCTGCCGTATTTATCGCTGATCGTGCCGCCGACGAGCGTTCCGATCGCGCACAGGATCAGGTCGCTGTTCAGACTGAAATTGAGCACCGCTTCCGATGCTCCGAATTCTTCCTTTAACACCGGCAGAGCCGGCAGATACATGTCGAGCGTCATCCACTGGACGGTCATCATGGCGATGATCAGGCCGACATAGGCGCCCATTCGCATCCGCCTCTGCGGAACAATGATTTCTTCTTTCTTGATTAGTCGTTTCGTACTCAGAACTGCTCCCCTTTTGCTTAATCGATTTGTTCGAAAGGACTGTAGAGCCCCTCTCTGATCAGCTGCTGCTCGAGAATCTTCTGCTCGACCTGCGCGGCGTCATCTTCACTGCCGGAAACCGACTTGTACAGGTTGCCGGTCGAAATGATCATGACCTCGAGCGTATGGGCCAGGGCCTGTGCCTTCTTCTCCTCCGGACCGGCGCAGTAGGCAGTGATCGCCCTGGTCGCGGTCGGAAGGTACCTGCTGATGAATCCTTCGACCCTGACCGAGATCTCCGGTTGTTCTTCCGCCCTCTCCAGCAGCCTGGCCAGATTCTCCGTGACCCGATCCGCCGCCGCCTTCAGATCGCCTGACAAGCCGAATGCACTCGCCGTAAACTCCTCCAGCTCCGTGCGGTCCTTTCGCATTGGGATGAGCCCCGCGACCGCCCGCACATACTCGTTGCCGAACATCCGGTGCTTGTCGGGGATCTCCACTGTGTACTCCCGGAAACCGCAGGAAAGCTGCGGGTCTCTCTTCAGACCGCGCGGCTGCCCGTACTCGTCTCTGATCACTCCGCAGGCTTCGTAGACTTTACCTAAAATGTCCTCGCTGAACTCGAACTGCTGGTTGGATTCGATGAACGTCCTCTTCAGATCGGCAACGTGAAACAGCCTCTCCTCAGTGAAAAAATCGACCGTGGCCTGGACGGACCGGATCGTCCCGCCGGTCCGGTTCAAGGCGCGGAATTCGGCCTTCCGGGGCGTGATCACCCAGCTGCTGTCATCCATCATCAGGCGGATCTTCTTAAAAAAGTCGACCGCTTTCGCGTACTCCGCATCCTGGCTCAGCATGCGCCGGGAAAGGAATTCCTGTATTTTTTCCGAGTGCAGGCGCAGGCTTTCATGGGTGCTCCACGTCAGCTTAATCCCTCCCGCAGACGGCTTACCATTCGTCTTCATAGTATTCTGTCACTCCAATCTGCGGCTATTATATCACACTTTACCGTGATTGACTTTTGTCTCATTCTTCTTGACAAAGAAAATCCGATGCTCCTATAATGACCTTGGTTAGATACATCTAACTCACTGAAATTCACTTAATTCATCTGAAAGGAAACTGAAATGTCAGAGGATCAGGTCATCAGGCATTGCGCGCCTACGCTTGCGGGACTGAAAACAGGGAATATCTTTAACGCCTCCTATGAAAATGAAGAAGAACTGAAGGCAAGCCTGGCAGCGTTCAATGAGATACTCACAGACCGCGGTCTGAGAATCACCTGCCTTCGGGCTGGCGGCGGCCGGGCGCTGGTATATCTTTACCGGCCTCAGTCGCTGCTGGAAGACCTGAGCTGCCGCGAGGCCAAAGCCCTCCTGCAGCGGTTCGGATACGAGGCCGACGATCCACAGTCCTGTATCGATCGGCTTGCGAAGAAGATCTCTCTGGACGAATCGTTTCCGCATGAGATCGGGCTGTTTCTCGGATACCCGCCGGAGGACGTGAAGGGATTCATCGACTTCCGGGGCAAAGGCTGCAAGACCTGCGGATACTGGAAGGTCTACGGCGATGCCCAGGCTGCCGAGAAGCGGTTCGCTCAGTTCACAAAATGTACCGGAGTCTATATGAAATGTCTGCACTGCGGGGCCGGTCTTGCCAAGCTGGCTGTCCGCCGCTCTGCAAAAGCAGGCCAAAACAAGGAGGAACAATAATATGAGTAAAGCAGCAGTAGTTTACTGGAGTATGACAGGTAACACGGAAGCCATGGCAAAAGCCGTTGCCGACGGGGCCGCGGCGGCAGGCGCTGAGGTCGAACTGATTGTCTCCGCCGACTTTGGCCCGGAAAAACTCGATGCGTACGATGCGGTCGCGTTCGGCTGCCCCGCTATGGGTGATGAGGTTCTGGAAGAGTCGGAATTCGACCCCATGTTCACCGCTTGCGAGCCGGCGCTTTCCGGGAAAAAGATCGCGTTGTTCGGGTCCTATGACTGGGGCGACGGAGAATGGATGCGGCAGTGGGAAGCGCGCTGCAAGGCAGCCGGAGCAAACCTTGCCTGCGACTTCGTCATCTGCAATCTGGAACCGGATGCGGACGGAATCGCAGCCTGTGAAAATCTGGGGAGGGCGCTTGCCTGATCAGCCCTTCCCTCTTCTCCTTGGTCGTGGTATAATCCAGTATATTTATTCTGAACCACATCAAAGACCGAGGTGCATATGAACATGAAAACAGTAAAATTCGGCGGATCCTCCGTGGCGGACGGAATCCAGCTTCAAAAGATCAAGAGCATCATCGATGCTGACCCGGCCAGGAAGTTTGTCGTCGTTTCGGCTCCGGGGAAACGGTTTGCGGATGACAATAAGATCACGGACCTGCTTTTCCTCTGTAAGGCGCAGGCGGACCGCAACATCCCATACGAGCAGCTGTTTCATGTCGTCATGGACCGTTACCGGGCCATCAAATATAATCTCGGCGTCGATGTAGACCTGGAGACGCACTTTGACACGATCCACCAGGCTCTGGCGGATGGCTGCTCCGAGGACTACATCGTCAGCCGCGGCGAATTCCTGTCTGCGATTCTGGTCGCCGCTTATTTAGGCTACGACTTCATCGACACACAGGGACTGATCCTCTTTGATAACAAGGGCAGGCTGCTCCCGGAGGAGACCAATGAAGCCCTGTCGGCAGAGCTCGCGAAACACGAGCATGCGGTACTGCCCGGATTCTACGGGGGATACCGGGATTCCGGCGAGGTCTGCATCCTCTCCCGCGGCGGCTCCGATGTGACCGGTTCTCTGGTCGCCCGCGCGACCTGCAGCGAAGTGTATGAGAACTGGACCGACGTCTCTGGCCTTCTGATGGCCGATCCGAGGATCGTCGAGAATCCGAAACCCAT
>JAZNNY010000139.1:0-12919 GCA_045580505.1 Lentihominibacter sp.
ATCAAAATGAAAGCAATGAACTCTGCGGAATGTAGCTATCAGAAGCTATTTTGCAGAGTTCATCCATAATTTGCCAATTATTTACTGAAAAACTCTGCAGAATATGCTCATTTGGAGGTAATTTGCAGAGTTCAGCCAGAAGCAGGCCTTTAACCAGAAGCGGGACCTTATCCCAGCAGCGGTACGATCGCGCCGAGCAGGCCTGCGTCGTTGCCGAGGCTGGCCAGGCGGAAGCGGGTCTTCAGGGACGGCTTGAATACGCAGCTGCGGTATGCATCGCAGATTCCATCCAGCAGGAAATCTCCTGCGGCGGAAACACCCCCGCCGATGATGTACAGGTCAGGATCGATGACCGAGGTGATGGAGGCGAGGCCGCGTCCCAGCATATCAAAATAGAATTCGGTTACCAGGCAGGCGAGCGCATCGTCTGCCTTTGCTGCGTCGAAGACATCTTTCGCTTCGAGCGACTCCTCCGGAATCCCGCGAAGGGCGGACTCGGCATCGGAAACCTGAAGGGCAAGCCGGGCAAACCGGGCGATCCCCGTGGCCGAAGCAAAATACTCCAGGTCGGCATCCTCCCGAAGGACGATCCCGTTTTCCCGCAGCAGATCGATCAGCTTTCCAGCCGGCTCCACCGGCATATGACCGATTTCGCCGGCCGCTCCGAAGGCGCCGGTGATGATGCGGCCGCCCTGAATGATGCCGCCGCCGATGCCGGTGCCGAGGGTGACCATGCAGGCCGAACCGGCCGGAGAATGACCGCCGGCCCCATCACAACCGCCGCCCTCATCACAGCTGCCGGCCCCATCATAGCCGCCGGCTCCATCACAATCGCCGCCCTCATCATGATCGCTGGCCGTCTCCGCCTCCCCGAAGTAGAATTCCCCGAGCGCAGCCGCGTTGGCGTCGTTCAGCAGGGTGATCCGTTTCGCCCCGGTGAGGTCTCCGAGCTCCCGGATGACGTCGACCTGGCCTTTCCAGTTCAGATTCACGCAGCCGTTTACGATCTCATGGCCGTCCGGGGTAGTGATCACCGGGCCCGGAACGCCGATGCCGATGCCGGCAAGCTGCGGCAGGGAGAGCCACTTTTCGCTGACGAGTTGCTCTGCAGCTTCAGCGATATCGGCAAGGATCGAGACTCCGCCGTTTTCGGTCCGGGTCGGGATCGACTTGCGGCCGAGGCACTGCGGCATGCCCGGGACCGCGCCGGCTCTGGTCCCACTATCTCCGGCCGCACCGCTCGCACCAGCTCCAGCTGAGCCAGCTCCAGCCGCGCCGGCATCGTCCTCCGCGCAGTCGAACGAGTAAAGCGCCATTTTCACAGATGTGCCGCCAAGGTCGATGGCGAGCATTACAGATGTATTCTCAGTCATGGTTCAGTTATCCTTTCTTCTCTACGGATACCGACAGTATACGACAATTTAAGGCCGGTGACAAATTGACTTTTGGGGCGGATGATAATAGAATGTGTGCATTGAATCCCAGCGAAAAAGAAAGAGAGTGTGTAATGAATCAGACAATCAAAGGCCGCAGGATCGGCATCATCGGCGCCATGAAGTCCGAGATGGATGCGATCAAGGCAAGCATAGAGCAGCCAAGGGAACAGGAAATCAGCGGGATCCGCTTCGTGCAGGGAACCATCCACGGAGTCGATGTCGTAGCAGCGACGTGCGGGATCGGTAAGGTCTTCGCCGCGCTCTGTACGCAGACCATGATCCTGACCTATCATCCGGACCTCATCATTAACGTCGGCGTAGCAGGGTCTCTGACCCCGAAACTGAACATCGGAGACATCGCGATTGCGGACCGGGTCGTGCAGCACGATATGGATACGACCTCGATCGGAGATCCGGCAGGACTGATCTCCGGGATCAACATCATATATCTCCCTTGCGACGAGGACGCGGCCCGCATGATGGAGGCCTGCGCGGAAGCGCTCGACTATACCCACGAGACCGGCGTCATTGCGACCGGCGACGTCTTCATGCAGGACGGAGCCAGGAAAAAGCAGGTCGCAGAGACCTTCGATGCCATTTCCTGCGAGATGGAAGGCGGGAGCATCGGCCAGGTCTGCTACGTGAACGGGGTAGACTGCTGCATCCTGCGGGCAATTTCGGACAACGGAGATGAAGACGCCCATGAGGACTACCACATGTCCCTGGAGATGGCCGCAGACCGTGCGACCCAGGTCATGGACCGGTTTCTGGCAAACATCAGCGTCGGCCAGCAGGTGCTTCGGGGGTAGCGTATGAACATCACTGTTTACTGCGGATCAAAAATGGGGACGGATCCGGTATACGCTGCAGCGGCAAAAGAACTGGGGCTCTGGATCTGCCGCCGCGGCTTCGACATGGTTTACGGCGGAGGCAACGTCGGCCTGATGACCATTACGGCGGACACCGTCCTGGCGGGAGGCCGCGCGGTGACCGGGGTGATTCCCTCCTTCCTGATGCAGTATGAGACCGGACATGAAGGCAGCTACACCCTCGAGGTCGTCGAAACCATGTCCCAGCGGAAAAACCGCATGATCGAACTCGGCGATGCCTACCTGGCCATGCCGGGCGGGACCGGGACGCTCGAGGAGATCGCAGAAGTCATCTCGCTGCAGAAGCTGGGCCGCCACGAGAAGCCCTGCATCTTCCTTAACACCGGGGGCTTTTATGAACCCCTGCGGACCATGTTCGCCCGCATGGCGGACGAGGGCTTTCTGCAAAGGCAGGACGTAGAGCAGATCCTCTTTGCCGATACCGTCCGGGACCTTGATGAAATCCTGTAGAAGGACAGGAGCCGGGAGACCGGCTCTTTTTTTATTTTAAATTTTATAATATTGTATTGACAAACAATATTATATAACGTATAGTATTGTACGAAAGATAACAACGGTGAAGGCAGAGACCTGCCTTTGCAGGAAAACAGGAAGGAGGCGCAAATGAGCTTTAAAATCGAATCGAGTCTGCTCGATGCCTGCGCCCTCGCCATACTGAAAAGAGGGGACACCTACGGATATGAGATCACACAGGAGATGAAGAACGCAATCGTGGTTTCGGAATCCACGCTGTATCCGGTTCTCAGAAGGCTCCAGAAGGAAGGCTACTGCAGAACCTACGATCAGCCGCATCAGGGCAGGAACAGACGTTACTACACGATCACTGAGAAGGGAGAAGAAAAGCTGTCGGCGTACCGACGCGAATGGGCGGAGTACCGGGCAGCGATCGAGAGTCTCCTCTATAATGAGGAAGACCGCAGGAAGATGATCGAAGGGGGTGAAGATAGATGACCAGAATGGAATTCATACAGACACTGCGGCACGATCTGCGCAAGCTGCCGCCGGAGGAAATCGTCGCTGCAACGGAATTCTTTGAGGAATACTTCGACGACGCAATGGAATCACTGGACATGACCGGCCTCAGCGAGGAAGAGGCGCAGCGGCTGCGGGAAGAGACAGAAGCGCGTCTGATCGATGAGATCGGAAGCCCTAAGGCAGCAGCGAAACAGATTCGCATGGACTATGCCAGCCGGGTGCTGGAGGGAGAACAGGCGGCCAGCACCGGCCGGGCCACAGTGGGACATAAACTCTCCGCCATCTGGTGGGTGATCATCGGGATCTGCAGCGCGCCGGTATCCATTCCAATCGCCATCTGCATCGCATGCATCGCGTTCGGGATCATTGTAACGGCTCTGTCGATCATGATCAGCATCTACTGCACGATCATCAGCATCGGAGTCTGCGGCCTGGCGGCACTGGTGCTGGGGGCCCTGGCCATCCCGGCAGCGGTATCCACGGCGGCACTGTCCATCGGACTCGGGCTGATCGCCGTAGCGATCGCAGCAGCAGCAGGGGTAGGGGCCTGGATCGGGACGAGGGAACTGATCCGCTGGCTGGCCCGTCTGGCGCGGAATCTCATTGAGAAGAGAAAACTGAAGAAACTCAGCAAAATGACAGGAGGTGTGGGATATGAAGGGGCTTAGCAAACTGGCAAAATTCTTTATCATCTGCGCAATCGTCTTTGTCTGCGGCATCGTCTGCAGCATCGCGGGCGCTGCCAGCGGCGGAGTGCAGGACATCGATAAGCTCGCGGACCGGTATGACTGGATCCATGTCAGCCCGGGTGAGCGCGGCGTGACGACGTATCCGATGGGAGAGTTTCATTCCATCGAGGCGACCGGAGACGCAGACCTGTATATCGTCGGCAAGGACTTTTACAAAAAAGCCAGCTGGCTTGCGGACCAGGACCTGCTGGAGCAGACAGAACTTGACGTGATCGGACCGGGCCAGGTCTGCGTGGTCGCAGGGGACCGGATAGAGCAGCCGGAAATCGAAGTAAAAAATGGGGTATTAACGATAAATTCAGGCAACGCCGATCTGTCGGGCATCAATCTGAATATGACGGAGATGTCGACCTTTCCGAAGATTCTGGTCTGTGTACCGGAAGACATGCTGCAGCGCCTGACCGTCAGCGGACAAACCGGAGATGTGGAGATTCTGGGCATAACTTTTGAGGCGGCAAAGATCGGACTCAATACAGGAGACATCAGCGTGGAAGGCGTGAAGAGCGGATCGCTCACCGCTTCCGTCGATACCGGTGACATCGAAATCCAGGGAAAACTGATGGGTACGACGAGCATCACATCCGATACCGGTGACATCGAAATCGACACTTCCCTTGCAAAGGCAGAGTACGCGCTGGAGGTCAGCACGTCCGTCGGAGACTTCGAACTCGTGGAGAACGGGAAGAAGGTGATCGATTCTGAAGAAAGTGAGGGATTTTCCCAGGAAGGGGGTCCGCATAAGATTGCCGTTTCTTCCGACACCGGAGATGTGAAACTGACCTTTGAAAACACGAATTAACAGTTGCAAAAACAAGTCTGGTATGGTTCAATAGTAATGTTAAAACATCGGTCCATACAGGGGGAAAATAACAGGACCGATGTTAGCGCCAGGCCCGGAAGGGTGACGAGGAATGGCAGTGATCGAAAGACTCGGCGGGTGCTGCCACGGCAATGTGCGAGCCGTCAGCAAGAGAGTAAAAAGCGGAATCAACACCGTAACAGAGGCTCTTGCAGCGCACAGAAATGTTAATGAACATAACAGAATTTTGATATAAGGAGAACCAATACCATGAGAGTAGTCATTCAGGAAAACTATGAGAATATGTGCAAGTGGGCAGCGGATTACATCGCCGCCAAGATCAGAAACCATAAGGAAGAAAGACCGTTCGTTCTGGGACTTCCGACGGGATCTTCTCCGATCGGCGTCTACAAGGAACTGGCGAGAATGAACCAGGCCGGAGAGCTGAGCTTCGCCAATGTCGTCACCTTCAATATGGACGAGTATCTGGGTCTGCCGCACGAGCATGACCAGTCCTACTGGTACTTCATGCATGATAATTTCTTCAACCATCTGGTCGACATGAAGCCGGAGAACATCAACATCCTGAACGGCATGACCGATGATCCGGAAGGCGAATGCGCCCGCTACGAAGAGAAAATCGCAAGCTACGGCGGCATCGACCTGTTCATGGGCGGCATCGGCGTTGACGGCCACATCGCATTCAATGAGCCGTATACCAGCCTTTGCTCACGCACCGGTCTGCGCGACCTGACCACGGATACGAGAATCGTCAACTCCCGTTTCTTCGGAAATGATCCGGAAGCAGTTCCGGCACAGGCTCTGTCCGTCGGCGTCGGCACTGTTACGGATTCCAAGGAAGTCCTGATCCTGATCAATGGACACAACAAGGCGCGCGCGCTGGCAGCGACCGTCGAGGGCGGCGTGAGCCAGAAGTGGACCTGCTCCGCGCTGCAGATGCATAACGGCGCGATCATCGCCTGCGATGAAGCCGCCTGCGGAGAACTGACCGTTGATACCTACAAGTACTTCCTCGACATCGAGAAGAAAGAGAGACTGTAATGTACACAATTAAAGATTTATACGATCTGGACCACACTCTGGCGAAGGAATACCTCGAAGGGTTCACCTATCCGTGGGAAGCGCTGAAGGGAATCAAGGAATTCATCCTGCAGCTCGGCCCCACGCTCGGCGATGACTACGAGGAGATTCAGCCGCAGGTCTGGGTCCATAAGACGGCGACGGTCTTCCCGTCCGCTTATCTGGGTGCGCCCTGCATCATCGGGCCGGAGACCGAGGTCAGACACTGCGCCTTTATTAGAAGTTCGGCCCTGGTCGGCGCGAACTGCGTCATCGGCAACTCTGTAGAGCTGAAGAATGTGATCCTCTTTGACCACGTGCAGACGCCGCACTACAACTATGTTGGCGACTCCATCCTCGGCTACTACAGCCACATGGGCGCCGGCTCCATTACATCCAACGTCAAGTCCGACAAGAAGAATGTCGTCGTACATAACGGAACGGAACAGATCGAAACCGGCATCCGTAAATTCGGCGCCATGCTCGGAGACCATGTCGAGGTCGGCTGCAACGCCGTCTGCAATCCGGGCACGGTGATCGGCCGCGGGTGCAATGTCTATCCTACCTCCTGCGTCAGGGGCGTTGTCCCGGAGAACAGCATCTGGAAGGATAGCGGTGAGATAATACACAAGGAGGACAGATAAACCAATGGGTAAATATTTCGGAACTGACGGATTCCGCGGAGAGGCCAATCAGACTCTGACTTTTGATCATGCGATCAAGATCGGACGTTTCCTGGGATGGTACTACGGCGCGAATCAGGGCAAGAAGGCCAAGATTCTGATCGGCAAGGACACCAGAAGATCCAGCTACATGTTCGAGTACGCGCTCTGCACCGGCCTGATGGCCAGCGGCGCGGACGCCTACATCATGCACGTCACGACGACGCCTTCGGTGGCGTACATCACCAGGGTCGATGAGTTCGACTGCGGCATCATGATCTCCGCCTCCCACAACCCGTACTATGACAACGGCATCAAGCTGCTGAACGGAAACGGCGAGAAGATGGAAGAGGACCTCATCCTGAAGGTAGAGGACTACATCGACGGCAAACTGGAGATCCCGGCGGCAGCCCGCGAGGACATCGGCCGGACCGTGGACTATGTCAACGGCAGGAACCGTTACATCGGACACCTGATCAGCATGAGCAAGTACGGCTTCAAGGGTAAGAGAGTAGGCCTTGATGTCGCCAACGGCGCGGCATGGCAGATCGCGAAGAGCGTCTTCGAAGCGCTCGGCGCCAAGACCTATGTCATCAACGATGAGCCGAACGGTTATAATATCAATACGGACTGCGGATCCACCCACATCGAACACCTGCAGAAGCTGGTGGTCGATCAGGGACTGGACGTCGGCTTCGCCTTCGACGGAGACGCGGACCGCTGCCTGGCAGTCGATGAGAAGGGTAACGTCGTAACCGGCGACCATATCATCTACATCTACGGCCTCTACATGAAGGAGAGAGGGAAGCTCTTAAACAATAAGGTCGTCACCACGGTCATGAGCAACTTCGGCCTGTATAAGGCGCTGGACCGCGTGGGCATTGAATACGAGAAGACCAAGGTCGGTGACAAATACGTCTATGAGAATATGCTGGAAACCGGCAACCGCATCGGCGGAGAGCAGTCGGGTCACATCATCTTCTCCAAGTATGAGACCACCGGCGACGGTATCCTGACCAGCCTGAAGATCATGGAAGCCATGCTGGCCAAGGAGCGTCCGCTCAGCGAGCTGGCGGCTCCGGTCATCTTCTATCCGCAGGTGCTGAAGAACGTCAGAGTGAAGAGCAAGCCGGATGCGCAGAACGATCCGGGCGTGCAGGCAGCTGTTCAGAAGGTTGCGGACGAGCTCGGTGATACGGGCCGCATTCTGGTGCGGGAGTCCGGTACAGAGCCGGTCATCCGCGTCATGGTCGAAGCGGATACGGAAGAGATCTGCGAACGCCACGTGGACTCCGTCATCGACGTGATCAAGGCCAAGGGGCATACGGTATAACCCGCCCGGACCTGATACAGCAATTAAAAAGCTGCGCAGCATTCGAGGGAATGCGGCGCAGCTTTTCTGTTTGTTTCATTACGGGGTTACAGGCCGTAGATGTTGGTCATCTGCTCCAGGAACACCTTGTAGCCGCGGACGGCTTCGTAGATATCCGCTTTGCTTGCGACTTCCATCGGCGCGTGCATGCACAGTACGGCCAGACCACAGTCGATGACCTCCATGCCGTAGTTGGCCATGATCCATGCGATGGTTCCGCCGCCGCCGGCATCCACCTTGCCGAGCTCCGCTGTCTGGAACTGGACTTCGTTTTCGTCCAGGATCCTTCGGATGGCGGCGATGAATTCCGGATTGGCGTCACTCGAGCCGCTCTTGCCGCGGGCGCCCGTGTACTTGTTAAAGACGATGCCCTTGCCAAGCCAGGCGGCATTCTTCGTGTCGAAGACATCTCCGTACAGCGGGTCGTAGCCTGCGCTGACATCGGAGGAGAGCATGGTGGAGTTCTGTAAGGTCCGGCGGAGGGAGATGGCTGCCGGATATCCGAGCAGACACAGGACCTCTGCCGTCATGTTTTCAAAGAACCGGGACTGCATGCCGCTGGCACCCTGGCTTCCCACCTCTTCCTTATCGACCAGCAGGCAGCAGGCCGTGCGTTTTGGCGCCTCGACCTCCAGCATGGCCATCAGGGAAGTGAAGGCGCAGATCCGGTCGTCCTGTCCGTAGGAGAGGATCATGCTCCGGTCAAAGCCCATCTCCCGCGCCTTGCCGGCCGGTACGATTTCGAGCTCCGCCGAGAGGAAGTCCTCTTCCTCGATGTCATACTGTTCTTTCAGGAACTTCAGGATGGCTGCCTTAACCGGGGTCTTGCGGAGTTTCTTCTCTTCCGCGGGCAGGCCTGCCTTTTCATCTGCGTCCTCTTCGGTCTCTTCAAAAATCTGCGGGGCGGAGCCGACCAGAAGATCCAGGCCCTCTCCCTCGACCACCTTGTCCGCCTTTTTGGCCATCTGCTGAGATGCCAGATGAATCAGCAGATCGGTGATCGCGAAGACCGGATCGTTTTCATCCTCGCCGATGTTGATGTCAACGCGGCTGCTGTCCTTCTTGATCACGACGCCGTGAATGGCCAGCGGGATAGTGACCCACTGGTATTTCTTGATGCCGCCGTAGTAATGGGTATCCAGATAGGCGAAGCCGCCCGTCTCGTAGAGGGGATTCTGCTTGACATCGATTCTCGGGGAGTCGATATGAGCACCGAGGATGTTCATCCCGTGTTCGATCGGATCGGTGCCGATGTGGTAGAGGACCAGGGTCTTGCCATTGTAATCCGCGTAGACCTTGTCGCCTGCAGCCAGGGGCTGACCGCTCCGCACGTATTCGGCCAGGGGACGGTAGCCGGCGGCCTCCGCCATCGCGACAGAAAGCCGGACGCACTCACGCTCTGTTTTCCCCAGATCCAGACATCTGCGGTAGCGGGAATTCACCTGTTCCATTTCCTCAATCTGCTGCTCTGTATATGATTCCCAAAGACTCTTATCTCTTGCCATATGCTTCTCCTTTTCCTGTTAGTTTCTTCTATCTACTTTAGTGTATTTCCTCGACGGAATGTTTGCAAGAGGAAAAAAATAATATATAATAACCATGTATAAACATACGAAGAAGGCGGCGCTGCCGCGGGAGAACTGTGCATGAGCGACGAGAGCAATATCAAGAACGCCCTGGAGGCTGAGATCCGGGAAACCGTCATCGCATGGCTTCGGGATATTTTTGAGAACGGCAGGTACAAGCTGAAGAACCTGGGAACCGTGAAACCGAGCAGGGATTTTTACCTGGAGATTACCAATACGACCAACATCGACCTTCGGGAACTTCGGATGAAGATGGAGATCTACAAGGATCAGATCCGGGTCGATACGGTCACTGCCAAGACCGGCGCAGACGGAATCAAGGCCGGGGAGAACGGGCAGCTGGCGTTTTTCACCAAGGAAGTCTATTTCAGCGGGCTGAAGATCCTGCCGGATACCGTCACCTATAAGGCGGACCGGGTGCCGGATCAGGTCATCGCACAGAAACAGAAGAAAAAGAGCCTGTTCGGACGGAAGAAGCCGGCGGTGTCAGAGGCCTTCCGCGTCGGGACCAGCGATCAGCTCAGGACCAAGCGGAACGAATACGTGCAAAGGCTGGACGACCTGAGAGCCCAAACCGCGGATCCGGAGATCAAGGCAGGCCTTGAGCAGCTCATTCCGGTCGTGGAGAAGATCTTCCAGAGGGTCGCAGAGGTGCCTGGCGCAGAGCGGGAGATCAAGAGGCTGACCGACCGGTACCTTCCCATGATCATCACCTCCGCGGAGTCCTACCTGTCTTATGCGAAGAAGGGGATCACCGGGGAGGATATGGATGAGCTGAAGGAAGAGGTCATCAGCGGAATCCGGCTGGTGAGCGAGGCGTGCGGGAATCTGCTTTCCCGCCTCTACGAAGACGGGATCGTGGATGCCTCTACGGATATTACGGTCCTCAAGATGATGTTAAAGCAGGACGGGCTGTTAGGCTCGGAATTTGATCAATAGTTGTATCCCATCTGAACAGAGGCCGGCAGACCCGGCAGGAGGAATGGAATGACAGACGCAATTGAAAACAAAGAAATGATGACAGCCGGAACGGAAGCAGTACCGCAGGCGGCACCTGCGCAGGCAATGGCGGCAGCGGCACCGGCATCCGCCGCGGCAGCGGTGGCTGACACACAGACCAAATTCACGCCGGAGGAGCAGGCGAAGATCGACCAGTTCGCAGAGACGATCGATGTCAGCGATACGACCATGGTCCTGCAGTATGGTGTGGGAGCACAGCAGAAGCTGGCGGAATTCTCGGAGTCCGCGCTGAACAGCGTCAAGACACAGGACCTGGGACAGGTCGGAGACCTCCTGACGGATCTGGTGACGGAGATCAAGACCAGCGGAGAAGAGAAGAAGGGAATCTTCGGACTCTTCCAGAGCGCTGAGAAGAAGCTGGAGCAGAAGAAGGCGCAGTATACGGCGGCTGAGAAGAATGTCGACAAGATCGCAGACGCGCTCCAGGATCATCAGGTGATCCTGATGAAGGACATCGCGCTGCTGGACAAGCTGTATGAGAAGAATCACCTTTACTTCAAGGAACTGTCCATGTACATCGAAGCCGGCAAGAAGAAGCTGGCCGAGGTCAGAGCGGGAGAACTCGTCGAGCTGCAGAAGAAGGCAGAGCAGAGCAAGCTGCCGGAGGATGTGCAGGCGCTGGACGACCTCAATAACAAGTGCGAGCGCTTCGAGAAGAAGATCTACGACCTGGAACTGACGAGAACCGTCGCCCTGCAGATGGCGCCGCAGATCCGGATGGTCCAGAACAACGACTCTCTGATGTCCGAGAAGATCCAGTCGACGCTGGTCAACTCGCTGCCGCTCTGGAAGAGCCAGATGCTGATCGCGCTGGGACTCGCTCACTCACAGGAAGCGGCCAAGGCGCAGCAGCTGGTCACCGATGCGACCAACCAGATGCTGATCCAGAACGCAGAAGCCCTGCATCAGGCAACGGTTTCCTCTGCAAAGGAATACGAGAGAGGTATCGTAGATATGGAGACATTAGAGAAGACACAGGCCAACCTGATCTCCACCATCGACGAAGTGCTGAAGATCCAGGACGAAGGCAGAACCAAGCGGCGTGAGGCTGAGGCAGAGCTCGTCAGACTGGAGGATGAACTCCGCGCCAAGATCATGTCCGCCGCCGCAAGATCCTCAGCGGCAAACGCGTCCGAAAGCGCTCAGGCGCCCGCGCAGGCAGCAGTGCCCGATGCGCAGGTCACCGTCATGAGCGACGATCCGTTCGGGCTCTATACTGAATAATCGAATGAGATAAAAATCTGTGCAGAGACTGTCAGAGCAGTACCCTCGCTCAGTCCTCGTCGCGGTCAGCTTCATCCTCCGTGCTCACGGTTCGCCTGCAAGTTCGTCGGAACCACCCGACGAACTTCCTGCGGCTCCTTCGTTCGCACCGTCGGTGAATCTGATCCGCTTCTGCGGAAGCCGCTCCGGTACTGCTCTGCAGTCAGTTGCCCAAAAGTTTATTCATTAAGTTTATTCATTAAGAAGATACGAAAAAAAGAAGTATTGCATCAGAGTTAAATCCCATGTAATGCTTCTTTTTTCATGTTCGTTTGGTGTGTTCTCTTTACTTTTTTATAGCTGGAGTCCAATATTCCTGCCCGTACATATCGGTAAACTTATACAGGATCATGACATCACCATCGCCGACATCGGTGTTGGTGATTTTTACGTTGTCAGGATCGCCCACCGTCCAGGTGCGGCCGAGCTGGTAGTTGTCCTCATACCTGCCTTTGTAGGAGTAGAAGTCGCAGAGGAACTTCACCTGATTGCCCGCTTCGAGGCCAACCAGGTTCTTGGCCTGGGTCTCCGTCACGGAGGCATCGTAGTCGTAGCTGACGCCTGCGATGTAGCCGTCTTCATCAGCGCTGTCAAAGGTCAGGATCAGCCGTGCGTCCTTGCCGTTCAGTTCGACCGGAACATAGCCTGAGATCGAGTAGGTCCCGTCCGGGAAATCCACGGTCTCGGTGTGGTAGTAGGCGACCGGCTGGTTCTCGATGGAGAGCCAGGACCGGTCCAGGCTGGGCAGCAGATTGCCGTCGTCATCGAAGTCATAGATGTTGTCGAGGCCTAGCTCGATGTAGCCTTCGCCGTCATCGTAGAACATGTTCATGTCCACGCTCTCTACGCTGTCCCACTGCTCCTCCGTCAGGGCGACGACCTGTTTCCCGTCGGCGTTCTCCTGCCAGGCAAGATCGTCCGCGGAGAGGTGGTTCTCTGCGATGTATTCCGCGGCGGTCTCCGCATCCAGCGGGCCTTCGCGCAGGTAGTCCGTGTTGGAAGCGTCCAGGCCTTCGATGCCGAGGGCGTCAAAGTCGATGGAACGCCCGCCGCCAAGCAAGGTGCCGATGAGCTGCTGCATGGCCTG
>JAZNNY010000140.1:0-5279 GCA_045580505.1 Lentihominibacter sp.
AATCATATCTTCCGGCAACAAAATGGTCCCGCCGCCGTTAATTGGAATCTTCTTACCGCCTTCAATAACCCCCGCCCCACGCCCCTCACCCCAGCACTTTCCTGCCTTTCCTGCCTTTGCAAAAACCTCCCCATAACAAAAACACCGACCGGATGTTCTCCGATCGGTGAATGCAGCAAGGCGCTTTGGTCAGATCCTCGTTCCGGTGAAGTCGACATCTCCCGCCGGAAGCGTGATCAGACCTGATATGCTGTCTCCGTCCCTGGTTCCGCGGGCCTTGGCGGTTCCTTATTGAAGGCGATTTTGTTTGCTTCCATTTCTCTTACCCCTGTAATTTAGCTGCCGGGAAATTGAACTCGTACAGCATCCTTCCGCTGACTTCTTCGATGTCTCCATCCTCCTCAATGGTGAGGACGGTGTCGGCCAGGTATCTGACATAGGATGGTCTCAGGCCGGCGGCGTCGTACTGCTTTCTGACCGGTTCCGGCGCTTCACCGTACTACGAACAGCTGTTGACCGACGCCTATGATGTGCTTGAAAGCAACCAGGAGCTCCTGCGATCCCTCGCATCGGACTCCATGCTATGGTCCATCTCTCAGATATTCAGAAGCAGCATCCACGATGAACTGCTGGACCATCTGAAGCAGGACAAAGCTGTAGGACGCTCCTTATCGGCGGAACCGGAGCTGCTCACCGAGTTCCTCATCGGGGCGATCGAGGAAGTTCTGCGATGGTGGTTCGCCTCCAAGGAACCGATCTCTATGGATGAGATGAAGAAGCAGCTCCTGGACAGTATGCTCCGCCTGGTCTCCACAGAGACCGGTTCATCATCGCCGGAAATAAGAAAAACGACCGGAGGTGAGAGAGTCCGGTCGTTATATTATAAAGCCGAAACCGAATGACGTTTACCGCCGATCACTCAGTCAGGCTGTCTCCACAGAAATCGGTTCATCATCGCCAGCAGGTGGTCGATGAGAATCGGCTTCTCCGCGAAGCCATTCATTCCTGCATCCTCGGTTTTTTTGCGGTCTTCTGCCGATACATTCGTTGTCATCGCAATGATCGGGGTCCGGGCCTTGTCCTCATCGGCGAGCTGCCGGATCTTCCGCGTTGCTTCGAGGCCATCCATATGCGGCATCATGATATCCATCAGGATCAGGTCATAGTAGCCGGCGGGCTTTTCCATGATCTTGTTTAAGCAGACAAGCCCGTCCTCCGCGAAATCGGTCAGCGCCCCTGTCTGCTGCAGCAGTCCGGCGGCGATTTCCCGGTTGATCGCCATGTCATCGACGATCAGGATCCGCTTGCCGGAAAAGTCATACTCCTCCTGTCTGCCAATCCTCAGATTCACTTCGGTATGCAGATAGTCATCCAGATCCTCCGGGCTGAGCGGCAGCCCCCGGTCGGGTTCGGGAGCATCCTGGCAGCAGCCTTCCTCCATCATGCGGTCCAGAAGGGACATCAGGTATTCTCCGGACACCTGAATATTTTCCAGGTCTCTGAGCAGCATCTTCGGATCTTCATTGTGATGCTTGGCGATCTCGACATAGCCCAGCATGATGTGCAAAGGCAGGCGCATGTCCCGCGATACTTCGTCGGCCTGCAGGATCCTGGAAGGATGACATTCGTCCTCCGTGCATTCCTTCAGGAAATCGTTCAGCGTGACGCCGAGAAGTTCCGCCAGTTCGGGAAAAAGCGTGACATCAGGAAGGGAAATGTTCCTTTCCCACTTGGAAACCGCTTTGTCCGTCACACCCAGCTGATCTGCCAGCTGGCTCTGTGTCATATGTTTGCGTATCCGCAACGCGCGGATGCAGGCCCCCAGGGAAGATTTATTCACTCTCATGTCAATCACCTCTGGCTACACTATACTCCTGCACAGCCGGGAGCACAATCGACTGTTGGTTTACCGCGAAAAATCAGTACGTCGACGCCCTGGAGCTCGTCAGCTTCCAGACCCCGCCCTCTTTTCTGAGGGTGAAGTCTCCCTGCAGGCGCCAGCGGTTTTTCCCTCCACCGTAGACAGCTGCGGTGACCCGGCTCCGTCCGACCATCTCGGCGGAATCTCCGTTTACCTTTGCCTCAATGGCGTCGTGCTCTGCGGAATAATAGTTGAAGGTCCCCGCCTGAAGGCCCGCCAGGAATTCGTCCCGGCTCTGCCGGACGCCGGTCATATGCTCCAGATAGTAGTCCTCCGCCATCAGCTCGCGCAGCTTCTGCGCATCCTTATCGATCATGCCGGTCCAGTAATCCCGGTACAGCTGCTGAATCTGTTTCTCGTCTGTCATATCGGCCTCTCTCCTTCAGAATCCCAGACCGGATAACCAGTCGTTCACCGTATTCCGCACGCCATCCTGATCGTTCTGCGCATCCGTTCCGGCAATGGCAAGCCCCTCTCCGACGGTGCTCTTCGGGCAGGCTTCTGCCAGCTTGGTATCAAATCCGGACAGGCCGCTTCCCGCATGCGTGGAGAACGGGATCAGTGTCTTCCCTGCGAGCGCGTCCGCGTTCTCTTCAAAGAAGGTGTACATGATCATCGGCCAGTCGCCCCACCACACCGGTGCTCCGATGAAGACCGTGCTGTACTGCGACAGGTCCGGCACCTCTCCTGCAAAGGCAGGTCTTGCGTTCTCGCTCTGTTCCTGTTTTGCCACCTCGGTCAGTTCATCATAGGTCGTCGGATAGTTGTCTTCCTTCGGCAGGATCTCGAAGCTGTCCGCCCCGGTGGCCTCGGCGATCATGTCCGCAACGATGGCGGTGTTTCCCTTATCAATCACGCCGACTTCAAACTGTTCTCCGGTTCTGGAGAAATATACGACCAGGGCCTTGCCGCCACCGGCGGATTCCTCTGCCTTTGCGGCCTCGGTAGTTTCCTCAGCTGCCGGCTCCTGCGCGGGCTGGGTCTCCTCTGCCTGCTCTGCTGAGCCGCAGGCTGCGAAGACGAATACGCACAGGACAGTTAGCAGGGCCAGAGCCAGCTTTTGCATAAGTTTTCTCATGATTCCTCCCTCCTTATTCTCCCGGCTGCAGCGGACCGTAATAGTAGCTTGCGGTCGCCCCTCCGTCTGCCAGGAATGTGGAGCCGGTGATGAAGGCGCCCGCCTCACTCATCAGCAGCTCTGCGATGTTCGCCATTTCATCCGCGGTGCCCGGCCGGCCTGCAGGGCATTTGGCGAACATGTTCTTGTAGAAGTCGCCGCGGGGTCCGTTGAATTCGTCGATCGCAAGCGGCGTGACGATGATGCCCGGGGCGATGTCGTTCAGTCTGGCGCCCCGCTCTCCCCAGCGGACGCATTCGTACATGACGCGCTTTTCATTGCAGCGCTTTGCCAGCTGGTAGGCGTGGAGCGTGTCCCGGATAGTCTCCGGTTGGAGCAGGTCAAGGGAAAGCAGTTCTTCGGTCGGCGCAGTGGCGAGCGCCCGGTCCTGGTCCTCCGTCAGCTGCGGCATGCGCCAGCCGGACTGACTGGAGATCGTGATGCCCGCGCCGCCTTCTGCGATCACCTTGCCGACCTCTTCGAGGAGGACCGCCGTGCCGTACAGGTCTACTTTCAGGATCGCCTCAACGGGAGCCTGCGAGGGGGAAACCCCGGCGGCGTTAACCAGGTATTTGATCTGGCCGTACTCCTGGGCCTTCGCGATAATCGCGAGGATGGACTCCCGGGAGGAGAGATCCATCTCAAAGGGCTCCACATCATAGCCTGCATCATTCATGATCTTAGCGATCTGCTCCGCGTTCTTTATGTTTTTGTCTCCGAGAATGATCTTCTTGCCGAATCCGGTGCGGCGGGCGATGGCCATGCCAATCTGTCCCGCGCCGGTGACTAACATTATATCCTTTTTCATGTTAGACTCCTCCAAGATGCTTATGCGATGCCGTTTGCGCTCAGCCACTTTTTGACTTGCCCGGCGCAGTCTTTCGCGCGGCTTCCGGTGATGGGCAGACCTGCCTTTACATCAGCACCCGGACAGGCCTTCTTGATGTCGCGCTCGCTGCTGCCCATGCCGCTGCCTTCGTTGGTGCAGAGCGGCAGGATGGTCTTGCCTGTGAAATCGTAGCGGTCGAGGAAGGTTGCCACGGCCATCGGGTAGGTACCCCAGTAGTTCGGATAGGCCAGGATGATGGTGTCATACTCGTCGATGCTCCCGGGATATCTGACCAGGTCCGGCCGTGCTCCCTCCCTCAGATCCTTCTTGGCCTCGTCAATGCAGGTCATGTAGACCGGGGAATAGGGCTCCTTCATCTCGATCTTGAAGGTATCCGCGTCGATCATGTCCTTCATGTGGTTCACGACGATCTCGGTGTTGCCCACCTTCACGTATCTCATCGCGCCGCCGAAATAGTTCTCATCTGCTCTTGAAAAAAAAGCGATCAATGTCTTAGCCATGTTATTTATCCTCCTTAGGTGTTCCCTTGTGTTTCTGTTTTCTGACCTTATTATCCCATCGAAGTATTGCAAAGTCCAATCGAAGTATTATATAATCTATTTAATAATTAAATATCATGAGGGAGCGCCAATGAACACGAAACAGATCGACTACTGCATCGAATTATCCAGAACGCTGAACTTCAGCCGGGCCGCGGAGAACCTGTTCGTCAGCCAGCCCACCTTCTCCTACCAGATCCGCCTGCTGGAGGAGGAAGTCGGCTTTCAGATCTTTTATAGAAATGGGAAAGGAGCCGAGCTCACGCCGGCCGGCTCCCAGTTTGTCACCTATCTTGCGAATATGCGGGAAGAATTGAAACGCGCCATCGAGCAGGGGCAGAACTTCAGCGCCAGGTTCACGGACAGCATCAGCATCAGCCTGATGGTTCGGCAGGCCGTCTACTTCCTGCCGGAGGCCATGCGCCTGTTTGAAGAGTCCGACCCGGAGGTGCAGATCACGCCCATGTTCCAGTATGAGGGCGGCATGGAGTCCTTCCTGCGGGGAGATGCGGACGTCCTCTTCACCCTGAAGGACCAGACTCGGCACCTCTCCGGGGTGACTGCCCATGATCTGTTTGACAGTCACATCTACCTCATTGCGGACCGCGACGATCCCCTCGCCACGAAGAACCTGGTCACGGAGAGTGACCTCTACGGCCGTACCCTGATGGTCGGCGGCGGCTCTCCCCCGGCCCTTCGCGCGGTCCAGCAGCGGCTAATCGCAAGCGGCAAAATCAGCTACTTCAACAGCGCCGACCACGACACCACCCTGACCAACGTGGCTGCCGGCCGCGGCGTCTGCCTGGCCCCGGGCTTTCTGAACGACCACAGCGGCCAGTTCGCCTGGATCCC
>JAZNNY010000141.1:0-4568 GCA_045580505.1 Lentihominibacter sp.
TGAAAGGCCGTGATAATCTGCGATACCTGACGAGGGTTTCTCCGATTTTCGTATGCTCGAGCTGCGGAAGTATCCATCCGGAAGTGAAAGATCTTGAAATGCGGGAATGGTTTTGCGATCACTGCCTGCAGTATCATGACCGCGATATCAATGCGGCAAGGAACATTCGAGAAGAAGCCCGAATGCTCCTGAGAGAGAGGAATGCACGGATCAGTGCGTAAATCGGTATATGAGAGAACCGCCGGGCAGGCGGGGATAGCCTGTGGATACTTAGCTCATCAGAGCCATTGAGCAGGAAGCCCCCACTTCTACAAGTGGTGGGAGTACGTCACATAAGGAACTGCCTTTGCAGAAGGCAGAGAAGGTCCGTACCAGCAGCGTCTGTTCCTTCAGCGGCAGCGTCGCAAGGCCGATCGTGCGATGCTGCTGCGGCCTGAGGGGCAGGGCAGTCAGATCAAAGGACGCGGTCTGCAGCATGAGATCCGGCATGAGCGCGATGCCCTCGCCCTGTGCCACCATGCCCATGACGGAGATATCATCATCCAGGATATACTTCGCCTTTGGCCTGATTTTCGCTTTCCGGAAGATCTGCTGCACGTCATGATCCGAGCCCTGAAACTGGGAGATCAGCGGATGCTGTTTCAGTTCCTGCAAAGGCAGGCTTTTTTTAGTTGCGAGAGGATGCTCCGGGGCCATGATGGCAAAGATTTCATCTTCCAGAAGTGGGAGAAAATCCAGAGGATCTTCTTCGATGGCCGTCAGGAACCCGCAGTCCAGCTTGCCGGAACTGATTTTCTCTTCGATATCCCGGTAGGTTCCATTGGTCAGTTCAATTCTGACATCAGGAAACTGATCGGTGAAATCACGGATGAGCCGCGGCATCCAGATGGCGGTGAAGGAGGTGAAGCTTCCGACGCGCAGCGTTCCCGCCACCCGGTTTGAGAGCGCGTCCATGGCCTGATCCAGCGCATGCTGCCGGTTGACCAGATCCCGCACCAGCGGAAGCAGCTGCTCTCCCTGCTGCGTCAGTTTCACACCGAACTTGCTCCTGTGAAAGAGGGTGCAGCCGGCCTCCCGCTCCATGGCGGCGATGGCATGGCTGACCCCGGACTGGGTGTAAGCGAGCGCTTCGGCCGCCTGGGTGATGTTGCCTAGTTCAGCCACCTTCAGGAAAATCTCGTATCTGATCTGTGAGTTGTTCATGTCTTGTCCTCCAAAACATTACGATGTGTAATGGTTAACATGAATATCATGCGCTTTTCAAATGGTTCAACATCAGTATAATCATAACTGTAAGAACAAGCAACCAATAATTCAAAAGTTTCAGGAGGATAATACAATGACTAAGAAAGAACTCGAAAAAGCATTTGAACACGTTTCCGCAATCCCGCAGTTGATGGTAGGAACTACAGAAGAGAAGACCGCCATCTACGTCTCCAGCATGAAATCCCACTTCGACGGCCTGGGCATCGATTACGATCCGGCCGAGATCATCAGCTTCGTCAAAGAGAAGATGCAGGCGCTGGATCAGGCAGGAACGAAGTTCCCGCTCTAAAGCGAAAATAGTCACGGGAGGAATGAAGCAATGCCGGGCCTTGGAACACTTGTGGATATGACGGGAATCGTCGCAGGAGGGGCAGTCGCCCTTTCCTGCGGCAAACTGTTTTCCGAACAACTGAAAAATATGATGATGACCGTCTGCGGGATCGCCGTCTTCGTGATCGGCATCACGGGGATCATGCAGGGGATGCTGACCGTATCTGGAGGAGCGGTCACCGTGACCGGATCCATCCCACTTCTCATCAGTCTGGTGGTCGGCGCGGGGCTCGGTGAGGTCCTTGGAATCGAACGCAGGATCGAAGCCCTCGGCACCCTCATGCAAAAGCAGGTCAAAGGAGGCGAAAATTCCTTCGCCGATGGATTCGTAAAGGCGTCCATGGTGGTCGGCGTCGGTGCCATGGCCGTGATGGGACCGATCACCGAAGGACTCTATGGGGATCATTCCATGCTCATCGCCAAGGCGGTCTTTGACTTTGTGATCATCATGGTGCTGACCGTGCCCTATGGCAAGGGCTGCCTGTTCGCCTCGGTTCCGGTGGGAATTCTCCAGGGAAGCCTGACGATCCTCGCCTGCCAGGCGAAAGCCTTCCTGACAGATGAAGCCCTCGCATCGCTTACCACAACGGGATCGATCATGATCCTGTGCCTCGGGATCAATCTGGTCTGGAGCAAGGAGATCCGGGTCGCAAACATGCTGCCGGTCGTTCTGATCGGCCTGGCCCTGTCCTATGTGCCGGGGGTATAAATCATGACCTTTCCTTTCGACCTATGTTGCATTGGTGTATACTATGGGTAAATAAAAGACCACAGGCAATATAGAATGATATGAAAAAGATTACAATAAACAATGGACTGTATCTCGGAACAGACGGCTGCAGGGGTGGATGGGTCACAGCAGTTTTGGATCACGGAGAACTGAGACTCGAGAAATTCTCAGACATCAGCGACCTGATCAATGCATACCCTGAATTTGATGCATTCCTGATCGACATGGTCATTGGACTCAGGAACAGTCCCAACCAGCTGAGACCCGATGATATGGCCAGAAAAGAACTTGGCCCGAGGTCTTCGACACTGTTCCCGGTTCCCTCGAGATCGGCAGTGTATGAAGAAACAGAAGAGGGGCAAAAGCAGGCCAATCTCAGGACACTAGGCAAAAGTCTTGCTAAGCAGTCCATGGCGATCATACCTAAAATCAGGGAAGTGGATGAGTTTCTGGAGAAACATCCTGAGTACAAGAACAGACTCTGTGAAAGCCATCCGGAACTCTGCTTTGCCCGGCTGAATGGCCGGGTGTTGCTGACCAAAAAGAAAAACTTCGAAGGAATGAATGAACGGGAAAGTATCCTGAAACGGTACCTTCCCGATATCAAGTGGCCGGATCTGTATGAAAAAGCCAGAGAGTTCCGGTGCCAGCCGGATGATCTGGCAGATGCGGCCTGCCTTTGCATAGTTGCGGCCCTAAAGGAACAGGGCCTATGCGAAACGATCCCTCGAAAGCCGCAGAAAGACGAAAAAGGGCTATACATGCAGCTGACGGTTCCGAAGAAGCGCAATACAACCATGATCATCGAAAACAATCCCATCGAAGTCCGCGCCATGCAGGCGTATAAGGAAGGTGACATCGATACGGCGCATGAGCTGGAGGCTGAGTTCGTAAGACTGTTTCAGGAGGCTTTTCCTGTGGGAACAGATCATTGCTCCTGCGAGGAGCCATGCAGGTGGCATGGGATGTGCCGGGAATGCGTGGCGATCCATCGGGCGCATGGGGATCATCTGCCGAACTGCCTGAAGGAAGAGAAGGTAAATCCATGGAATGCCGAGAAGTAATCATTTGCTAAGAGTACGATTATCATGAGACTATTCATTGCGATACAGCTAAATGATCAGATGCGAACCGCATTGACCGACGCGCAGCAGCGCATGCAGAGGCAGGGTGTGCGCGGTAATTACAGCCGGCCGGAGAATCTGCATCTGACGGCTGCCTTCATCGGAGAATACAGCGACCCGGACTTCGTGCTGGATGTGCTAGAGCAGATTCAGTTCGAACCATTTCAGGTCCGGCTGGATGGAATCGGTTCCTTCCGCGGTCTTTGGTGGGCAGGAATCAGCGAGTGCCCGGAATTGAAAACTCTTGTAAAGCGGATCCGCAGAGCACTCGCAGAAGCCGGAATTCCATTTGACCGGAAGAAGTTCTCGCCGCATATCACACTGATACGAAAACCCGTCAGCCGGGATGGGAGCATCCCGGAGGCCGTGCTGGAGCATCCGCCAAAAGGTGAGATGACGGTGGAGCATATTTCCCTGATGCGATCGGACCGGGGCAAGAACGGGATGATCTATACGGAGCTTTGAAAGGAGAAATCGAGCATATGAAACTCGCAGTAATCTATGATTCCAAGAGCGGCAATACGAAGCAGGCGGCGGAGTGGATCGCGGAAGGCATGGGAAAGATCCAGGATATTGACGCGAGGGCTTTCTCCATCCAGTCCGTAGACGAAGCTTTTGTCATGGATTCGGCCGGAGTAGTGATCGGCTCGCCATCCTACTGTGCACTGATGACAACAGAGATGCGTGCCTGGCTGATGGACAAGGCCATGCACCTGAAACTCGCCGGAAAGCTTGGTGGCGCCTTCGCAACAGAACAGTACACCCATGGAGGGGGAGAACTGGTCATCCAGTCGATCCTGATCAATGAGTTGGTGTACGGAATGCTCTGTTATTCCAGTGGCGGAAGCTGCGGAAACCCCTTCATCCATACCGGACCGATCGGTGTCAACGGCAACGTGGAGGCACATAACACCCTCGAAAACTACAAAGACTATTTCCAGGTCTTTGGCGAACGGTTCGCAGCGAAGGCGATGGAACTGTTTGGGTGAGCGCAGGCCGACCGCAAATACGTAGATTATTATTTCTGGTGACTATCATAATAGGTGGTCACCAGTTTTTATTTGATAGGGTGGAAGTTATTCTTACACAAACTGAGTTTAAAAATATATTTAACGGGT
>JAZNNY010000142.1:0-14904 GCA_045580505.1 Lentihominibacter sp.
CTCGCTTCGCTCGGGCAATCCTTACGGCTGTACGGTCGCGTAATCTATGCCCTGCGAAGCAGGGCAACGCGACCTACATCTTCTCCGGCGCTTTCATTCCCAGCAGGGCCAGGCCGCTTGCGATCGCCGATTTCGCCGCCATGACCAGGGCGACCTTGGCAACCTTCTCGTCCTCGTTTTCCACCAGGATGTGCTCATCGTGGTAGAAGCGGTTGTAGGCCTGGGCGATGTCGACGATGTGCCTGGTTACGATGGACGGCTCGTACTTCTCGCCTGCTTCCGCGATGACGCCCGGCAGCTCATAGAGCAGGGTGACGAGTTCGTGCGCGGAATCGCCGGTAATGTAGGACGGATCGAAGCCTGCCTTTGCTTTGGCGATGACGTCGTCTCCCGCGTTGCGCAGGATGCTGCAGGCTCTGGCGTGGGTGTACTGGACGTACGGGCCGGTCTCACCCTCGAAATTCAGCACGTGCTCCCAGGAGAAGACGTAGTCCTTGATCCGGTAGTTGGAGAGTTCGTTAAAGATGACTGCGCCGATGCCGACTGCCGCCGCTGTCTCTTCAATGTTCTCGGTGTTGACGTTCTTTTCTTTGATGATTTCTCTGGTCTGGTCGACCGCCCGATTCAGAACATCTTCCAGGAAGATGACGCGTCCCTCTCTGGTCGACATGGTTCCTTCCTCCATGCTGACCAGGCCGAACGGCACATGGACGCAGTCGCGGGCCCACTCGTAGCCCATCATCTCCAGGATCTGGATCCACTGCTGGAAATGCAGGTTCTGCTGGGAGGCGACGACATAGATATTCTTATAGAAATTGTAGGTTTCCTTTCTGTAGACCGCTGCCGCGATGTCCCTTGTGATGTACAGGGTGGAACCGTCGGACTTGGTGATCAGGGCCACCGGGAGGTCGTAGTCATCCAGACGGACGATCTGGGCGCCCTGGTCCTCCTCGAGCAGGCCTTTCTCTTCCAGTTCCTTGACGAACCGCGGCATCTTGTCGGAGTAGAAACTCTCGCCGTTGTAGGAGTCGAACTTGATGCCGAGCATATCGTAGACCCGATTGAATTCCTTCAGGGATTCATCGCGGAACCACTGCCACAGTTCAACCTCTTCGGCCTCGCCGTGCTCCAGTCTGGTGAAGGTAGCTCTTGCCTCATCCTCCAGCGCCGGATCCTTCTCCGCCTCTACGTGGAACTTGGTGTAGTAGGAGAGCAGAGTCTTGATCGGCTCCTTGATGACGTCTTCCCTGTTACCCCAGTGACGGTAGGCGACGATCATCTTGCCGAACTGGGTGCCGTAGTCGCCCAGGTGATTGATCCGAAAGACATCGTAGCCCAGGAAATCGTAGATGTTCGCGATGGAATTACCGATGACCGTGCTTCTGATGTGACCGATGTGGAACGGCTTGGCGATGTTCGGGGAAGAATACTCCACGATGACCTTGCGGCCGCCGCCGATCTCAGCTCTGCCGTAGTCCGCTTCTTTCGCGACGACTTCGGAGACGACTTCTCCCGCGAAGGCATCTCTTGCGAGGAACATGTTCACATAAGCGTTGACCTGCTCGACCTTGGCGAACATGGGGTCATCCGCAATTGCCTCGGCGATGCCCTTGGCGATCATCGGAGGCGCTTTGCGCAGCACTCTGGCCAGCTTAAAGCACGGCAGAGCAAAATCTCCCATGGAGGAGTCCTGCGGTGTCTCGATCATGTCCCTGATCTCAGCGGTCTCCAGCCCCTCGATGTGCGGCGTAAGCAATTCTGCAATCTTCTCTGTGTAGTTGATCATCTGTCTTCTCCTTATCTATACCTTCAGTTTCACTACGGTGACCCCGTCGCCGCCCTCTCCCATGGCGCCGCGGCGGTATTCTTTCACGTTTTTATTCTGACGGAGTCTGGCGCGGATTCCCTTGCTGAGGATTCCCTCACCTCGTCCGTGGATGATCGTTACTTCGGGAAGTGCTCCCAAAAATGCGTCATCTATATATTTTTCCACATCCATGACCGCATCGTCAAGGTTTTTTCCGCGAACATCGATGGAAGTGGATACGACCTGTGTCTTTCTTCGGTAGAGCTGTCCGTGCCTGACGGAATTCACCTTTGGCTTTGTCCGTTTCTGGTCGATCAGCATGAGATCATCGACGTTGGCCGAGACCTTCATGATTCCCACCTGCACCTGCAGGTCTCCCTTCTCATCCGGCAGGGAGATGAGTTCTCCGTTCTGCCCGATGGTCAGTACCTTAACACGGTCTCCCACCTTCAGCGAAGAGGGATCCACCGGCTTCGTATTCTCTTCTCTTTGGATCGTGGCCCGGTTCTTCTTCTCCAGTTCCTTCAGCCGGCGGCGGCTGGCATCATACCGCTTGTTCCGCTCGCCCAGGCTGTCCAGTTTGGCGAGTTCCTTCAGTTCGGCCCGGATCTCATCCGAGACTTCCTTAGCCTCCCGGACGATCTCTCTGGCTTCTTCCTTGGCCTCGGCGATCTGCTTCTCACGCCGCTCCTTCAGTTTTTTTGTCTCGAGTTCGAGCGCAGCCTGTTTCGCCTTCATCTCTTCGGTGATCCGGATGGCCTCCGCCCGCTCCGCCTCGATCCTCTTTCGGTCCTCCTCAAGGGAGGCGATTACGTCTTCGAAGGCGATGTCTCCGCCTTCCAAAAGCTGGCCCGCCCGCTTAGTCAGCGCTGGATCAAGGCCCAGCTTGGAAGCGATCTCAAAAGCGTTGGACTTGCCCGGAAGGCCGATCGTCAGCTTATATGTGGGCTGCAGGGTCTCCACATCGAATTCCATGGACGCGTTCTCCACGCCCTCAGTGGAGATGGCGAACTTCTTCAGCTCAGTATAGTGGGTGGTCGCCATGGTACAGGCTCCCTTGCGGCCCAGGTCTTCCAGGATGGCGATCGCAAGCGCAGCTCCTTCGGTCGGATCCGTTCCTGCGCCGAGTTCATCCAGAAGAATGAGACTGTCTTCGTCCGCCTCCGCAATGATGTCCACCAGGTTGGCCATGTGCGATGAGAAGGTCGACAGACTCTGCTCGATGCTCTGCTCATCTCCGATATCCGCAAAGACCTTGCGGAATACCGGCACCCTGCTGCCGGGCGCTGCCGGGATATGAAGGCCGGACTGCGCCATCAGGCACAGGAGTCCCGCTGTCTTGAGCGTAACCGTCTTGCCGCCGGTATTCGGCCCTGTAACGACCAGCGTCCGGTATCCCTCTCCGACGGAAATATTGATCGGAACGACCTTCTTCTGATCGATCAGAGGATGAGCTGCCTGCCGCAGCAGGAGCATGCCGTCCTCCGACACCTCCGGTTCCTCTGCCTTCATCTGCAGGGACAGTTTCCCCTTCGCCATGAACAGGTCCAGTTCCATCAGGAGTTTCTGATTGTTGTCCAGATCGTGGTGATGCTCTGCAACCGCTTCTGAGAAGGCGGTCAGGATGCGCCGGATCTCCGCCTGTTCATCCAGCTGCAGCTGCCGCAGTTCATTGTTCATGTTCACGATTACCTGCGGCTCAATAAAGAGGGTCGCGCCGGATCCGCTCTGATCGTGGATGATGCCCGGAACCGCCGATTTGTGTTCCTGCTTGACTGGGATCACGTAGCGGCCGTTGCGCATGGTCACGATGGCGTCCTGCAGGTGTCCCTGCCTCTGGGCGCCGTTCAGAATCTGGTTCATTCTCGCCTTCAGGGATTCATTCTGCCGGATGATGGCGCGGCGAATGGTCCGAAGCTCCGGGCTGGCGTTGTCCGCCATCTCGTCTTCCGAGATGATGCACCGGTCGATCTCCTCGGCCAGGCTCTTGTGAACCGCGAGCAACTCCGCGATCTGCCGGATGAGATGAAGGTCCGGGATATCCGCTCCCTTCAGGAAGGTCACTACATTCTGCACCGTCTTCATGTTGTAGAGCACGCGCAGCAGCTGGGCCTGGGTCAGAACGCCTCCCTTGCACGCAAAGGAAACCAGCCCGTGGATATCATAAAATCCGCCGATCGGCAGCGGTCCCTTGGCGCTGATCAGGCGGACGGCCTCACTCGTCTCCTGCTGTTTCTCCCTGATTTCACGAACATCAAAAACAGGAGCAAGTTCTGAGATGACCTTTCGCGTCATCTCAGAACCTGCCTGCGCTTTCAGCATTTGAATAATCTTATCGTATTCCAGAATCTCTAGTGTCTTTGACTTCATCACACGTTGTTGTTTTTGTATTTTTCCAGTTCCTTCTTGAGCTGGAGGTTCTCCATCTGAAGATCAAAGAAACTGTTCTCCAGTTCTCTGCACTTGTCTTCGATCTCCGATACGACCTCCTCCATGCCGGACTGCGCCTGCTCCTTGGCGGATTCTACCGATTCCTTCAGGCGAAGGATCTCGCTGTCTCTCTGACGGATGCCCTCCATCAGTTCTTCCTTCTGCTGCTGCATCTGGACGGTTTCTTCCTTGTAGTCCGCGTAACTCTTCTTGGCTTCATCCCAGAGCTGCACATAGTGCTGCGCATCCTTCTCCAGCTGAATGTTCAACCGCTTGACTTCTTCCATGTCATCCAGCGTCTTGAAGTATTCGCTGGCGATATTGATCGCCGAGAGGATCGCGATGTTCGCCGGAACAGCGCCCGCGGACTTCGCTGCTTCCGAGATCTCCTGCATCTTCATGTCAACATGAGCAGCAACCTGAATGATCTCTTCCTTGGACATATCCCCCGCAATGGTGTACTCCTGTCCGTAGATCTTTACTTTTACCTTGTTTGTTTCCATGGGACCTCTCCTACATTTCTCTCAAAACAGCGTTCAGCTTATCCTTCAGTGCATCCAGCACACGGCTGTGCACCTCTGTAACCTCTTCATCCGTCAGCGTCTTATCCTTATCGCGATAGACCAGGGAGAAGGCTGCGCTCTTCTTGCCTTCCTCCACCTGCTGCCCTCTGTAGATATCGAACAGGCTGACCTTTTCCAGGATATCTCCGCCATTTTCTTTGATGACGGACTCGATCCGGCCGACTTCCATGTCCTCATCCACCAGCAGAGCGATGTCTCTGGAGGTCGACGGGAACTTCGGCAGCGGCGTATAGACGATCTCTGTGTTGGCGCGGCGCTCAATGGCTCCGAACATGATCTCACAGCAATAGATCCGCTCGCCCTTCATGCCGTATTTCTCAGCGACATCCGGATGGATCTCACCCATGATACCCAGTTCCTCGGTATCGACGCCGACGGCTTTCATCTCAGGAGAGCTCTCTACGCAAATCCGCGCGCAGCGGCCCGGATGATAGGGGCCGTATTCGGACTCGGCGACGAAGATCGGTTCCCGGATTCCCATGACCTGCAGGAGTTCACATACGACGCCCTTCAGGGTGAAGAAGTCCTCTTCCTTGCCGTACATACCGATGCAGAGGGAGTACTCCTCATCCGGCAGATGATCCTTGTTGAGCTCGCTCGCCATAAAGGTATTTCCGATCTCGAAGGCTTTTACCTTCTCGATGTTTCTGCTATAGTTTCTGGACAGGGTCTCCAGCATATTCGGGGTCAGGATCGTCCGCATCACGGAGTTCTCCTCACCCAGAGGATTGATGATCCGTACAAAAGCGCGCTCCCAGGAATCCTCGGCGATCCGGACATTGTCCACCGTCTTCGGGCTGACGAAGGAATAGGTCTGGATCTCATTCAGCCCCATCGCACAGAGGCTTTCCCTTGCCAGGTCCCGCAGGCCCCACCGGTATGGAATGGTGGACTCGTTGCTTCCCCGCGGCAGTGTGACCGGCAGCTTGTCATAGCCGTACATACGGGCGATCTCCTCGACATAATCCTCTTCGATGAGGAGGTCCTGCCGGACGGTCGGCGGGGTCACGCGCATGATGTCGCCTTCGCCCTCCACCTTGATCTCAAGGCCTTCCAGCATGGAGACCATCTCTTCTCTTGAGAGATCGATGCCCAGCACGGCGTTGATCCTGCTGACTCTCACATCCAGGACGACCGCTTCCTGCGGATTCGGATAAACATCCACTCTGCCCGCGCAGACCTTGCCTGCCCCGACCAGTTCGATCAGTCTGCAGACTCTGTCCGCCGCGTCAGCGCACAGGTTCGGATCGATGCCCTTCTCGAATCTGGCGGACGCCTCCGTACGCAGCCCGAGATCCTTGGCCGTCTTTCTGACACTTTCTCCCGCAAAGTTGGCGGACTCAACGATGATGGTCTTCGTATCGGCTTCGATCTCGGAGTTCAGGCCGCCCATGACACCGGCAACTGCGATCGAACGTTCCGCATCCTTGATCATCAGCATATTGCCGCTGAGGGTACGCTCCGTCTCATCGAGCGTGGTAAAGACTTCGCCGGGCTTCGCGTTCTCTACGATGATCCTGCCGCCCTTCACCTGATTGATATCAAAGGCGTGGATCGGCTGTCCGTACTCGAGCATGACGAAGTTGGTGATATCTACGATATTGTTGATCGGGCGCATACCGGCGTACATGAGTCGCTTCTGCAGCCACCAGGGGGACTGTTCCACCTTGATGTCCGTGACCACGCGGGCACAGTAGCGGCGGCAGCTCTCAGGATTGTTGATCTCTACCGAGACGTAATCCTTCGCTTCGCCTGTCCCGTTTTCTTCTTTGATATCGATGTCCGGGTAAGTGAACGGCTTCCCGAATGTAGCGGAAGCCTCTCTGGCCATGCCGACCATCGCCAGGCAGTCCGGACGGTTCGGCGTGATCTCAAAATCGACCACGGCGGACTTCAGCCCCAGGGCCTCCGGGAAATCCGCGCCGACTTCATAGTCTCCCTCCAGAATCCAGATTCCATCCTTATGGGCGACGGGTACGACCTTGTCCTCGAATCCCAGCTCACCGCAGGAGCAGAGCATTCCGTAGGACTCGACGCCGCGGAGCTTGCCCTTGGTGATCTTCACGCCGCCCTCCTGCTTCGGCTGACCGTGCAGCGGGCCCGGGATCCGGCTCTTGTGAAGCGCGACCGGAACCAGTGCTCCCTCGAATACATTCGGTGCTCCCGTGACGATCTGCAGCAGGTCTTCCCCGCCGACATCCATCCGGCAGATCACGAGTTTATCGGCATCCGGATGCGGCTCGATCTTCTCGATGCGACCGACGACGACCTTCTCGATGCCCTCGCCGAACTGTTCGCAGGTCTCCAGGTTGGAGCCGGACATGATCATCCTGTCACAGAACTCCTCCGTCGAAACACCCGGATCAATATAATCATTTAACCATTCCATTGGAACTAACATTCTATTTAACCTCCTGACTGTCTATTTGAACTGATCGATGAAACGCATATCGTTCTCATAGAACAATCTGATGTCATCTACGCCGTACTTGAGCATGGCAACACGCTCTACTCCGAGGCCAAATGCGAACCCCGTATATTTCTCCGTATCGAGACCTCCGACCTCGAGCACGCTCGGGTGAACCATGCCGCAGCCCAGGATCTCGATCCAGCCGCTGCCCTTGCAGACCCGGCAGCCCTTGCCGCCGCACTTGAAGCAGGAAACATCAACCTCCGCACTCGGTTCCGTAAACGGGAAGTGGTGCGGACGGAACTTGGTTCTGGTAGAAGAGCCGAACATCTGCTTGGCGAAGCTGTCCAGCGTACCCTTCAGATCCGCCATGGTGATGCCCTCATCGACGAGCAGGCCTTCGACCTGATGGAACATGGGCGAGTGCGTCGCGTCCGGCGTGTCGCAGCGGAAGACGCGTCCCGGAGAGATCACCTTGATCGGCGGCTTCTGAGACAGCAGCGTTCTCACCTGCACCGGCGATGTCTGCGTACGAAGCAGGACGTCGTCCGTGATATAGAAAGTATCCGTCATGTCTCTGGCCGGATGATCCGGTCCCGCATTCAGTGCGTCAAAGTTATTAAAGACGGTCTCGACTTCCGGTCCTTCGACGATGGAGTAGCCCATACCGCGGAAGACCCTGCAGATTTCATCCTGCGTAATGGTCAGCGGATGCTTGACGCCAAGGCTCCGGATCTTTCCCGGTTCTGTAACGTCGATCTTCTCTTTTCTGAACTGCTCCTCCTTGGCTGCGGCCTTCACCTCTTCGAATTTATCCGCAAGCATCTGCTCGATCTCAGCGCGTACCTTGTTGGCCATCTGCCCGGTCGTCTTGCGTTCCTCAGGTGAAAGTTTTCCCATCCCGCGGAGAATGCCGGTCAGTTCCCCCTTCTTGCCGAGAAAGCGGACTCTGATCTCATCTGTCTGCGCGTGTGTTTTCGCTGTCTGAAGCTGCGTTTTGGCTTCTTCCAGTATTCTGTTTAACTGTTCCTGCATGCTATTTTCCTCTATTTCTAAATTGTATGTTGTACATCAGTATGCCTGCGGCTACTGCCGCGTTGAGGGATTCGATCTTCCCTTTCATGGGGATCCTGAGCCTGAGATCGGCTGCCTCGAGCAGTCCCTGGCTGACGCCGCTCCCCTCATTTCCGATCACGAGCGCGGCCTGCTCCGGAATATCTGCCTCAAAGCAGTCCTCCGCGTGCTCCAGCGCCGTGACGACAAGCGTCCTTCCGTGCTCCCGCAGCAGGGAAATCAGTGCTCCCTCCGTCACATCCGTCAGGACCGGCATCCGCAGCAATGCTCCCGCTGCGGAGCGGACGACCTTGGGTGAGTACAGATCCGTGCTCCCCTCCAGTGTAATGACCCCACCGCAGCCCGCGGCCTCCGCCGTACGGATAATGGTCCCCGCGTTGCCGGGGTCCTGCAGGCGGTCGAGCACGATCAGCGGCCCCTGCGCCTTCTTCATGAAGGCGTCACTATCCAGGTCCGGTCTTGCGAGCACCGCGATGATGCCCTGGGAGTGGACCGTTCCGGACAGGTCTGCGAATAACTTTCGATCCAGCCAGATACACTTATCCTGCGGGATCCAGTCCTCTAAATCTATCCCCACGCAGGCAAAAATCTTCTCTATCATGATTCCCAGATCCAGCGCGTCCCGCAGAGGCTTGGTTCCCTCCAGCAGATACAGCCCTGTTTCGTCCCGGGATTTCTTTCGGAGAAGCTTTAAGGTCTGTTTATATATTCTGTTCTCTCTGGAAGTGATAACTTTCATTTCTTCAAGTACACCAATAGCCGGTGTCATTTCACCGGCTATTGGGAACTCACTTTGTCCTTTATCTCTTCAGGAAATCCGGGATGTCGATTCCGCCGAGGTAGCTTGGTCTGTCCTTATCCGGAACGCCATCAAAGTTCGCTGTATGCTTCGTCGGTTCTGCCTTCGGAGCCATCGGCTCGCTGCCCAGGTCCATGGTGTTTCTGATGTTCGGAACAACCGTATCTTCACGAAGGTCGATGCCGCTCGGTGTCTTCTCGAATCCGGCAGCGATGACTGTGATCGCAATCTCGTCCTGCATCTCTTCCTTGATGGAGGTACCGAGAATGATGATCGCGTTGTCGTCCGCTTCTTCTTCGATTCTGGAAGCAACTCTGTCCACATCGAACATGGTCAGGCCTCTGCCGCCGGTGATGTTGATCAGGACCGCTCTCGCTCCGGAGATCTTGGTCTCAAGCAGCGGGCTGTTGATTGCATTGGAGACTGCGTCGTCCAGCTTGTTGTCGCCGGATCCTCTGCCAACGCCCATGTGGACAACGCCTCTGTCCTTCATGATCGTCGTCACATCTGCGAAGTCCAGATTGATCAGCGCATCATCGACGATGATATCGGAGATACCCTGTACACCCTGCCGGAGCACATCGTCCGCCAGGGAGAATGCTTCAAGCAGCGATGTCTGTTCCTGTACTGTTTCAAGAAGTTTGTCGTTCGGTACGACTACGAGGGAGTCAACATATTTCTTCAGGAACTTGATGCCCAGCTCTGCGTGTTCGCCGCGCTTCTTACCTTCAAAGCGGAACGGCTTCGTTACAACGCCGACCGTCAGGATTCCCATGTCCTTAGCGATCTTGGCGATGATCGGAGCTGCACCTGTTCCGGTACCGCCGCCCATACCGCAGGTAATGAATACCATGTCGGATCCGGAAATGAATTTCTGAAGGTCTTCGAGATTCTCCTCTGCTGACTTCTGTCCAACCTCTGGATTACCGCCCGCACCCAGTCCCTTGGTCAGCTTCTCACCGATCTGGACCTTCGTCTCGGCTCTGTTCTTGGCCAGTGCCTGTTTATCTGTATTAACTGCAATAAATGTGACACCCTGCATGCCCGCTTCGATCATGCGGTTGATCGCATTGCATCCTCCGCCGCCGACGCCGATAACCTTGATTTCCTGCAGGTTAGATTCGCTTACTTCAAACTGTAACATTGAATACCTCCCGTATATTCTGAAACTACATGTAGTATATCATATTACTTTTCGGGCGTAAAGGAACAATAATTATTATCGCCGATGTTTATAGTTCCTTTACTCACGTCTTCCTGGTAGAGTCGGTAGATGACCGATTTCAGTTCTCCGCTCTGAATGCTGGCGATCACATTTCTGTATCTTCCGTGGCATTTCAGCTTATCGAACACGGTCGCCTCGATCAGGCTGCCCTGGACGTCGATCTTCTTGAAAAAGAGATCCCCGAGGCGCGCTTCGCGGATCAGGTTCATCGCCTTCTTATAAGCGCCGGTATCGCTCACCTGGATCTGCGACCCCTCCGTAGCCGCTACGGCCTTAACGCTGTCGCGGTCGATCAGGGTTACTTTCTGCCTCTTATCAAATTTGCCCATGACCATCCCATCCGCATCAGTGACGATGTAGGTCTTTTTGTTATCCTTCCCCATCTTGATAAACTGGGCGGCCGCTTCACGCTCAGTCACGATGATCTCAACCGTCCCCGGCATCTGCCGGTCCAGCCTGACCTCACTGATGTAAAGATTCTTCTTGATCCTGCTTTTGACTGCCAGCGGATTGATCAGGAAGATGCTGTCACCGGCTTCGATCTCGGACAGCGCCAGGATCTCTTCATCCGTCACTGTTTTATTGCCTATGACGGCCATTTCTGTGATTTCAAAATATGAAAGATTCGCGATAAGCACAAAAACAGCGATCACAGCGACCGCGATCAGCAGCCGCAGGATCCTGTGCTTCTTCCTGTGCTTTCTTTTTTTCTTTTTCGAAGGTGCAGCGGCCGGCTTCCTTTCGTCCATTTCCTCGCGGAGTTCTTCCGCAAACTGGCTCAGGTCTCCGGTCAGTTCCATGTCCGGATCCGAAGTCAGCTCTTCCGGCTGGTCTTCCGTCAGTTCTTCCGGCTGGTCCTCAGTCAGTTCTTCCGGCTGATCTTCCGTCAGTTCCTCCGGCTGGTCTTCAGTCAGCTCTTCCGACTGGTCTTCCGTCAGTTCTTCCGGCTGATCTTCCGTCAGTTCTTCCGGCTGGTCTTCCGTTTCACTCACCGCCGTATCCTTCAGATCATTCAGTTCCGTCTGATCGCTCATTTCCGATATCCTCAAAGATGGTATCGCAGATCACCTCTGCTGCGGTCTCCCGTCCGCACTCCCTGCAGCGGTCTGACATCTCATTCCACAGATTCCGGTCGGATCTGAGGCGTTCGATCTGCGCAGACAATGGATTCTCCTCCAGGTCCTCCTCCAGGATCACGGTCGCGCCGCCTTTTTCGGCAACTGCCATGGCATTGTAGTACTGGTGGTTCTCCGCCGCGTCGGGGAACGGAATAAAACAGGCCGGCACGCCCAGCGCCGTCACCTCCGCAACGGTCAGGGCGCCGCTGCGGCTGATCACCAGGTCTGTCGCAGCAAGCCTCTGTGCCATATCGTGAATGTATTCCGCGATTTCTATATTATCTTCCAGTTTGATCTGCTTCTCCTGCAGCTCGGTCAGGATCGCATCGTAATAATAGCTTCCGGCTCCGAGCCAGACGATGGTATCCTTCCTTCCGTTGTATTCTCTGATTACGCGGAGCATCTCCCGGTTCAGCCGTCCCGCGCCCTGACTTCCGCCGAAGGCGAGCACGACGAACGTGTCCTCAGGGATGCCCTTTTCCCGCCGGATCTGTCCGCGGTCAAGTCCGATAAATTCGCTTCGGACCGGATTGCCGGTCATGACCAGCTTTTCCGGGTCATGAAAGTACTCTCCTGCCTTTTCGAAGCCCAGGAAAATCTTACGCGCCTTTCTGGCAAGGAACTTATTGGTCTTGCCCGGGATCGCGTTCTGCTCCTGGATATAAGTCGGGATGCCCTGCCTTTGCGCCATGGAGACGACCGGCATGCTGGCGTACCCGCCCGTGCCGATCACCAGGTCCGGCTGAAACTCCCGCAGCAGTTCCTTCGCCTGTCCCCGGCCTTTCAGGACGCGTTTTACGGAACGTATGCTCCCGCGCAGCGTTCTGCTGAAGCCGTCCGCGCTGATCAGCGTGATGTCATATCCGTATTCCGGGATCAGATCCTTCTCCATACCGATCTCGGATCCGATGAACAGGACCTCCGCATCCTCATGTCTTCTTCTGATTTCATCGGCGATCGCGACCGCCGGATAAATGTGGCCGCCGGTACCGCCGCAGGTCATGATCACTTTCATATCATTTTCCCTCCCGGTTCAGGTTTCTGCCTCGATATGTTCAGCAGCACGCCTGCGGAAAACAGGAAGATCAGGATACCGTTGCCGCCGAAGCTGATGAAAGGCAGGTTGATCCCGGTCGCCGGCATGGACGCCGTAACGACCGCGATGTTCAGGATCACCTGGATGGAGACCATGATGACCACGCCGGAAGCCAGCAGCATGCCGAAGCGGTCCGGCGCGTTGATCGCAATGTGCACGCCTCTCCAGATGAACAGGCAGTAAACCACGATCAATGCAAGTATCCCGATAAAGCCGAGCTCCTCCCCGATGATCGCAAGAATGAAGTCATTCTGCGGCTCCGGAAGGTACAGGCTCTTCTGGACGCTCTTGCCAAGACCTGATCCGGTCAGTCCTCCCGAGCCCAGAGCCAGAAGCGACTGCGCCACCTGATAACCCTCTCCGTACAAATCGTTAAACGGATTAATAAAGTTCGTCATTCTGTCATACCAGAATGAATCCTGCATAAAAGTCAGAATGCACCCGAGTCCGGCTGCGCCGGCAACTCCCGCGCACACCACGTAGATCCAGCGCATGCCCGCCACGAGCAGCATGGCCACAGCGATGCCCAGAATGGTGATCGCTGTCGACAGGTTGGGCTGTTCGATGATCAGAAAAGCACAGAGGCCGGTCACGCCGATGACCGGCAGGATACCGAGCAGAAGCGATTTCGCCCGCCCCGGCTTTTCCCCCATAAACCACGCGATGAAGAGGATGATGGCAAGTTTGGTCCATTCTCCGGGCATGAAAGTTACCGGGCCCACCTGGATCCACCGCTGGCCACCGTTGATCGTGTTTCCGATAAAGAGTACCGCGACCAGGGCCGCCACTATAATGCCCAGCGCAATCAGCGCAACCTTCTTATAGATCCGGTAGTCGACGCAGACGCCAACGCACATCAAAATCAGGCCGAGCCCGATCCACATCGAGTCACGGATGAGATAGAAGAATGGCGTTCCGTAAATGCTGATCGAGGAATAATAGCTGGCGCTGAAGACCATTACCAGTCCGAACGCAGTCAGCACCAGTGTGATCAGCAGAAACGGGAAGTCGACCGATCTGAAGTTTAAGGATGCAACTGACGCACGCATGTCTTAAAGTGCTCTCCTCTCTGCTCGAAACTCCTGTACATGTCCCAGCTTGCGCAGGCCGGCGACAGAAGCACGACATCGCCTGCCTGCGCCTCCTTCGCCGCCTCCGCGACGCACTCCTCCATGTCTTTGCACATGGCTATATTTGAAAACCCCTCTTTGATTGCTGTTTCTCTGATCTTCTCCGCCGTCGCGCCGAGAAGGACCAGCTTCTTCACCCTGCCGGGGAAGCTCTTCACGAACTCCGTGAAGTCAGAAGCCTTATCATAGCCTCCCGCGATCAGGATAATATTCTCTTTCATGGCTTCGATGGCCTTGATGGCCGCATCCGGGTTGGTCCCCTTGGAATCGTTGACGTACCGGACGCCGCGAATTTCCGCAACGCTTTCGATCCGGTGCTCCACGCCCTCGAAGCTCTTCAGACTCTCCCCGATCACCTCCGGATTGATTCCGCTGAAGTAACTGATCGCCGCCGCGGCAAGCGCGTTTTCCAGGTTGTGACTGCCCGGAATCTTCAGGTCATCCGCCGCGCAGATCCGGATATCGTCCCCGCTTTCCGGTCTGATCGTGATCTGTCCGTCCTTCACGAAGGCGCCAAACGGCAGTTCCTCCTTCCTGCTGAACGGAACGATCTTCGCGCGGCAGCTTTCTCCCAGCGCATAGCAGACCGGGTCATCGTAGTTCAGTACGCAGTACTGGTCCGCGCTCTGCCGCAGGAAGATCCTCGCCTTCGCAGCCCCGTAGTTCTCCATGGTCTTGTGACGATTGAGATGATCGGGCGTCAGATTCAGGATCGCGGAGACCTCCGGACGGAATTCATCCGTGGTCTCGAGCTGGAAGCTGCTGACCTCGGTGACCATCCAGTCATCGTCCTCTGCCTGCATGGCTCCCTCGACGACCGGAACTCCGATGTTGCCCACCACGTGCGTCTTCCGGCCTGCCGCCTTGCAGATCTCGCCGACAAGCGTGGTCGTCGTAGTTTTCCCGTTCGTGCCGGTGATTCCGATGTAGTGACCGCACCCGAGCCTGTAAGCAAGTTCAAGTTCTCCGATGATCTCGGCTCCGCCTGCCTTTGCATCGAGGATAAAAGGCAGGTCGACCGGAACGCCGGGGCTCAGGATCAGCATATCATAGCAGCCCATATCGGACGGGATCTCCCCGAGCCAGGCCTTGACCGGCTGCCGGTGGATCTTCTCCCTCAGCTGCGCATCCATCTGTTCTTCGCTCTTGCTGTCCTGAATGTGGACCTGCGCTCCCTGGAGGAGCGCCAGTTTCATAGCCGCCTCTCCGGACTTTCCCATACCGACGATCA
>JAZNNY010000143.1:0-2074 GCA_045580505.1 Lentihominibacter sp.
CATCGGCGCACTGCTGAGAGGCGTACAGAGAACAGAGATCGAGAGAGGCCAGGTACTGGCACATCCGGGAACGATCCATCCGCATACAGAGTTCAAAGGCGAAGTATACGTACTGAAGAAGGAAGAAGGCGGCCGCCACACTCCGTTCTTCAACGGCTACAGACCGCAGTTCTATTTCAGAACAACAGACGTAACCGGCGACCTGACACTGCCGGAAGGCACAGAGATGTGCATGCCTGGTGACAACATCACCATGACAATCAAGCTGATCACTCCGATCGCGATCGAAGAAGGACTGAGATTCGCTATCAGAGAAGGCGGAAGAACTGTAGGATCCGGCGTCGTTACCGAGATCATCGAATAAGACTCGTCTTATAAATCGGACGTCTTAAGCATTTTGCAAGAAAAGCCCCCGACCATTCGGCCGGGGGTTTTCTAATGGGCACAGATGGGAAAATTTCCCAAAAATCTTTTGCAAGGGACCCCGATATGTGTTAGAATGAATCATATCATTTCACGAAAGAGGCTGAGACAATATGAAAGAAAGATATATATCGGATTTTCAGAAGAATGAGGACATCACCTCATATTTTCTGGTCAAGAGCATCGCGTTCAAGGTGGGATCAAATAAGAAGACCTACCTCGATCTGCTGCTCGCTGACTGCACAGGCGAGATCAACGGCAAGAAGTGGGATGTCAGCGATGAGGAGATCACAGGGCTGCAGCGGATCAAGGAAGGCAGCGTGATCAAGATCCGGGCGCTGGTAACCGAATGGAACGGGATGAAGCAGCTCAGGATCGCTCGGATCAGGATGACCGGGTCTGAGGACCAGATCGACATGAACGACTACGTCAAGGCGGCGCCCGAGGATCCGCAGGAGATGTATGACTATATCTACGGCAGAGCAGAGGGATTTGAGGACCGGGAACTGTCCTGCATTTGCACGGCGATCCTGGAGCGCAGGAAGGACAAGCTGATGTATTATCCGGCGGCCCAGAAGAATCATCACGCGGAGCTGGCGGGTCTCCTGTACCATGAGAAGCGGATGCTGATGATGGCGGAGCGGGTCTGCCAGGTGTATACGAACCTCGATCCGGATCTTCTGATGGCGGGTGTGATCCTGCACGATATCGAGAAAATCGATGAGATCGAAGCCAACGAACTGGGCGTTTCCCCGGGGTATTCGTTTGAGGGCAAGATGCTCGGTCACCTGGTTCTCGGCGTCAGGGAGATCGAGAAGATCGCCATCGAGCTCGGCATCTCTCATGAGAAGGCGGTCCTGCTGGAACATATGATGCTGACCCACCATTACGAGCCGGAGTTCGGCAGTCCGAAGAAGCCTCTGTTCCCTGAAGCAGAGATGCTGCATTATCTGGACATGATCGATGCCAAGATGTATGACATGCAGGAAGTGCTGCAGAAGACCGAACCGGGCGAGTTCAGCGAGAGAGTCTGGACGCTCGATAACAGAACACTCTACAGGATCGGAGAAGAGGAGAAATGATCAAACAACCGAAGGAAATCAATCAGATCGTCGGGAAACTGACGGCGGAGAACTACGATGTTTATTACGCGGGTCAGTGTGTGACCGCGGGAGAACTGGGCGAAGAGCCACAGGACTGGGACCTCTATACGAACTGTCCGCAGCAGCGGCTGCGCGAGCTGTTCCCGGAGGGCACACCGCTGGGCAGCCGGACGATGCGGCTTGATTATACGGAATACGTTGAATACGAGGACCTGAACATCGAGGACCGGTATGAGGGAATCGTTGCGGATGTGGTCACCCTGAAGGGCAGCATGGAGCAGCAGCTGGATGAGACCTACCACTTTACCTGCGAGGCCATTGCGGAGCATCCGAACAAGACGCCGATCGATCCGTATGAGGGGATGAAGGATATCAGGAAGCACCTGCTGCGGGAGACCGGGAACATCCGGGAAGTCTTCCGCCGGGATCCGATACAGATCATGCGTGGGCTCCGTTATGTAGGACTTTACGGCTTCGACCTGACGAAGGAACTGTCGGAGGCCGTGATGGACTGCGCGGACGCGCTGCAGGGAGCTGACAGGGAAGCG
>JAZNNY010000144.1:0-5026 GCA_045580505.1 Lentihominibacter sp.
CTCGCGGGGAATGTAAGACGGGGCTCCGTCCCCTGTCTTATCTTGCAAGTTCTTCCATGATGCTGACCGAGGCGCTGCAGCCTAGCCGGTCCGCGCCGGCTTCGATCATGGCCCGGGCGTCTGCCAGCGTGCGAATGCCGCCGGAGGCCTTGACCTGCAGGTCATCACCGACGGTATCCTTCATCAGTTTCACGTGCTCCGCCGTGGCGCCGCCGCTGGAAAAACCGGTCGACGTTTTCACGAAGTCAGCTCCGGCCTTCTTCGCCATCTGACAGGCGAGAATGATTTCATCGTCGGTCAGGAGGCAGGTCTCCAGAATGACCTTGAGCAGGACAGGGCCGCCGCCTTTGGCCTTGGCCTCGTGGCAGATCTGAGCGAGCAGGTGGATCTCATAGCGCACATAGTCCCAGCGTCCATCCTTCACGGACCCAATGTTGATGACCATGTCGATCTCGTCTGCGCCGTCAGCAATGGCGATCCGGGTCTCGCCTGCCTTTGCATCGGCGGCCTGGGCGCCGAGCGGAAAGCCCACGACGGAGGCAACCTTCACATCGGTCTCCTGCAGGTACTCCGCAGCGGCGCGTACAAAGCTGCCGTTCACGCAGACCGACGCAAAATCATAGGCGGCTGCTTCCGACAGAACCTTCATGATCTGAACTTCAGTTGCATCGGCTTTTAGCAGGGTGTGATCAAAATATTTGTTAAATGGTTTCATGACTTACCTCCGGTAGGATATAATAATTGCTACAAGTATACCATAGAACGAACAGGAGGAGAAATGAGCCTGCCGAAAATAGAGGAGATCATCGTTGTGGAGGGCCGGGATGACACGGCCGCCATCCGATGCGCGGTGGACGCCGTTACCATCGAGACCCACGGGTTCGGGATCCGGGAGGAAACCTGGGACCTGATCGCCAGGGCATATGAGAGCAAGGGGATCATTGTATTCACGGACCCGGATACGGCGGGAGAGCAGATCCGCCGCCGCATTCTAGCGCGATTTCCGGATGCGAAGGAGGCGTTCCTCGACCAGGCCCGCGCTGAAAAGGCAGGAGACATCGGCATCGAGAACGCTTCGCCGGAGTCGATCCGGGAGGCCCTGAGCAAGGTGCATGGGGGAATGCCAGACGTGGCCGACGCCGCTGAAGATTTCGGCGAATTTACTCCGGCAGACCTGTTTGCCTGGGGTCTGGACGGAATGCCCGGGGCGGCAAAGCGCAGGAGCGAACTCGGCAAAAAGCTTGGCATCGGGCAGGCGACGGCCAAGACCTTCCTGCAGCGGCTGAACCGGTTCGGAATCTCCAGAGAGGAAATCGAAGCGGCGCTGGACTGCATTTGCATATAACCTATCAAAGTGCTATGATTATGGCAGAAACGATAAAGGATGGTGAGAGATATGCGAATTCCTGCATTATATAAAGAGAAAAAGCCGGTGTTCTCCCTGGAGATTTTTCCGCCGAAGAGGAAGACGAACCGGGAGTCCCTGTACGATACGGTTGCCCAGCTGGCCGAGATCCGGCCGGACTTCATCAGCGTGACCTACGGGGCGGGGGGCAACATCGCCGACAACTCCACCTGCGAGATCGCATCAACCATTAAGAAAAATTACGGGATCGAGACTGTGGCGCATCTGACCTGCGTTAACTCCACGAGGGAGGACGTGCAGGAGATGATCAGCCGTTTTCAGGACGCGGACATCGAGAACGTGATGGCGCTCAGGGGGGACATCGTGCCGGGAGAGGAGATCCGGCGCGAGTTCAGCCACGCCAATGAGCTGGCCATCGAGATCCAGAGAAAATCGAACGATGCACTCGATATTCTGGGGGCCTGTTATCCGGAAGGGCACTATCAGAGCAAGACGCTGGACAGCGACATCCAGAACCTCAAGTATAAGATTGGGGCCGGCGTCAGGGTTCTGATCACCCAGCTCTTCTTTGATAACCATGCGTTTTACGAGTTCCTGGACCTGGCAAGAAGCGCCGGCATCAATGTGCCGATCTCGGCCGGGATCATGCCGATCGTCAAGGCGAGTCAGATCGAGAAGACGGTACAGCTTTCCGGGGCAAGCCTGCCGCACGAGTTTACGGCCATGATCAGTCGGTACGAACACGACCCGAAAGGGCTCTACAATGCGGGCGTGGAGTTTGCGGTGGGGCAGATCCGCGACCTGATCGAACACGGCGTGGACGGAATTCATCTGTACACCATGAACGATCCGAATGTGGCGATCCGGGTCCACGAGGAGATCAAAGACCTGCTGCCCGGGGAATAAAATGCCTTTTTGCATCAAAAATGGGCTTGTTAAAAAAGAAACGTTTATTTTCAGCATATAATCATCAAATTCTCTGTTATAATGACGTTAGGACGTTAATGCTCTACTGTCATAAAGAGAAGGAGATGATTTTATGATTTTTGGTCTGGAACCACACGTCTTCTTCGCATTTTTATCCTGGCCGGTGACGTACATCATCATTGCAATCATTATGTACTTTGTGATGGGCGCCCACGACAAGAAGGAAGAGGAATGGGAGAAGGCCTACGAGGAATGGCAGAAGTCCAAGGGAGGTGAGATTGAATGACAGAATATATAGTTCTGGGAATCTACCTCATTGGAATGATCGGAATCGGCGTATACTGGTCGAAACACACGAAGAACTCGGAAGAGTATTTGCTCGGCGGCAGAAGCATCGGTTCGGTGCTGACGGCGCTGACGCTGCAGACCACATCCATGAGCGGATACATGTTCATGGGCGGCCCTGCGCAGGCATACAGAGAAGGATACTTCACCCTCTGGTATGCGGTTGGAGATGGCGGCGGTGCGATCTTCAACGTAGGTATTCTGGGAAAGAGAATGCGGAGACTGTCCTATTTCCTTGGATGCCTGTCTCCGATCGAATATATTGAGAAGAGATACCCGGGCAAGGCCACGAGACTGATCGCCGGAAGCATCGCGATCGTTTTCGTATACGGCTACGTCCTGGCGCAGTTCCTCTCAGCCGGTAAAACCATGCAGGCGCTGCTGCACGTACCCCTTGCGGCGGCCATCATCATCGGCGCCGGCGTTATCGTATTCTACACTTTCGCGGGCGGCTATCTGGCCGTGGCCTGGACCGACTTCATCCAGGGCATCATCATGGTAGCGTCCATGGTCACCATCTTCGTTCTGGCCTGGGGACAGGTCGGCGGTCTGACCGGCATGAACGAAGCGCTGACACAGATCGACCCGACCCTCACCGGTATGTGGGGCAAGGGCAACATGTACGAAGGACAATGGGGCGTTGTTGCCGGTGCCGTCGGCGTATACCTGATCGGCTACATGGGCCTGCCTCACGTAGTCATCCGGCACATGGCGATGGAGAGCCCGAAGCTGGCCAAGCAGACGGTCGTCATCGCGACGGTATGGAACCAGCTTTTCATTTTCGTACCTTACATCATCGGCCTGATGGGCATCATCATGCTGCCGAACATCGACGATCCGGAAATGGTCGTCCTGACCATGGCGTATCAGCTCCTTCCGGGCGTTCTGGCAGCGATCGTACTGGTTGCCATCATGTCTGCGATCATGTCTACCGCGGACGCGCAGCTCATGCTGATGGGAACCATGCTCGGCCGTGACATCTATCAGAGATACATCAACAAGGAAGCCAGCGACGCGCAGCTGATGAAGGTTTCCAGATACTGCATCCTGGTCACAGGCGCTGTATCCGTCATCATCGCTCTGCTCCATCCGCCAGGGGTATTCAGTCTGGTCGTATTCTCATTCAGTACCCTGGGAAGCTCCTTCCTGCCGTCCTATGTCGGCGCGGTATGGTATAAGCGGGGCAACACCACCGGATGCGTCATGTCCATGATCAGCGGCTGCATCGTATCGATCGTCTGGGAGGCAGCGGGCCTGGCTTCCGTCACGGGAATGCATACATTCTTCATCGGCATCATCGTATCCATCGCAGCCTACCTGATCGGCTCCTTCATCGGCAAGCCGCCGACAAAGGAGATCCAGGATCTCATGGACAGAGCTGCATGCAAGACGAAGATCCCGGCTGGTCTGGCAACCGCCAACTACAAGGACATCGCACCGGAGACAAACGGAGTCCTGACCTTCCTGCAGGAGAGCACCTACATGGAAAACAGAGGATTCGCAGCAGTATAAAGCACATAATTTTACCACCACCTTCATGGGGCACGGCCGCATCTACGCGGTTCGTGTCCCGCATTTTATCGAATTCAGGCTAAAAAGGCAGGACAATGGAAATCAAAATACTGAGAAACGGATACAAGATGAAAGACGCCTATGAGCGGCTGATGAAGCGAAGCAGACACTTCTCGATCGAGAACATGGACCTGCTTTTTTATCCCTACCTGCTCATCGAATACTCGATCGACTATGGGAAAAAGCTGGAGAAGCTCAGCGAACACATTCTGATCATGGCCGATATGTACCGAGGCGGCTATTCCTTCGCCAAATCCAGAGGCGATTTCGCCATGATGGAGGTCGATGAACAGACGGTCATGCCGCATAAGCAGGATCGCCGCAAGCTGATCAAGGAGGGGCCGAGAACGGTCTACGGAGAAATCATGCTCAAGAAAAAAGTCATCAAGACACCCGAGATCGAGTACGTTGATGACGAATATGTTTACAAGCCGTTCTATATCGTTGAGTGCAGGAATGAGGACGATGAAACCTTCCATATCCTGTTCGATGCGGTCACCGGCGAGTTCAGCCTGCTGAATGCTTAGGACTCAGTGAAAGCCTTTCAGGTTTCTGGAAGGTTTTTTTATTGTCGCAGAAGTGAGGTCGGGACGGACCGCAGACGCAATCCGCTCAAGCCGCTCCTGCTCCCTGCGGATTTCCTCTTTTACTGTTTTGAAATCCTCCGCCTGACGGACCGGTTTTCCCTGGGCTGCCTTGCGCTCGTTTCTGGTGCTTCCGTTATACTGATATGCTGTGTGCCGACCGGAGGCGTCCTGCGTCTGGAGTACGATTTTCAAGTCGGAGGCCAAGCGGTCTTAGGAAGACAATTTCATC
>JAZNNY010000145.1:0-4758 GCA_045580505.1 Lentihominibacter sp.
GGCGCACGGGGATAGCTCGCTGATACTGGCTAGAGTACCTGCCTTGAACGAGAAGCCCCCTCCTCTAAGCCGTCAGGCGAAGGTGAGGGAGCACGTCACCGAAGAAAAGAAAAAAGAATAATATTTCTGGATCAGAATCCAGAAAGAACCGAATAATGCAGGTTTTTCTGGACGAGATGATGGAAAGGCAGGCCTGACAGAGACCGCAAAAACAAGAAGCGTGATATAGTGTACGATAGAACAAGAATCATAAACAATTAGGCGCTACAATCAGAATGTCGTCCAGAAAATAGAGATTTTTAACGGATACTCGAACCATGAATCCAGAAAAACGGCACTTTTCACGTTTTCTCGGTACGCAGGCGGGCCAGAGAAAGCGACAACACCGCAGGAAACTTCTTGACGTTAACGTGATAAAGTGTTACGATGAAAACGGTGCGGTAAAGCGCCGTTTTCTATGGTACAATAAGGCAAAAGAAAGGCAACCGATCATCAATGACAACAACCAAAAGAAAACCGATCACGCAGCTCAAGAAATCTGAGCAGATGATCTTCGACCTGCGGGCCATGTATGCACAGTACGGTTATACGCAGTTCAAGATCCGCAAGTTCGAAGAGTTCGAACTCTATGTCAGAAACAAGGACTTTCTGGATTCCGTCAACGTCATCACCTTCACCGACACGAACGGGAAGCTGATGGCGCTCAAGCCGGACGTGACCCTGAGCGTCGTCAAGAACAGCAAGGACGTTCCCGGTACGGTGCAGAAGGTCTATTATAATGAGAATATCTACCGGGTCTCCCGGCGCAGCCACATGTTCGAGGAACTCATGCAGGTTGGCATCGAGTGCATCGGCGACATCGATGATTACAACATCTTCGAAGTGCTGATGCTGGCGCTGAAGACTCTGCGCAGCATCTCGCCAAAGAGCATTCTCGACCTGTCCAACCAGGATATCGTTTCGGAAATCCTGTCCGATTACCATGTGAGCGATGCGACCAGGACCCGGATGCTCCGCTGCCTGGGGGAAAAGAACATCCACACCCTGCGCAGGATCTGCCAGGAAAACGACGTGAGCCCGGGCGGAATCGAAGTGCTCGAGAAGCTGACCCGCATCTACGGGCGGCCTGAGACCGTGCTTCCAAGGCTCAGGAAGCTCCTGCAGGGCGGGGCCATCGAGGAGCCGGCACTTACCCGCAGTCTGCAGGCGGTGGACGATCTTGAAAGGATCATCAATACTTTTACGGACATGCAGCTCAGGGATATGATCCGGCTGGATTTCTCGGTCATCAGCGACATGAACTACTACAACGGCCTGGTCTTCAACGGCTTTATCCGCGGCATTCCGGATTGTGTGCTTTCCGGCGGCCAGTATGACCGGCTGATGCAGAAGATGAAGAGAAAGTCCGGCGCGATCGGCTTCGGCGTTTATATGGACCGGCTGGAGCGGCTGCTGGAAGAAACGGCGGACTATGACATAGATGTCCTGCTTTTGTATGACGAGCAGGAGGATATCAATGATCTGAACACGGCCGTCCGGACACTTACAAAGGCAGGACAGACCGTGCTCGCCCAGCGCCGGATTCCGGACAAGCTGGCATACAGAAAACTCATGAAGCTGGAGAAAGGGGAGGTGAAGGAAATTGAAGCAGATGCTTAATATCGCGCTCCCCAAGGGAAGGCTCGGAGAGAAAGTCTACGACATGTTCGAGCAGGCCGGATTCGAATGTCCGGCCATCAAAGAGAAGAACCGCAAACTGGTTTTTGAGAATGAAGAGAAGGGCGTCAGGTATTTCTGGGTCAAGCCGGTGGACGTTGCCATCTACGTGGAACGCGGGGCTGCTGACATCGGCGTTGTCGGCAAGGATATCCTGATGGAGACGGAGCCCGATGTCTATGAGATGCTGGATCTGCAGACAGGGCTTTGCAATATGGCCGTGGCCGCGCCGAAGGATTTTCGGGACAGCCAGTCAAGGACGCTCAGAGTTGCGACCAAGTTCTCCAATATCGCGAGAAACCATTACGCCACCATGGACAGGGACATCGACATCATTCACCTGAACGGTTCGATAGAACTTGCCCCGATTCTGGGACTGTCCGATGTGATCGTCGATATTGTGGAGACGGGCAACACCCTGCGGGCCAATAAACTGGAGGTCGTGGAATTTTTCGCGCCGATCAGCGCGCGGCTCATAGCCAATAAGTCCAGTTCCAAGTTCCTGTACGATGAGATCATGGAGGTAACGGACGGCCTGGAGAAGATCGTCAGGCAGAAAGCGGCGGAAAAGACTGCGAAGGAAGGTAAATAAAGTGAGCAGATTTTTCAGCGAAAGACACGAAAGCCTCGAGGCCTACACACCGGGGGAGCAGCCTCAGGACAGATCCTATATCAAACTGAATACCAACGAATCCCCCTTTCCGGTCGACCACTGCTCCATCAGAAGAGCGGCCCAGGCGGCCAAAAAACTGAACCTTTACAATGATCCTGAGTGCGAGATCCTCTCGCAGAAACTGGCGGAGTACTACGGGGTATCCCGCCATCAGGTGCTGGCGACCAATGGGTCGGATGAGGGCCTGAACTTCGCCTTCATGGCATTCTGCGATGAGAAGAATCCGGCCGTTTTCCCGGACATCACCTACGGCTTTTATCAGGTATTCGCCCAGGTCAATCACGTTCCCTACCGGCAGATCCCGCTGAAGGAGGATTTCACGGTGGACATCGAAGACTATAAGGGAAATGACAGCACGATTTTTCTGGCAAACCCGAACGCCAACACCGGGATCGCGCTTTCTCCGGAGCAGATCGAGGAGATCCTGCTGGCAAATCCGGATCACGTGGTCGTCATCGATGAAGCTTATGTGGACTTCGGGGCGAAGAGCGTCGTGCCTCTGGTGGAGCAATACGAAAACCTGCTCGTGACCCAGACCTTCTCCAAGGCCTGGTCCATGGCGGGCGCCAGGCTCGGCGTGTGCATCGGCAGGGAGGAACTGATTGCGGATCTGAACACAATTAAATATTCGACCAACCCCTATAATATCAACACCATGACGCAGGCGGCGGGCATCGGCTCGCTGGAGCGGACGAACAAGATCCGGGCCAACTGCGATCAGATCCGCCAAAACAGAGAGTGGACCGCGGGAGAGCTTGCGAAGATGGGCTTTGTTATGACGGACTCTTCAGCGAACTTCCTGCTCGCAAAGCACCCGGACATTTCCGGCGGAGACCTGTATGAGAAACTGAAGGAACAGGGGATTCTGGTACGTCACTTCGGCTCGGAGCGGATCTCTGATTACATCAGGGTAACGATCGGAAGCGTGGAGCAGATGCAGGCGCTGGTGCAGGGCATCAAGAAGATCCTCAGGGAAAAACAATAAAGAATCGGATAATACACGGGAGGAAGACACATGAGAATCGGAGAAGTGAACAGGAAGACGGCGGAGACGGAGATCCGGCTCATGCTGGATCTCGACGGGAGCGGCAGAAGCAGGATCGAGACCGGCGTGGGATTTCTGGATCATATGCTGACCCTCTTCGCGTCCCACGGAAGATTTGATCTCGGGGTCGCCTGTAAGGGGGACACCCAGGTCGACGATCACCACACCGTAGAGGACATCGGAATCGCTCTGGGGGAGGCCTTTGCCAAGGCACTCGGCGACAAGAAGGGCATCATCCGCTACGGACACATGATCCTGCCCATGGATGAGGCGCTGATTCTGAGCGCGGTTGATTTTTCCGGCAGGGACTATCTCGGGTTCGAACTGGACATTCCGACCGAGAAGGTGGGAACCTTTGATACGGAACTCGTGCAGGAGTTCTGGCTGGGGTTCGTGCGCAGCGCGAAATGCAGCCTGCACCTGCAGCAGCTCGCCGGCAGCAATTCCCACCACATCATAGAGGGAGCATTCAAATCCGCGGCGCGGAGCATGCGGATGGCAGTCAGGATCGATCCTGCCTTTGCGGGTGAAGTCCCATCAACCAAAGGAGTACTGTAATGTTAGCAATCATAGATTACGGAGTAGGGAACCTCTTTTCCCTGAAGAGTTCACTGGACGCCATCGGAGCACGCGCCGTTGTTACGTCCGATGAGGCGGTCATCGCCGCTGCAGACCAGGTGATCCTGCCGGGCGTCGGCGCCTTCAGCGATGCGGCGGCTAAGCTGCGCGAGAGCGGGATGGCAGACCTGGTCAAGAAGGAAGCCGCAGAGGGCAAGCCGATCATGGGCATCTGCTTGGGCATGCAGCTTCTGCTTGAGAAAAGCTTTGAATACGGGGAGCACGAAGGTCTCGGACTGATTCCGGGCAGCGTGCGGCCGATCGCGGACGTGATCCCGGAAGGCTACAAGATCCCGCACATCGGATGGAATGCCATCACTTTCCCGGGAGAGAAGAGCCCGCTGTTCAAGTACATCGACGAGGGCGCCTTCATGTATTTCGTACATTCCTTCTATGCGACGGACTGCGCGGAGAACACGATCGCAGTGACGGACTACGGTGCGCCGCTGACCGCAGCGGTTGCATCCGGCAACGTATTCGGATGCCAGTTCCACCCGGAAAAGAGCGGTGAAACGGGCCTGCAGATGCTGAAAAACTTTTGGGAGCTGACCGACTGATGTATATTCTTCCTGCAATAGATTTAAAGGACGGCCGCTGCGTGCGGCTTTATAAGGGCGACTTTGACACCGTTCATCAGGTGGCGGAGGATCCGCTGGCTGTGGCCGCCATATTCAAGGCGGCAGGCGCGGGGATAATGCACGTTGTG